>JAYWAJ010000175.1:0-16265 GCA_043782525.1 Deltaproteobacteria bacterium | reverse complement strand
GAGGCTTTGCTTTCGGCGGCGGACTTCTGCGTCTTCGCGCCGGTGTTCGAGACGCCCGGAAAGACGGCCCAGGGCCTCGAGAAGCTGGCCGCCGCCTGCAAGGCGACGCGCCTCCCCGTCTTCGCGCTCGGCGGAGTCGACGCCGGCAACGCCTCCCGCTGCCTCGACGCCGGCGCCCGCGGCGTCGCCTGCATCCGGTCCGTGCTGGGCGCGCGCGATCCGGGGGCGGCCGCCGTCGCGCTCTGGAAAGCCATCGCGCTCTTCCTGTTGCTCTTGGCCCTGCCCGCCCGCGCCGACGACTCGCGCTACCAGGACTTCCCGGTCGGCTCGCGCGCCACCGCGCTGGGCGGCGCCTTCGTCGCCTTGAGCGACGACCCGAGCGGCCTCTACTACAACCCCGCCGGCATCTGCGACGCGCGCAAGCTCAACGTCAACGTCAGCGCCTCGCTCTACGGCTTCGAGCGGCAGAGCCGCGGCGCCATCACCATCGGCAGCGGGACCTTTTCTTTGGCCTCGCTCAACCAGCTGAACGTCATCCCCGGCGAGGCGGGCCTGCTCAAGGGCGTCGGCGACCTCGACGAGCGCGGCACGCCCTTCGCCTACGGCTTCGACGTCACCGTGCCCCAGTTCCGCTCCTACGGCGCCGACGCCACCTCGCCCTTCCAGGTCCAGACCCGGGTCATGGACCGGACCTTCAACATCGCCGCCGGCGTGGGGATGCGGCTCGACGACAAGCTCAACGTCGGGCTGGCGCTGCACTACGTGCTGCGGCTCTACGAGACCTCGGAGGATGCGCTCTCCCTCTCCGGCGCCAGCACCGAGCCGACGGTCGGCGTCTACCACGCCAGCGCCTCCTTCGAGAACGCGAACCTGGTCGCGCTGCTGGGCGCCAAGTACCACCACTCGCCGGAGTGGGTGCTGGGTGCGGCGCTGGGGCTTCCCGGCCTCCCCCTGCACTCGGCAGGCACCGTCCGCGTGCAGGACGTGATCAGCGACCCCACCGCGCCCCCCGGCTCGCGCTCGCAGGCGACGGTGATCAACACCGTCGAGGTCAACAGCCGGACCTTCGTGCCGGTGCTGCTGCGGCTGGGCGCCTCCTGGATCAAGCCGCACCGCTGGACGCTCTCGGGGCAGATCACGGGGCACCTCGGCACCAGCTACGACCGGTTCAGCGTCGACCCCTCCATCGCCCAGCGGCTGCGGGTGCAGGACCACGTCGAGCGCACCGCGGTGGTCGACCTCAACGCCGGCGGCGAGTACCTGCTCAACCCCGACTACTCGCTGGCGGGCGGGCTCTTCACCTCGCGCAGCGGCGCCCCCGAGTTCCAGCTCAACCCCGACGGCACGCTGGCGGCGGGCTCCAGCCGGCAGCCGCGCGTCTCGCTCTACGGCGGCAGCGCCACGCTGGGGCTGATCGGCCAGCACTCCATCTCGCGGCTGGGCATCTCGGTCGCCTACGGCAAGGGCGACGACGCGGTGCCCAACGACCCCACCGGCATCATCGATCCGAAAGGCTTCCGGCCGGCGGAGGTGAAGCAGCTCTTCGTCTACTTCTTCCTCGCCTCGACCTTCCGGTACTAGGGCGGCTCCGTTCCCTCGACGACCTGGCGGGGGCGCCGTGCTTGTCTTCAGACCGGCGCGCCCACCTGCTCGAGGAACCCGGCGCTCTTGAGCGCATGTCCCAGGTGGTGCCGCAGGAAGAGGGAGAGCGGGCGCGCGGCCTGGGCGGCGGCGTCCTCGAAGGCGCGGGCGTCGGCGGGGCGGCCCGAGCCGTCGGCGCTCTGCGGGGCATCGGCGGCGGCCAGCCCGCCCCAGCGCAGCTGCCAGAGGGCGGCGCGGGCGGCATGGGTGAGGGCGACGCCGGAGGTGCGAACGGTGCATCGGGTACAGGTGAGCCCTCCCGCCTCCGGATCGAAGGTCGCCCTGCCCGGCGGCACCTCCTCGCCGCAGCGCGCGCAGGCCGACAGCTCCGGCGCGAGCCCCGCCGCTTCCAGCGCCAACAGCTCGAAGGCGCGCAGGCGTCCGCTGGTGGCCGCGCCCGACGCCAGCCGGGTGAGGAACTCCTCCAGCAGCGCGAAGAGCCCGTCGGCCGGCTCGCCGGCGCGGGTCAGGTCGTGCGCGAGCTCCGCGGCGTATCCGGCGTGCGCGATGCGGTGCAGGTCGTCGCGCAGGCCGGCGTGGCCCTCGACCACGCGCGCCTCGCGCAGGGACCACAGCTCCTGCCCCTCGCGCTCGGAGAGCAGCGCCTCGATGCGCCCGAAGGGCTCCAGCGCGCCGCCGAAGCGCTTGCGCGAGGTCTTGGCCCCGCGCACGAACGCCGCGATCCGCCCGCGCCCGCGCGTGAGCAGCTGGACCACTGCGTCGGCCTCGCCGTAGGCGATGCTCCGCAGCACCAGCGCCTCCATCCGGTGTGCGCGAAGGTCCACGGCGCCATCTTAGTGCCGCCCGGAGCTAATGCTGCTTGAAGAAGAGCGCGGCGATGGCGATGGCGGTCGCGAGGACGATGATCCACACCAGCGGGTCGCGCGGCCGCGCCTCCCAGAGGCGGCGCAAGAACGGCTTGCGCAAGGCTGCCCGCGGCTCGCGCAGCTGCATCTCCTCCGTCAGGCGCAGGGCCGTCTCCTCGGGGTCGAGCCCGATGGCGGTCGCGTACGACCGCGCCACCAGCAGCGCGTGGGCCTGATCCTGCAGCTCGGCGAAGTCGTCGGATTCCAGCGCCCGGAGGATCCGCGCCTGCAGCCGGGTCGCCGTGGCCACCTCCTCGAGCGACAGCTCGCGAAGCACCCGGCTCTGCTTGAGGTACGCGCCGAAGCTCAAGGCGTGCCAAGGTCCTTGAGGAACTTCGCGCACTCGGCGGCCACCGGCTTGTCCTTGGCGTCCTTGGCCGCCGCGCAGTGCTCGAACTGGACGCGGGCCTGCGCGGCCTTGGACTGCCGGGCCAGAACTTTGCCGCTCTGCAGATGCGCGTCGGCCACGTCGGGGCACTCGGCCACGTAGCGGTCGAAGGCCTCCCGTGCGTCCTCGAGCCGGCCCTGGTCGGAGTAGATGGTCCCCAGCTGGCGCCAGCCCAGGCAGTACTTGGGCGCCACCGTGAGCGCGCCGCGGATCTCCGAGATGCCCCGCTCGGCCTGCCCGGTCTTGTAGAGCGCCCAGCCGAGATTGCTCTGCGCCAGGACCCGCGAGCGGTAGAGCGGATCGCGCGCCGACTTGTCGAGCAGCGGAATGGCTTCGGCGAAGCGCCCGCGCGAGATGTAGAGGGCGCCGAGGTTGGTGAGCGCCTCGCTGTAGTCGGGCTTCAGGACCAGCGCGCGCTGGAACTCCTTCTCGGCGTCCTGCTGCCGCCCCAGCGACCAGGCGTAGATGAGGCCGAGGCCGTTGCGCGCCTCGGGCGTGTCCTCGGCGTCGATGGACTGGAGGTATTCCTTCATCGCCTGCTGCGCGTCGCCGTCGTGGAGCAGGTTGTCGCCCAGCTGCTGGTGGATCTCCGCCGCCTGCGTGCGCTGCTCGGCGGTGACGCCGCTACAGGAAAGGAGGAGCAGCGCGCAGAAGGCCGCGAACAGCCGCGCCACCGCCGCTACCGGGTCGGACGACTTCAACCGCTCGACCGGCTGCGCCACCATGGCCGGCGCCGGGCGGAAGGCGGGCATGCGCTCGACCAGCTCGCTCTTGTGCGCGTCGTCGAGGTTGCTCCAGCCGGTGGCGTCGAGGATGAAGCCCATGCTCTCGGCAAAGTTGAGCGCCTCCTCGATGGACACCGCCAGGTCCTTCTCCTGCACCGGCGGCGCGGCATAGACGATGTTCTCCCCCGAGCCCGAAAGGGTCAGCGCCACCACCACGTCGTAGAGCGGGCCGTCCTGCAGCGCCACCACCGCCGCCTGCGCCGACTGCGCCGCCCGCCCGGTGGGCTGCACCAGCGGCTGGTTGGTGGACTCGTAGATCGCGGCGATGCGCGAAGGCTCTGCGGGGACGTGGGTGCGAAGCGGATCTTCCTCGAGCATCAGCGGGCCTGCAGGGTGAATTCTTCGTTGACGTTTTCGGTCTCGGCCGCGGTGCGCTTGCACTCGACCAGCGGGTTGTCGATCATCACCGTGTTCCCGCCCGACTCGCCCTCGCCGACGGTGATCTTGAGGAAGGAGGCGCGGGAGGCGCTCTTGTGTCCCGGCTCGAGGTGCTTGGTGGCGGCGAAGAGCACCTTGTTCGGTCCGGGCGACAGGTACCTGGTCACCTCGAGCACTATCTGCGGCTCGCCCGCCTTCACCTTGCGCACCCACTTCGAGTTGACGAAGACGTCGAGGTCGTACTGCGCGCCCGGATTCTCCTCGGAGACCATCCAGTAGTGCTTGCTGATCGGCCCGCCCGGGGGCGCGGCGGCGGGCGTCGGCGCCGACGGGACCAGCGGAGCGGAAGCCGTTGGCGCAGGCAGGGGCGGCGTCGCCGGGGCCGGCGCGGCCTGGACCTCGTAGCCGGGGCAGTCGAGGTAGACGTCGCCGCGGTCGTCGATCTTGACCGTCTTGCACTTCTCGAAGCTCTGCGCGCGCAGGCCGTCGATGTTGACGCCGTTCAGAAAGGTTGCGGCCAGGAGCATCGCGAGCATGGAGAGAGGGTCACTTGAATCCCGAGTGGGGTCAAGGATGTTTCCTCGGGCCGGCGAGCGCGGCGTAGGCGTTGTGGGCGTGGATCGACTCGAAGCTCTCGGCCTCCACCTCCCAGCGGGTGAAGTTGGGGTCGGCCCGCAGCCGCGTCGCCACCTCGCGCACCAGGTCCTCGACGAAGCGCGGGCGCTCGTATGCCCGCTCGGTGACGTACTTCTCGTCGGGGCGCTTCAAGAGCGCGTACAGCTCCGAGCTGGCGGAGTCCTCGACGAGCGCGATCAGGTCCTCGAGCCAGAAGAACTTGGCGAACCAGGCGCGCACCGAGACCAGGCTGCGCTGGTTGTGCGCGCCGTGCTTGCTGATCGCCTTGCTGCAGGGGCAGAGGCTGGTCACCGGGACGTCGACGGCGACCCAGAGATCGGAGCCCTTGCTGGTGACGCTCGCGCCGAAGGTGCAGGCGTAGTCGACCAGCCCGCGCTCGCCGCTCACCGGCGCGGTCTTCTCGATGAAGTAGGGAAAGCGGACCGTGACGTGGGCCGCCTCGGCGTCATGGTCTTTTCGCAGCTCGGCGCAGAGCGAGCGGAACTTGCGGATGTCGATCTCGCGGCGGTGCTTGTTGAGCAGCTCGACGAAGCGGCTCATGTGCGCGCCCTTGCGCCGCTGCGGCACCGAGACGCTCATGTCGATCTCGGCGACGGTGTGCTGCTGGCCGCGCTGCCGGTCGAGCACGCAGATGGGGTAGCGCAGGCCTTTGACGCCGGCGCGGTCGAGGGCGAGCCTTCGGGTGTCCCGCTCGGAGTGGATGTCGCGCAGCGCCGGCAGCGACCTGCGCAGCGGCGACTCGCGGGGCGGCAAGGTCTTGCGCGGCGTCACAGCAAGAGCTCGCCGCGCAGCACCGTGACCGCCCGTCCGCCGATCCAGCCGCGGATTTTTCCTGGCTCCGCCTCCGGCCGGACCTCCACCTCGACGACGCCGGGCCGTCCCATCTCGTCGCCCTGCGTGAAGAGGAGCCGGCGCGGCAGGATCTCCGGCAGCGCGTTCTGGATGAGGACGCCCAGCTGCCCGGCGGCGCTGCCGGTCACCGGGTCCTCGAGGATTCCGTATCCGGGAAAGAAGCAGCGCACCGCCGCGTCGACGCCCGGCTTCGGGTTCAAGGCGTAGACGACGTATCCGGCGACTCCCAGCGCCTTGCCCATCTCCGAAAGCGCCGCGGCGTCGGGCCGGCAGCGGGCGAGCGCCTCGCGGTCGCGCACGGCGAGGTAGAGGTTGCCCTCGAGGATGGCGCTCTTCTGCGGCGCGATCTTGGGGTCGAGCACCTCGGGGACGAGGCCGAGCGCGGTGAGCAGCTCGCCGGAAAGCTGCGCCGGCTCGAAGCGGCTGGCCGGCGTCTCGATGAGGACGCGCAGGCGGCCCTGGTCGCGGGAGAGCTCGACGTTGAGCCTGCCGCTCTGGCAGGTGAAGGAGGTCCGGGTGACGCCCCCCGCCGCCACGCGGATGCGGGCCGCCTCCTCGACCAGCACGTGGTAGGTCGCCAGCGTCGCGTGCCCGCAGAAGGCGACCTCGGAGGTCGGCGTGAACCAGCGCAGGTGCAAGGACGCCGTCGGATCGCGCGCCGGCAGCGGGAAGGCCGTCTCGCTGTGCTTGAGCTCGGCGGCGATCTTCTGCATCGCCTTCCCGTCCAGCTCCGCCCCGTCGAGCAGCACGCCCGCGGCGTTGCCGGCGAGGGGCTGGCCGCTGAAGGCATCGATCACGTAGCAAGGCCGCTTCATACGCCTCTCTTCTCTCCCCAGATGAGCTTGTGCAGCTGCAGCTGCAGGCGCGCGGGCTTGCCGCTCGAAAGGACCCACTGCGCGAGATCCTGCGGCACCACCTCGCCCCAGGCCGGAGAGAAGAGCACCGGCACCCGGCCCCACAAGCCCAGCCGGTCGAGCTGCCCGACTGCCCAGCGGAAGTCTTCCTGCGAGCAGACCACCACCTTGATCTCGTCGCCTGCGCCCAGCTTCTCCAGCTGGGTGAAGTCGGTGTGCGGCTCCCGAGAGCCCGGCGTCTTGAGATCCACCACCTTGCGCACGCCGCGCGGGACATTTTCCAGCGGCCGCTGCCCGTGGGTCTCCAGCGACACCTGGTAGCCGCGGTCGAGGAGGTCCTGCGCCAGCTGCGGCAGCTCCTTCTGCAGCGTCGGCTCGCCGCCGGTGAGGCAGACGAGACGGGCCGACGGATATTTTGATACGGCCTCGAGAATGGAGGCGCGGGTCATCGGGCTGCCGCCGTAGAAGGCGTACTCGGTGTCGCAGTACCCGCAGCGCAGGTCGCAGCCGGTGAAGCGCACGAAGACGGTGGGCTCCCCCGCCAGCGTCGACTCGCCCTGGATGCTGAAGAAGATTTCGCTGACGCGCACGAGGGGGTCTTTACTCGCGGCCGGCGTCCGGCGCAATCACTCCGCGGGCCAGACGGCGCCCAGCCACTTCTCGCGCTGGGTGTGGATCTCGGGCGGCGCCCTGCCGGCGGGGACGAACATGACGGTGTCGCGCGGCGCCGGGGCCAGCTGCACCGCCACCTCGAGCAGCTCGTCCATGCGGAAAAGCGAGAGCCGCACCGTCTGCCCCGGCTGCGCGCGGGAGAGGCGCGACTTGAGGTCGGCGCGAAAGCCGTCGCAGGCGATGAGCTCGTCCCCCGCCGCCAGCCCGCGCTGCTGCGCCGGCGATCCTTCGGCGACGGCGGTCACCTCCAGCGACCCGGCGCGATCGCGCAGGGTCGCGCCCAGCCAGGCCCGCGTCTGCGCGGCGGGATCCGGGGCGTCGGTGGGATCCTCCTCGGCGTCGCCCTTGTCCTCGGCGTTGCGCGCGGCGTGCTGCACGGCGGTCAGGCCGACCGCGGCCAGGGCTTCCGCAAGCGGCAGCTCCCGGGTCGACCGCACCGCCGTCTCGAACCAGTCGTGCAGGCCCTTCTCTCCGCCCAAAAGCTCGATGGCGGCCTTCTCGACGCCGTCCTCCGGCAGCCCCGGCGCGGCGCCGTGCTTCTCGAAGAGCACGCGCACCAGGTCGTCGAGCGACCGCGCCCCCCCGCTCCGCCGGCGCAGCTCCAGGTCGAGCAGGAAGCCGACCACGCTGCCCTTCAGGTAGTACGAGACCGTCGTATTCTGCGTGCTCTCGTCCGGCCGGTAGTGCTTGATCCAGGCGTCGAAGGACGCCTGCGCCAGCGAGGTCCGCAGCCGCCCCGGCGTGCGCAGCAACTGGGTGCAGCGCTCCGCCCAGATCTCGAGGAACCGCTGCGGCGTGATGAGGCCGGCGCGGCGCAGCGCCATCACCTCATAGGTGGAGGTGAGGCCTTCCATCGCCCAGAGCAGGCGGGTGTGGTTCTCCCGCGTCCAGTCGTAGGGGGTGAAGGCCGCCGGGCGCAGGCGCTTGACGTTCCAGAGGTGGAAGAACTCGTGGGCCACCAGC
The DNA here is from genome assembly GCA_043782525.1 of Deltaproteobacteria bacterium. GTDB lineage: Bacteria > Myxococcota > Myxococcia > Myxococcales > 40CM-4-68-19 > 40CM-4-68-19. The sequence continues at coordinate 8,230 of JAYWAJ010000175.1, read as the reverse complement.
AGCAGGAAGTCCTCGTACGCCGACTTCTGCACGAAGGAAAAGCGCGGCACCAGGAGCGCGCAGGACCGCCGGTGCTCGAGCCCGCCGCGCCCCTTGTCGTTGAGGTGGAGGATGAAGAGGTAGCGATCCTGGTAGGGCAGGCCGCCGAAGATGGCCGCCTCGGCGTCGATGATTTTTTGTATATCCGGTATCACTCGCCGCGCGTCGAAGTCGCCGCGGCCCCACACCACCACCTCGTGCGGCACGCCGCGCGCGCTGAAGGCATGCGAGGTGTGTGAGCCTTCGGTCCCCAGCTCGAAGGGGCTGTCCGCCAGCTCGTCGTAATCCTGCGCCAGGTACCGCTGACCCTCGAGCGGCAAGGCCACCCACGCCCGCCACGACTCCGGCATCTGCAAGAGCACCGTGCAGGGTTCGTGCTCGCGCCCGACCACGAAGATGACCGCGGCGCTGGGGTTGAGAAAGGCGTGGGTGGCGTCGACGTGGTTGGTGCGCACCGTCAGCTCGAAGCAGTGCAGGCGGTAGGCGACCCGCACCGTGCGGGCGCCGGCCGTGGCGATGCGCCAGGTGTGCTTGTCGACCTTGGCCACCGGCAGCTCGCTGCCGTCCTCGGCCTGCGCATTGAGCCCATCGACGTGCCGCTGGTGCTCGCGGACCAGGTAGCTGCCCGGTGTCCAGACGGGGAGCCGCACGTCGAGTTGCGCCTCGCCCCGCGCCTCGACCGACAGCTCGACTTCGATGCGGCGGGTTTCCGGCTGCGTGATGCGGAAGGTGTACGCGTTCATGGGGCCGCCGCAGTCTAGAGGCGGGCCGTGCCGGAAGCCAGAAGGGAAAAAGGCCGGCGCCGCCCGGCCGTCGCGCTAGTTGGCGCGGGCCAGCATCCCGGTCCGGGGGTCGGCAGTGCCCGCGACGATCTTCACGAAGCGCTGGTACTCCTTCATCACCCGGCGCGGGTACTCGCGCAGCGAGTCGGGGATCTCCCCGGCCTTCTTGTACTGCATCAGCCGCCGGGGGCCCGCGTTGTAGGCCATCAGGGCGTCGTCGCGGGTGTGGAACCGGTGCTCGAGCCACTTGAAGTAGCGGACGGCGAGGCGGACGTCGACCACCGGGTCCTCGCTGACCGCGCCGTCGTCGCCGCCGATGTCGGGCTCCCGGCCGGCGATCCAGGCGAAGGTCGAAGGCTTGAGCTGCATCAGGCCGTAGGCGCCCCGCTCGCTCGACACCGAAATCCGGAAGCGGCTCTCCACCGCCACCAGGGAGAGGACGAAGAGCGGGTCCAGACCGCCGCGGGACGATTCCGTCAGCACGGCCTCGGCCAGCTTGGTCCGAAGCTCGGGATCGAGCGATTTGGCCACCTTGGCGAGCAAAGCCTCCAGGGCCGGCTGGGTCATGACGGTGGGCTGGCCGTCCGTGAGCTTGAGCGGCCCTGGCAGCGTGGGGACCGCGCGGGGAAGCAGGACGATTTCTGCCGCGGCCCCGGCGAGCACGAAGGCCGCGCAGATGCCCGCGATGGCAAAGGTCCTGGCAGTGCCTCCCGTCATTCTTGAAGTGCCTCCTCTTCAGCAGGACCCGGGACTTCAGGTCGTTGGTCACTCGTTGAACAGCGGTGGCACTAGAAAAACGCCAGCCTGGCTGCTCGGATCGACTTCGGGGGGAGGCTAACAGCCGTTTCGCCGGCCGGGCAAGTGCCCGACCGGCGTGAATGTCCTACATTACAGACCTTTTTGTCGGTTACTGCACTGCGCCGGGGACCGGCTGCGTCGCCTTTTCATCGGCGGCGTGCGCGGCCTCGGGGGGCTTGGCTCCGACGGGCGCGGCGGCCATCTCCTGGAGCCGCTTTCCCAGCTTCTCGAGCTCGACGCCGAGGATGAGCATCTGCTCGCGGGAGCTGGCCTGAGCCTGCGAGACCAGCGTCTTCATCTCTGCCTGGGCGCGATCACCCAGCGTCTCCAGCACCTTGCGGGCCTCCTGCTCGAACTCGCGGGCGCGGGTCGTCGCCTTGGCTTGCGCCTGCTGGAAAGCTTCCTGGATCTTCGCCTGAAAGTCGTTCATGACGGTCATTCCTCCGTGTTGCAATGCGTTAGGGATCTATAAATAACGCATCGCGTCGGATTGTCAAGGGAGGGGCCCGCGTGTAGAGTCCAGTGCGTGGACGGCACCATTCAGGCACCCGGATCCCTCGCCACTCCCGCCGGCGGAGTGCTGCCCGTGAGCCCCCTGCAGGCGGCCCTTACCGTGGTGCCGCCTCCGGACGCCGCGGTGGTGGCACTCCCGCAATCGGCAGTCCAGAACCTCAACGACGCGCGCTTCTTCATCAATCGCGAGCTGTCGTGGCTGGCTTTCAATGATCGCGTCCTGGAGGAAGGCCTCGACCCCGGCGTGCCCGCGCTGGAGCGGCTCAAGTTCCTCGCCATCACCAGCTCGAACCTGGACGAGTTCTTCATGATCCGGGTCGCCGGGCTCAAGCAGCAGCTCTCCGGACACGTCGAGGAGAGCGGCCCGGATGCGATGAGCCCCGGTGAGCAGCTGGCCGCGGTCTCGCAGCGCTGCCACGAGATGGTCGGGCGGCAGTACCGCGCGCTCCTGGGCGACGTGCTGCCCAACCTGGACCGGGCCGGCGTGCGGCTCATCTCCACCGCGCAGCTGTCGCCCGAAGGCGACCACTTCGTCGCCGACTACTTCGCCCGCGACGTCTTTCCGGTGCTCACCCCCATCGCGCTCGACCCCGGGCACCCCTTCCCGCATCTGCGCAACAAGACGCTCAACCTGGCCGTCCGCTTCCAGCCCAGCGCGCCGGGTGCGCGGCTGCGCTACGGCGTGGTGCCGGTGCCGAGCGTGCTGCCGCGCCTGGTGGAAGTCCCCGACTCCGGCGGACAGCGCACCTACGTCCTGCTCGAGGACGTCATCGGACGGTACGTGGCGCAGCTCTTCCCGGGCATGCCCATCGAGGGCTGCTGGGCCTTCCGCGTCACCCGCAACTGGGACCTGACCATCGACGAGGAAGAGGCCGAGGATCTGCTGGTCACCATCGAGCGCGAGGTGCGGCGGCGCGACCGGGGCAGCGCCGTCCGGCTCGAGATCGCGGCCCACGCCGAGCAGCACCTCTCCGAGTACCTGGTGCGCGCCCTCAAGCTGGGCGCCTCCGACGTCTACAGCCTGAACGGGCCGCTCAACATCCCGGACCTGCTGCCGCTGCTCCAGCGCATCGAGCAGAAGGACCTGCACGACGAGCCCTTCACGCCGGTCATCTCGCCCGCCCTGGGCGACGGCGAGCGCGACCTCTTCCGCCTCATCCGCGAAAAAGATGTCCTGCTGCACCATCCGTACGAATCGTTCGACCCGGTGGTGAGCTTCATCGAGGGCGCCGCCGAGGACCCTGCCGTCCTGGCCATCAAGATCACGCTCTACCGGACCGGCAAGGATTCACCCATCGTCCGCGCCCTGCAGCGCGCCGCCGAGAACGGCAAGCAGGTGACCGCGCTGGTCGAGCTGAAGGCGCGCATGGACGAGGAGGCCAACATCTTGTGGGCGCGGGCGCTGGAGCAGAGCGGCGTCCACGTCGTTTACGGCCTGATCGGCTACAAGACCCACTGCAAGGTCGCGCTGGTGGTCCGCCGCGAGGCGGGAGGCCTCAAGCGCTACGTGCACCTCGGCACCGGCAACTACAATCCCTTCACCGCCCGCATCTACTCGGACCTCTCGCTCTTCACCGCCAAGGACGACTTCGGCGCCGACGCCACCAGCATCTTCAACCTCCTCACCGGCTACTCGCGGCCCACCCAGTGGCGCAAGTTCAAGGTCGCGCCGCTGGGCTTGAAGGCCGGCATCATCGAGATGATCGACCGCGAGGCCGACACCGCCCGGCAGAGCGGCAAGGGGCGCATCGTCGCCAAGATGAACTCGCTGGCCGACAGCGAGGTGATCAAGGCGCTCTACCGCGCCTCGCAGGCCGGGGTGCAGATCGACCTCATCGTCCGCGGCATCTGCTGCCTGCGGCCCGGCGTGCCCGGCGTCTCCGAGCGCATCCGGGTGGTCAGCATCGTCGACCGCTACCTCGAGCACACCCGGGTCTGGTTCTTCGAGGCGGGCGGCAAGAAGGAGCTGTGGCTCAGCTCCGCCGACTGGATGCCGCGCAACTTCATCCGCCGGGTCGAGACGGCCTTCCCCATCGAGGACGCGGCGCTGAAAGACCGCATCACCGAGGAGATCCTCACCACCCAGCTCGCCGACAACGCCAAGGCGCACATCCTCATGCCCGACGGACACTACGAGCGCGTCTCCCCCGGCTCGTACGGCACGCCGGCGACGCCGGTGCGCAGCCAGGAGCGCTTCATGGCGCTGGCCCGGCGCGCGGGCGCGGCCTTCGAGCAGCCGCCGGTCGCGGGGCAGGAGATCTTCCCTTCCACCGAACGGCGGCCCCAGCGGCGCCGGAGGAAGCGGCTGTAGATGACGACGACGCTGCTGCTGGCGCTGCTCTCGGCGCCGATCATTCCCCAGCCGTGGAAGGACGTCGCGCCCGGCGTGCAGGTGGCGGCGGCGGCGGGGCTGGGCGGCGACCCGGCCTGGGCGGCGCGGGTGCTGCTCATCGACCCGGCCCGGGCCAGCTTCCTGGTGCGCTACGATCCGGCGCGGCCGACGCTGCCCGAGTGGAAGCGGAAGTTTCCGGAGGCGGTGGCCATCGTCAATGGCTCCTTCTACTCGGTGGACGGTCCGCCCGGCACCGAAGTCCGGCCCACCTGCGACCTGGTGGCCAGCGGAAAAGCGGTGCGCGGCGCGGGCTGTCACCGGCAGGACGCGCTCTTCTTCGGCGCCAGCCCGCGCGCCGAGAGCCTGGTCCCCGCCGTCTCCCTCTCGAGCCGCGAGCCCAGGACGGCGCCGCAGCCCCGCATCCTCGCGCCGGCCGACTTTCACCCCGAGCAATGGAGCGAGGCGCTCAAGAGCTTCCCGGCGCTGGTCCACGCCGGAGCGGCCGCCTGCGCGGGGCCTCATTATTGTGCAGAATCCTCGCGGACCGCCGCCATCGCCCAGCTCAAGGACGGACGCATCCTCCTCTTCGCCTCGCAGTGGCCGGCGGTGCGCCGGGAGATCGGCAAGTGGCTGGCAGAGGAGATCGGCGCGGTGGAAGCGCTCAACCTCGACGGCGGCCCCGAGGCGACGCTGGCCTTGCGAGGGGAGCCGCCGGAGGATTCCATCGGAACCCAGGGCGTCGGGTTGCCCATGGTGCTGGTCGTGCTCGCGCGCTGAGCGACAAAGCAGGCGAGCTTTTTTTGCCGCCCGTTGCAAAATAGTTACAGAAAGGGTACTCGGACGCGCAAAAATGGCGCGCGTGTGTCCGACCGACGGACCGGCTCGTCCTGCTTCCCGGAGGTTTTGACTGTCGCTGCTGCTGACGATCGCTGGGGTCATGGCCCTGCTGGCCGCGTACGGCGTGCGCGTGCTGGCCAAGGGCCGCTACCTGCCCGACCGGCTGAAAAAGGAGCCGGGCAGCGTCTTCCTCGGCCGCTTCTTCCTCGAGTTCGGCTACTGGTGCTTCGACCCGATGGAGAAGCTCGCCATCGGCCTGGGCCTGACCCCCAACCAGCTCACGGCAGCGTCGCTCCTCTGCAGCCTCGGCGGCGCGGCGGCCTTCGCCACCGGGCGCTTCACCATGGGCGGCTGGCTGGTGATCGCCTGCGCCATCCTCGACGCCCTCGACGGCATGGTGGCGAGAAAGCGCGGAACCGCCTCCGACGCCGGCGAGCTCATCGACGCGGCGGTCGACCGCTACGCCGAGATCGCCACCTTTGCCGGCATCGCTGCCTACTATCGCAGCTACCCGCTCGGCTTCTGGCTGGCCCTCGGGTCGATGGGCGGGGCCCTGCTCGTCAGCTATGCCCGCGCCAAGGGCGAGATCAGCGGCATCGACGCGCGCATGGGCTCGATGAACCGCGCCGAGCGCGCCGTCTATGTCGGCGCCGCGGGCGTGCTGGCGCCGTCGCTCTCGCACCTCCTCGAGGCGGGGGTGGTTCATCCCGCCTTCCACCTGATGCTGATCTCGCTCCTGCTGGTGGCGGTGCTCGCCAACATCACCGCGCTGCGCCGCTTCAGCTTCATCCACAGCGAGCTGCGCAAGCGCGACGGAGCGCACAGCCCCCCCTCCTCCGGTGCGGAGGATGAGCTGACCGGCTGGTTCCAGCGCGCCTGGGTGGCCTCGGCGATTGCGACCGTCGTCGACTACGGGACCTTCACGCTGCTGCTCGAGGTGGTGGGCATCTACACCGGCACCTCGCGGGCGCTGGGCGCGCTCTTGGGCGCCGTCACCAACTTCACCCTCAACAAGCTCTACACTTTCAAGTCGCGGCAGAACTCGGTGATGGTGGAGGTGCCGCGCTACGCCGCCATCTCGCTGACCTCGCTCCTCTTGAATACGGTCGGCGTCATCCTCCTCACCGAGGGCCTGCGCTGGAACCCGCTCATCGCCGCGGCGCTGGTCGGGGTGCTGGTCTCTCTCTGCTGGAACCTGCCGCTCCACCGCATCTTCGTCTTCCGCGAGCACACCGGAAAGCCGCGGCCGGCGCTGGCGCTCCTGGGCGCGGTGGCCTCCGGGCTGGCGGCCATGGCGGTGCTCTTCGTCGCCTACGGCGACCCCTTCGCCGAGGAGCAGGTGCACGGCTTCTCCAGCTCCCTGCCCGACACCGCCAACGTCACCCAGACGAGCTTTCTGCCCAAGCTGCGGCCCGAGGCGTACTACTCCGAGAGCTACTCCTTCCTTTTCTCTTCCGAGGACGGCTCGTTCGCGCGGGTGCAGTTTTTGGTGTCGAACGCCGGCCTCGAAGGGCACGGCAAGGCTGCCGTCCGCGCGGTGGTGGTGGCCCCCGACGGAAGGACGACCGAGGACAGCGAGGCCTTCGACTCCGGCGAGTGGGGCGTGCAGCCCGAGGGGGCCATCGAGATGGGCACCTCGCGGCTGACCATGGGTCCCGACGCGAGCCACCACGTGCACTTCGCCGGCCGCAAGCTGGTGGTGGACGCGACGGTGCTGCCCGAGACGCAGGCGGTCCGGCCAGGCGGAGGGCGGGTGGTCTTCGACGCCGGCGGGCATGCGGTCTTCGACCAGACCATCTTCGCGCTGCGCAGCCGCTTCGACGGCACCCTCTGGAGCGCGCAGTCCGGGAGCCGGAAGATGAAGGGCTTCTGCTACGCGGACACCAGCTACTCGACGGTGCCGGCGTACAAGAGCGCCTCGCTCTGGTACCGGATGGAGGCGTTCGACGACCAGAGCGGCACCACCGCGGCGCTGGCCGTGCTCTTTCCGCCCGAGGGCTCCCATCTTCCTCCGCAGGGTTGGCTCTACACCTCGCAGGGCGGCCATACCGAGGTGCGCTCGAGCGACGTGAAGATCGCCTTCTCCGCGCTGAAGCACGAGCCAGGCGGGCACTTCCAGTACGATGTCCCGCAGAAGATCACCGCCACCGCCCGCGGCGCGGCGGGAGAGACGGTCACGGTCCGGATCGAATCGAAGAAGCTGCTCTACAAGCAGGACGTCCTCGACGAGATGGGGCCCCTGTCGCGGCTGCTCATCAGCACGGTGGCGGCCCCGATGGCGTACACCTACGAAGACAAGTACGAGCTGCGCATCGACCGCCCCGGCTCTCCTGCCACGCTGCGGACCGGGCAGGCGCTCTCCGAATTTTCCTACGCCAACAAGCCCTCCTCCCTTCCCTCCTTCTAGCGGCTTCAAGCGCACCGCGGAGGCGCGGAGAACGCAGAGTTGTTTTTTGGCTTGCCCGCGCTACCCCCGGGCGTGTCACCTGGGCCCAACCCGAATCTTTTCTCTGCGTCCTCCGCGCCTCCGCGGTGTGCCTTTGCTTTTGCTTTTTCCGCAGAGCGTCAAGTGTGCTAGAGCGTGCCCGCTCTTGGGCGATTGCGGTCTGGAATCCCACAGGCCATTCCGGCTTCTGAAGAGTGCAGATGACCCTCCAGGCACCCCACATCCAGACGGAGATCCCCGGGCCGAAGTCGCGCGCCCTCGTCGCCGAGGAGCAGCGCCATCTCGCTCCCGGACTGCAGGGCTTTGCGCTCTCGAGCGGCATCGCGGTCGAGCGCGCGCAGGGCTCGGTCATCGAGGACGTCGACGGCAACCGCTACGTCGACTTGATCGGCGGCATCGGCGTCAACTCGCTGGGCCACTGCCACCCGGCCTACACCAAGGCGCTGCACGCGCAGCTCGACAAGGTGACGGTGGGGTCGTTTA
>JAYWAJ010000174.1:0-16266 GCA_043782525.1 Deltaproteobacteria bacterium | reverse complement strand
CCGAGCTGGTTGCGGTGGCGAAGAAGCTCACCGACACCGCCGCCGGCCGCTTCGGACTCGCCTATGCCTACAACGATTTCTACTATCACGCGGCCCTGATGAACGGCTTCGGCGGGCGCGTCTTCGAGGGCGGGTCGAAGCCGGTGCTCGACAATCCGCAGAACGTGCTCGCCCTCGACGAGCTGCTCAAGTGGATCTTCAAGGACAAGATCCTGCCGGCCGAGCCGTCGGTGGCGCTGATCACGGCGCTCTTCAACGAGCAGAAGGCGGCGATGATCTTCTCCGGCCCCTGGTTCCTGAGCGAGATCGCGCCCACCGTCGACTACGGCCTCGCCACGCTGCCGACGCTCAGCGAGGCGGAGGGGAAGCCGATGCGGCCCTGGATGACGGTGGAGGGCGCCTTCATCGCCGCGCCCTCGCAGCACAAGGACGCCGCCTACGACTTCATCAAGTACCTCACCGACAAGGAGGCCGGTCGCGTGATGGCGCTGGAAGGCCGGCAGAGCCCCGCCAACAAGGCCGTCTATGACGACGCGAAAGTCGCGGCGGACCCGGTGCTCAAGGTCTTCCGCAAGCAGGCGGAGGTGTCGGTGCCGATGCCCAACCTGCCGGAGATGACCATGGTCTGGTCGCCTGCCACCACGGCGCTGGCGGGGATCTCGAAGGGCAACCTCTCGCCCAAGGATGGCATGGCCAAGGCGCAGGCGCAGGTGGCGGCGGACGTGGCCAAGCTGCACCGGCACTGATGGCGTCCTCGCACCGCCGCCGCTTCGCCTTCGGCACCGCGCTCGGCGCGGCGCTGTCGGTCTGGCTGCTGCACGGATTCGTCTCCGACGCGCGCAGGCAGATGGCGCGGGAGACGCAGGTGCGGCAGGCGGTGGTGGCGGCGCAGGCGGCGGCGGAGCTGCTCGGCCGCGAGCCGGGGCGGCTCTCCGGATGGCAGGACCGGTCGGCCGAGGTCGAGGAGGCGATCTGGGTCCGCGGCCTGCAGCTCGAGAGCTCGACCCGGGCGGACGGGCCCCTGCCGCGCCGGCTGCAGCGGGAAGAGAAGCCGCTCTTCGACCGCGCCCAGCGGATCGCCTCGGCGGTGCAGACCAACCGCAGCGAGGGCGCGCGCAAGTTCGAAATCGAGGTGGAGGACGCCGGCGGCCGGCTCCTGGTGGCGGCGCCGGTCGAGGCGGGCGGCATGGTGCAGCTCTTGACCCGCGCGCTGCCGCCGCCGCCGAAGACGGCCTGGTCCGCCTTCCTGCTCGCGCTCCTCCTGGTGCTGGCCGGCGCGGCCGCCGCGGCCTGGCTCTGCGGCGAGCGCCGCGCCCTCCTGGCGCTGGTGTCGGTCGCCTGTCTGGCAGCGCCCCTGGGCATCCTCATCCGGCGCCAGGTCGCCGAAGTCCGCGCCGAGCGCAGGACGGAGGCCGCGTCGGTCGCGGCGCGCGTGCGGGAGCAGCATGCGATCCTGGCCTCCGGCTCCCCGGAGCGCTGGGACGCCGACGCTTTCGGCCGCCCGCGCGGCGAGATCCGCGCCGACGGCAGCCTCGACGCGGCGGTGGTCGAAGCGGCGGCGACGGGCAGCGCCTGGGAGCTGGAGCGCGCCTTGTGGACCGCGCTGGCGCTCGCGCTCCTCGTGCAGCAGCTCACGGGCTTCGGCGTCTTCAGCCGCATCGGCGCGGCGCTCAAGCGCAACCGGCAGGCCTATCTCTACATCGCGCCGGCCATCCTCGGCATGCTGCTGCTGGTGCTCTATCCCTTCGCCTACGGAATCACGCTCTCCTTCACCGATCAGAACCTCTACAACACCAACCGTTCGCTCGCGGAGATCTGGATCGGCCTGCGCAATTACGCCGACATCCTCGGCGACTTCTCCGTCGTGCGCGGCGGGGAGGGCGGCTTCGCGGTCAACTACCTCAACTTCTACTGGACGCTGATCGTCACCATCATCTGGACGGTGACCAACGTCACCATCGGCGTCAGCTCGGGGCTGGTGCTGGCGCTCATCCTCAACACCCGCGACCTGCTCTTCAAGCCCATCTACCGCGTGCTGCTCATCCTGCCCTGGGCGGTGCCCAACTACATTACGGCGCTGATCTGGAAGGGGATGTTCCACCAGCAGTTCGGCGTCATCAACCACTTCCTGCGCATGGTCGGGCTGCCGGCGGTGAACTGGTTCGACCGCCCGCTCACTTCCTTCCTCACCGCCCTCGCTACCAACGGCTGGCTCAGCTTCCCCTTCATGATGGTGATCTCGCTGGGCGCGCTGCAGTCGATCCCCGCCGACCTCTACGAGGCGGCCCGCGTCGAGGGCGCCACGCGCTGGCAGCAGTTCCGCGCCATCACCTTGCCGTCCTTGCGGCCCGCGCTCATCCCCGCGGTGATCATCTCCATCGTCTGGACCTTCAACATGTTCAACATCATCTACCTGGTCACCGGCGGCGAGCCGGGCGGCGCGACCGAGATCCTCGTCACCCAGGCCTATAAATACGCCTTCGAGCGCTACCGCTACGGGTATGCGGCCGCGTACTCCACCGTCATCTTCGGCATCCTGCTGGTCTACGGGCTCGTCCAGAACCGCGTCTCGAAAGCGACGGAGGGCTGATGGCGCGCTCGCGGCGTGAAGAGGAGCTTCCCCACGGCCCGCTGCACGCGGTGCTGGCCCTCGCGGTGGCGCTCACGCTCTACCCGGTGCTCTGGGTCTTCGCCATCGCCTTCTCCGGAAAGCAGAGCCTGGCCATCGCCGACCTGCCGGCGGATCCCGGCTTCTTCGACCGGCTGCGCGCCATCACGCCCTGGCCCGAGCACTTCTCGACGGCGAACTTCGTCTCGGTGATGACCGACCAGCCCTTCGGCCGCTGGGTGCTCAACAGCATCGTGGTGGCGGTCTTCACCGCGCTGCTCTCGGTGGTCCTCGCCTGCACCGCCGCCTACGCCTTCTCGCGCTTCCGCTTTCCGGGGCGGCGGGCGGGGCTGATGTCCTTCCTCATCTCGCAGATGTTTCCCGGCGTACTGACGCTGATCCCGCTCTACATCATCATCGTGCAGGTCCTCGGGCTGGGCTCGACGCGGCTGTCGCTCATCATCGTCTACGGCGCGACCTCGATTCCCTTCAGCGTCTGGATGCTGAAGGGATACTTCGACACCATCCCCAAGGAGCTGGAGGAGGCGGCCATCATCGAGGGCGCCTCCAACGGCAAGATCTTCTGGAGCATCGTGCTGCCGCTGGCGAAGCCGGCGGTGGCCATCACCGCGCTCTTCTCCTTCATGACCTCGTGGAACGAGTTCGTGCTGGCCGCGACCTTCATGGACAAGGAGGAGATGTACACGGCGCCGGTGGGGCTGCGCTTCTTCGTCGGCGGCTTCTCGCAGCAGTGGGGCTACTTCGCCGCCGGGTCGATCATCGTCTCGCTCCCGGTGGTGGTGCTCTTCCTCTATCTGCAGAAGTACGTGATCTCGGGGCTCACGGCCGGGGGCGTGAAGGGCTGAAGCGCACGCGCGCTCCCGACTTGATCTTCTCGGCTCCCTCGACGGCGCTGACCACCACGCCGCCCTCGACCACCTGGACCACGACCACCCGCGCGACAGGGGAGCCGTCGGGGCCCAGCACCTCGCCGAACTGCATCGGCTCGAGGCCCGGCACCGAGCCGGCGAGCGAGATCATGTTTCCGGCCACGAAAGAGACCTTCAGCTCCGGTCCGGGCGCGGGCTTTGGCTTCTCCGGCGCGGGCACCGCTGCCGGCGCTGAGACCGTCCCCGGCGCTGTTCCCGCCGCGGCTGCGGGGGCCTTCGCGCTCGGGACCGGCTGCTGCTCCAGCTCCACGAACGGCATCCGCGCAAACGAGTCCGCCGTGAAGGAGCGGAGCAGGGCCTTCTGGTCGGCGCCGCGCGGCAGGAGCACGTCGACCACCCGCGGGTGCAGTTCGCCGGGCGGCGCGCCGCCAAAGGCGTAGGCCTCCGGGATCGCCACCACCGGCATGGTGAAGGCGTTCGCCTCGCGGAGGCCGCGCAGCCGGTCGGTCACCGTGAAGCTGCGCTCCCACGAGGCGCCCGAGACGTGCACCGAGTAGCCCCACCACTTCTGCGGCGGCCCGCCGAAGGCCAGCGCCGGCACCCGCGCCGTCACCGTGCGTCCGCGCACTTCGAGGCCCTGCGCGAAGATCACGTGCCGCGCCGCCTCGCCCATGGCGTCCTCCGCCACCGCGCGGGCCGCGCCGGGCTGGGGCGTGATCACCACCGCTTCCTTCCAGGTGCGCCCGCCCGCGAAGGCGACGCGCCGTCCCGGAATGCAGGTCGAATAGCCCGTGCGCGTGCGGTCGGTGTCCACGTAGATGTCGATGTTCTGCAGATAGACGTTGTTCCACAGCGGCAGGTCGGTCTGCTGCGTCCGCTGCGAGATGGCCGGCTGGCGGAAAGGCGCGCCCAGCCGGACTTCGAAGAGCAGGTCGTCGCCGTCGGTCGAGACCGCGAAGCGCCGCAGGTCGAAGTCACCGTCCTGGAAGCCGGCGTCTTTGGGAGTGACATAGGAGACGTCGTCGGAGTCGTCGTCGAACGAGGCGACCAGCTGCGGCGCTGCGAGCAGGGCGATGAGCAGCAGCACAAGAGGCTCCAAAAGAAAACGGGCCGGCGAGGAAGTCCCCGCCGGCCCGCGATTCTGCGAGTCGGTTTACGGGATGGTGATGAAGGTGTTCTTGTCGCCGTTGACGGCGATGGTCGCCGCCGTCCAGGTGCTGGCGCCCGCCGGCTTGATGAAAGCGGACACGCCCGCGGTGGCGGCCGCGCCGGTGCTGACCTTGTACTCCACGCCGTTGAGCACGAAGATGAACTGCGGCTTGTCGCCGCTCGCCGTCAGGCCGGTGTGATAGTACTGGTTGCCGGCCCCGACGTAGGAAGACATCTGGAAGGTGTACTTCTTGTCGCCCGCGGTCGCGTCGCCCTTGGTGCCGTCGTCCACGGCCGGGATCAGCTGCCAGCCCCAGGCCGAGCCCTTGACCTCGATCTTCGAGGTGTCGAACGTCGTGGGCACCGCCGTCTTGTCGAGGACCAGCTGCACGTCGGTGGTGCCGAACGGCTTGAAGGACTGGCCGTCGGCCTTGATCGGCGCAGTCGCGCCCGCCGCCACGCTGAACGAGCCGTTGCTGCTGCCCTGCCACACCCAGCCCGTCCCGGCGCAGTTGTCGCTGCTGAACTTGGCGTCGCAGAGACCGTACGAGTAGGTGTCCGACCCGGTGGCCGGCGGCGTCACGAACACCGTCACGCCGAAGATGTGGTCGCCCGCGGTCGCGCCGATGGGCTCGTGACCGCCGGCGGTCCAGGGACCGTCGTCATAGAGGGGAGCGAAGGGGCCGCCCCAGGTGGCGTCCATGGCCACCTTGTTGCTGGCGGTGTCGTAGAGCATCGAGCCCTTCCACGACATCTCCTTGTCCTTCCAGACCTTGTTCGCGGTGTCGTCCACCGCGAAGTTCACCGCCACCGTGCCGGCCGGCTGCGTGAAGGTGGCCGGCTTCGGGGTACTGCCGCCGCAGGCGAGCGCCCCGGCGATGACTGCGAGAATCGAAATGCGCTTCATGGTCATTTCTCCTTGGAGGTGCTCCGGGCGAAGCGCCCGGCGCTTTCGTTCAGGGCCCGCAGGCCCGGTTGATCGGTCCGATCCCCTTCGGGGTGGGGACCTTCTGGCACTTGCAGCTGTTGTTGTCGAAACCGTTTTCGTGCGTCTCCGGCGTTCCGCAACCGTGCAGGTCGGTGCTCCAGCCGATGGTACCCCCGCTGGAGGGGTTGAGGTTCCCCTTGTCCTTGTTGGTCGCCTCATCGCCGAAGACGTCGCGCCGGTAGACGAAGTTGTCGCCGTTGTCGTCGACCACCTCGAGGATGCGCGAGTTTCCCGGCCATTCCTCGCTGCCCGTCCACGGTGCCCCCCGCGTCCCCCACGTGTACTTGTACCCGATGCGCAGCTTCTTGCCTGACGTCCGGGGGAGGTCGAAGGCCACGGTCCAGATGTTGTCCCCGGCCGTCTCATCGCCGTTGGTTCCGTCGTCGTACATGGGGACGGTGTTGGGCGTGCTCGAGCCGAGCAGGGTGGTGATGGCCGGATCCTGCACCTCCGACTCCTGGTGCACCCAGCCGACGAAGAACATCCGCTTGCCGGGCTTGTCGACGGCCCACTTGAACCGATCCGAGGTGGCGCAGAGGCCGTTCTGCGCGCCCGCGTTGAAGTCCACGGTCATGACGACGCGGACCAGGGTCGGGTCGGGGCAACCGGCCGGGTTGGGCGCAGCCTTGGCGGCCGCCGCGAGGGCCGCGTCGAACCGGTCGCTGTCCACGTCCTGGATGTGGTCGCCGATGTAGTCGAGCGGGTGCCGCCCGAGGTAGCCCTTGGCGATGGCGCTGGTCTTGACCTTGTAGTCGGCGTCGTAGACCGGCCAGTTGAAGAAGGCCGGGTCGCCGCCAGGCAGGTCCTTGTCGAAGACGGCGATGAACTTCTCCACGATGTGGAGCAGGTCGCGGATGGGCCCGGGCTGGTCCATGGCAGCGCGGATGCCGGCGCGCGTGCCGGCGTAGACCGCGGGCGTGAGCGTCTTCATCTTCAGGCCGTCGTGCGAGAGGCGGGCCATGACGATGAGGGTCTCGGTCTGGGCGCGCGCGTCGAAGTCGATGGCGTTGACCGACTCCTCGCCCAGGCTGGGCGCGATGGTCGAGAGCAGCATGTTGCCGTTGCGCATCTCGGCGATGGTCCAGGCGTACTTCGCCGAGGGGAGCTGCATCTGGAAGGTCTGCGTCTTCGCATCGTAGGTGGTGAGGAAGGGCGTGATCGTCGTGCCGCTGCTGTCGGCGGCGAAGTAGGTCGCGGCGTCGGCGCCGGCAAAGGCAGCCTGCCCGCGCAGGGCAGAGGCCGGCCGCGGGAAATCCTGGTGCGCGACGTTGCCGGTGAAGTTCTCCAGGCCACAGGAAAGGACCAGCGCGCAGGAGCCAAGCAAGAGGAGATGTTTCATCGCGTCACCACCCAGCCTCGAAGGTCGCCTTGGCCCGCCACACGTTCCAGATCATGTCGTAGTAGGCGTGCGGATCCCGCAGCAGGTTCTTGTGGAAGTATTCGAGCGTATAGGAAAGCAGCGCGCCGCCAAAGGCGTAAGTGAGGCCGGCCCGCGCGGTGTGGCGCCGCGTGTTGACGTCGTAGAAGCCGCCCTCCTCGGTGCCGTTGCGCTTCGCCTCTTTCCAGTAGGTGTACTCGTAGCCGACCAGCGCCTTGAGCTCGTTGGTGGGCTGGACGCTGAGCGAGACGAAGCCGAGGATCTCCTGCCCGCGGTAGTCGTCGGCGCCGTTGCCCGCCTTGCGGCCGTCGTAGTCGTTGACGTACTTGAGCTTGGCGTTGACCACCGTGCCGCGGCCGCCCGGGACCAGGTACTGCACGGTCGCCACGCCCAGCAGCGTGCGCCGATCCTGGTACTTCGCGTAGACGCTGCGGGGATCCTTGCCGCGGTCGTAGACGTTGGCGTAGTCCTGATCGGCGGTGTACGCCGTCGTGTCGGTGAAGCCGTTGGTGTAGAGGAAGTCGGGATACTGGTTCTTGGTGTCGCGGTTCTGCGCGTTGGTGTTGTAGAGGATGCCGGTGCCTTCCAGCGTGGCCTTGAGCGGCCCGCTCACGTACTCGCCGATGAGCGTGGCGCCGTGCCAGCCGATGACCGTCTCGTACCAGGGCTCGTCCCAGTCGACGAACTCGTTGGCGACGTTCAGCGTCGGCAGCTGCCCGCCGCGGGTGAAGCCGCCGCCGATGATGCCGTCGGTGATGAGCACGTCGGCCTCGCGGCGGGCGCCCATGATGGCGTTGTACTCCTCGCCGATGTTGAAGTACTCGAACTTGAGCGAGAGGCCGGTCTTCCAGGGGTCGAAGGTCTCGACCAGGAGCTTGGCGGCGTAGCCCAGCGAGGGGATGGAGTTGCCCTGCGCGTCGGTCTTGAAGACCACCGGCGAGAAGCCCTGGCCATTTCTGACCAGGTTGGTCGCGTAGAGCGGGTTGACCTTGTTGTCGGAGAAGGCGAGAAGTCCGCTCACCGAGAGCCAGTCGCGCGCGGGCGGCGTCCAGACGCCGTCGACGGTGGCGTTGATGCCGCGAAAGCGCGAGGCCAGCCCCACCGAGTGGTCGGGGCAGCCGACGTTGGGGTTGTTGCAGCGGGAGGCGTCGGGCGTGCCGGTGAGAAACGGACTGTTGCGGTCGGCCTCCCAGTCCTGCGTGAGCGTCCCGATGAGGCGGAGCTTGAGCGCGTCGCTGGGCCGGCTGTCCAGCTTGGCGGCGAAGGCCCAGTCGGTGCCGTAGAGCGAGGCGAGGGGATCGTTGTCCTTGAGGCCCGTCTGCCAGCCGGGGCCGGCCCACAGCTTGGGCAGCGCCATCGCGCCGGTGGTGTACGAGAGCAGCTTGCCGGGCAGCAGGTCGCCTTCGACGAAGACGCCGCTGCCGTTGTCGCGGTCGATGTAGCGCGCCTTGCCGATGGTCCACTCGTTCCACATCGAGAAGTCGGTGGACCCGATGGTGATCCAGCGCACCGTCTCGATGGGCGGCGCCACCCGGATGAAGAGGCCGCGCAGCTTGATGTACTGGGCGTGGTTCAGGCCCAGGCTCTCGCCCGAGGTGTCGGCGATGCCCTTCTTGAGATCGCCGTTCTCCCACCAGTCCTGCCAGAGCGCGCCCCAGCGGCTCTGCAAGCGCACGCCGGCGCTGACCCGCTGGCTGACCTTGGCGTTGATGTTCAGCTCGAACTCCGAGCAGGCGCCGTTGTGGCCGCCGATGTTGTCCACCCAGAATGGATTGGAGAGCGAGAGGCAGCCCTGGGTGTTGTCGTTCTGATACATATACTTCGTATAAATCTTGCCGCTGAGGTCGAAGTTCACCGTGTCGGCCCGGGCAGCGGCGGAGACGAGGAGAGCGGCGAAGAGGGCAAGCGCGGTTCGCATGGCTCTCACTTGGCGTTCGGGTAGACCATCGGGACCACCGCGAGGTCTTCCGGCTTCACCTCGGTGGTGGCGCTCTTGTTGTACTTGCCGAGGATGGCGTGCTGGTCCTTCCCGGGCGGCACGAGGATGTCGAGCACGTGCGGGTCGTTGTCGAAATCGGTCCCGCCGCCGAAGCGGTGCTTGCCTTCGTACTCGTTCACCTTGCGGGTGAGCAGGTCGGTCTTGGCCGGGAAGCCCTCGTTGGACTGCATCAGCACCTGGTAGCCCCAGCCCGGCTGCGGCGGTCCGCCCAGCGCTGCGGTGTCGACCACCGCGATGAGCGTGCGGCCCGAGGCCCGGGTGATGCGCGGCACCACGATGCGGTCCTTCCACTGCGGGCACTTCGAATCCACCTCGGAGTTCACCCGCGTGGCCGGCTGCGGGGAGATGATCACCACCCGGTCCCACGCCTCGTCCTCGGCGAAGCGGACGTTGGTGCCCGGGAGGCCGTCGCGCACGCCGGAGCCCTTCTTGTGGTCGGTGTCGATGTGGATGAAGGCCATCTGCAGCGAAAAGCCGTTGCCGCCCCAGGCGGGGCTGTCCCACGGGTCTTCGATGCGGCTGTTCACGGTGACGTGGAACTCGACGGTGTCGCCGAGGGGGACGACCTTGAATTCGGTCAGGT
This sequence comes from Deltaproteobacteria bacterium, assembly GCA_043782525.1. Taxonomy (GTDB): domain Bacteria; phylum Myxococcota; class Myxococcia; order Myxococcales; family 40CM-4-68-19; genus 40CM-4-68-19. The sequence goes on along the minus strand of JAYWAJ010000174.1, from coordinate 6,671 downwards.
CGAACGACCCCGGCTTGTAGACTGCGTCGGTCGGGTACTTGTAGGTGCCGGGGCCGTCGTCGTCGCCGACCGGGTCGCTGAGGGTGACGCTGCCGGGAGCCGAGGAGCGCGTCGCGGCGGCGTCCGCGGCCGGCGCGGTGGCGCTGCTGGTGGGAGCAGCGGCGGGACTGGCGCTGGTGCTGCTGGTGGTGGCGCAGCCTGCCAGCAAGGCGGCGGGGAGAAGCCAGCGGAAGTTTGAGTTGGGCATGCAGTCTTCTCCGGAAGTCAGTTCAGCGAGACGTAGGCAAAACCGCGGGGGGCGAGGCCTGCAAAAGAGATCTTGCCGCTGGAGGCGGCGGGCGAGCCGCTCAGACCTTCCTGCACCAGCAGCGACGGGACTCCGGGAGCGCTGATGTCGAAGGGCGAGGCGCTGCTCCCGGCGAGGTTGGCGACGAAGAGCACGCGCTTGGCGCCGGAGGTGCGGAGCAGGGCGAAGACGCCGGGCGCGGTGCTGCTGCTGGTGGGAAAGGTCACGTCGCCCGAGGTCAGCGCGGCCTGGGCGTGGCGCAGCGCGATCAAGGTCTTGTACTCGTTCCAGAGCGACTGCGCGTCCGCCCGCTCGCTGGCCACGTCCACCGTCTCCGGGCTCGAGTTCCAGGGCGTCCCGCTGCTGAAGCCGTAGCCCGGCGAGGTGGAGGTCCAGTGCATGGTGGTGCGCTTGTTCCGGTCGTCTCCGCCGGCCCCGCCGACCATGCCGATCTCCTCGCCGTAGTAGATGAAGGGCGTCCCGGGCAGCGCGAGGAGCGTGGCCGCGGCGACCCGCGCCTGCGCCGGATCCCCGCCCAGGTCGCGCAGCGTGCGCGGCATGTCGTGGTTGGCGAGGAAGGGCGCGAGGAAGCCCAGGTCCTTCCCGACCAGCGAGTCCTGGGCCCGCACCAGCTCGTTCTCCAGGCCCGAGGCGACGCCGCCGGCGACCGCGGACTTGAGCGCGCCCGCCACGTCGAAGGCGAAGGCAAGCTGCACCTCGTCGCCCTGGCCGTAATAGGTGGAGGTGGTGATCTGGGCCGCCCACGCTTCCGCGACCAGCAGCGTGCCGGGATAGCTCTGCTGGAGGTTGGCCCGCACCCGCTTGAGGAAGGCGTGGGTGGCGGGCTGATCGGCGAGATCGCCCGACGGCGATTCGAAGAAGTACCGCACCGCATCGAGCCGGAACCCGTCCGTCCCCCGCGCCAGCCAGAACTTCATCGCCTCGGTCAGCTCCCTCTCGACGGCGGGGTTGCCGAGGTTCAGGTCGGGCATGCAGGGGCAGAAGATGCCGTAGTAGTACGAGCTGCCCGCGGGGTACCAGGTGTGGCTGCCGTCCCAGGGCCTGCGCCAGCCGGGGTCGGTCGCGCTCCAGTCGTAGTAGCCGCGGTACTGCGAGTCGGCGCCCTGCCGCGCGTTGACGAACCAGGGGTGCTGCGTGGAGCTGTGGTTCAGCACCATGTCGAGGATGACCTTCATCCCCCGCTGGTGGGCCGCCAGAAGGAGCGCGTCGTAGTCGGCGAGCGTGCCGAAGTCGGGGTTGACGGCGCGGTAATCGGTGGTGTCGTAGCCGTGGTAGCTCGGCGAAGGAAAGATCGGCGTCAGCCAGATCGCATCGACGCCCAGGTCGTGGAGGTCGCCGAGGTGCGCGGTGACCCCGGGGAGATCGCCGATGCCGTCGCCGTTGGAGTCGGCGAAACTCCGGACGAAGAGCTCGTACACCACCTTGTCGCGCCACCACCCTTGCGTGTTGGGCGTGATGCTGCCGCCCGAGCTGCCGCAAGAGAGTGCAAGAGGGGCGACTACGAGGAGGAGGAGTCGCGGTTGTCGGTTGCCTAACAAGAGGCGGCCGTCTTACTCCGTGAGCGATAGTAGGAGCAAGCGCTCGCCTAACGTAAATGGAACAGAATGCTCCCGTAAGGCGGCAGTTTGCATCGCGCCGCGTCAACCTCTGTTCCGGTCTCGGCGTAGATGACGGCGCCCTCGGCGGGCAGCGCGACAGCCTGGGGCGCGGCAGAAAGATTGTGGGCGACGAAGACGCGCTCGGAACCTTGCTCGCGCACGAACGAGAGCACCGGACCGCTCTCGAGCAGCAGCTTGATCGACCCGTGCGCGAGCGCCGCGGAAGCGTGCCGCGCCTGGAGGAGCGCCCGGTAATGCGAGAGGAGCGAGCGCGGGTCGTCCTTCTGGGCATCGACGTTGGCGGCGCCCTTGGAGAAGCGGTACCAAGGCGTGCCGGTGGTGAAGCCGTGTCTCTCCGAAGCGTCCCAAGGCATCGGCGTGCGCTTCGGCTCGTCGCCGTCGCCGGGGCCGTTGAGGAGTCCGACCTCCTCGCCGTAGTAGAGGAAGGGCGTTCCGGGCAGCGTCAAGAGCACCGCCGCGGCGCTGCGCAGCTTGCCCGCGTCGTCGCCCAGCTCGGTGGCGACCCGGGCCTGGTCGTGGTTGGTGAGGAAGGGCACGTCGATGGCGCCTGCCGGATAAGCCGCGCGCTCCTCGGCCAGCTTCTGCGCGATGGGCGCCGCGTCGCCCGCGCCAACTGCGGCGAGGATTTTCCGCGCCAGCGGGAAGTCGAAGCTCATCGGCAGGTCGTCGTAGTACCTGGCGATGATCCCGGTCTCGGTCCACGCCTCGGCCACCAGCGCCGCGTCGGGCCGCACCGAGCGCATCGCCGCCGCGAACTCCTTCAAGTACTGGTGCGTCTCGGGCGTGTCGTTCTGGCCCTGGTCCGGTCCCGTCTCGATCAGGTGCCTGACCGCATCGAGCCGGAAGCCGTCGACGCCGCGCGAGAGCCAGAGCTTGCCGATCCGCTCCATCTCCGCGCGCACCGCGGGCGTGCGCAGGTTCAGGTCGGGCATGCCGGCCCAGAAGAGGCCGTAGTAGTAGGCGCCGTTCTTGAGGTGCCAGGTCGAGCCGCCGGGATTCCAGGGCTGCCCCCAGTGCGGGTCGTCGGGTCGCCAGACGTACCAGTCGCGCTTGGGCGACTGCGGCGATGCGGCCGACTCGATGAACCAGGGATGCTCGCGCCCGGAGTGGTTGATGACGAAGTCCACGATCACGCGCAGGCCGCGCTTGTGCGCCTCGTCGAGCAGGCGGGTGAAGTCCTGGTTGGTGCCGTAGTCGGGGTTGATGTTCTCGTAGTCGGTGGTGTCGTAGCCGTGGTAGCTCGGCGAGGCGAAGACCGGCATCAGCCAGAGCGCGTCGACGCCCAGATTTTTGAGGTAGTCGAGGCGCGCCACCAGCCCGTTCAGGTCGCCCTTGCCGTCGCCGTTCGAATCCTGGAACGAGCGGACGAAGACTTCGTAGAAGGTGGCGCCGTCGTACCAGGGGCGCTGCGCCGGCGTTGCCGCAGTCGGCGCGGCCTTTGCGCCGGACGCGGCTTGCGGCGTGGGGCGGGGCGCGGCGCAGGAGAGGGCCAGGACGACCAGCAGGAGTCGGCGCATGGCGCGCAGATATACCCGCCGGCGGCCGCGGTTGTACAACTCGTCGCATGGAACAGCGGGCGTTGGGATCCACCGGGCTTCTCGTCTCCGCGCTCGGCCTGGGCGCCGGGCGCATCGGCGGCGGCGAGATCGCCTGGGTGGACAGCCTGGTCTCGACGGCGCTCGACCTCGGCGTGACGCTCATCGACACCGCGCGCAGCTATGGCGACTCCGAAGAGCTGCTCGGCCGCGTGCTCTCGGGACGGCGCGAGCGCGTGGTCCTCTCGACCAAGGTGGGCTACGGCGTCCCTGGCGTTCCCGACTGGACGGGCGAGTGCATCGCCCGCGGCGTCGAGGCGGCGCTGCGGCGGCTCCAGACCGACCGCATCGACGTCGTCCACCTGCACTCCTGCCCGCGCGAGACGCTGGAGCGCTCCGGCGTGGTCGAGGCGCTGCAGGCATCCGTCCAGGCAGGAAACGTCCGGGTGGCGGCGTACTCGGGGGAAGGCGACGCGCTCCTCTGGGCCATCCGGTCGGGCGCGTTCGGCGCCGTGCAGTGCTCGGTCAGCGTGGTGGACCAGGGCGTGCTCCTGGGCGCCCTGCCCGAGGCTGCGTCCCGCGGGCTCGGGGTCCTCGCCAAGCGCCCGCTGGGCAACGCGCCGTGGCGGTTCTCAGCGCCGCCCGCCGAGGACGATGTCGCCGAGGCGTGGCGGCGCTTCGGCGCGCTGGGGCTGCAGCAAGGGACGCTGCCGTGGGAGTCGCTCTTCGCGCGCTTCGCCGCCTTCAGCCCGGGTGTGTCCTCGATCCTCCTCGGGACCAGCAGCGTCGAACACCTTCAGGCAGCAGCCTCCGCAGTCGAAGCGGGCCCGCTCGCGGCGCCGCTGGCCGCCATCCTCCGTGACGGCTTCGCCCGCGTCGGCTCGGGCTGGGCCGGAAGGGTCTGAGCGTTTCCGCCCCGAGACGAAGTCGCGCCGCGTGTTGCATCGAGGGGGCGTTCCGACCTATTTCCTCGCCCATGCGCCGACTCCCCCTCCTGCTCCTTTCCCTCGCGGCCTGCCACACGAGCGCGACTCCTCCGCCGCCCGCCGCCTTCACGTTGCACTACCACCGCGCGCTCGCCGACTACTCCGGCTGGACGGTGCAGACCAGCGCCGGCGCCGCCGAAGCCAGCGCGGCCGCCTTGTCGACCGACGGGTTCGGCGCCGTCTACCACCTGACGGTGACGAGCGGCGCGCCGAAGCTGTCGTTCACACTCGCGAACGGCAGCACCTCCGACGCCGCGGGCGCGCTCTCGGTCGACATCTCCGGACCGGTGCGCGAGGCCTGGGTCTTCTCGGGCTTCGCCGAAGCCATTCCGCGGGCGTTGCCTGCGGTGCCCAAGGCCAGCCAGGTCGCCGTCTACTACCTGCGCCCCGACGCCGCCTATACGGGCTGGGGCCTGCACACCTGGGGCGACGTGGTGACGCTGACCGCCTGGGGCTCGCCGCTGCAGCCGGCAGGTGTCGACCCCGAGTTCGGCGCGGGCTTCGTCTTCGACCTCAAGCCCGGAGGCGATCAGGTCAACTTCATCGTCCACAAGGCCGACACCAAGGATCCCGGCCCGGACATGGGCTGGAGCGTGAAGGCCTTCGGGAACATCATCTTCCTCCTCAGCGGATCGGCCAACATCAACAGCCGGCCGGTGAAGGTCGGGCAGCTGTCGATCGTGGGCGCCTCCGCGCACCTGATCTCGCGCGACACGCTGGCGTGGAACGTGACCGGCAAGGCTCCGGCCTCGTACGAGCTGCGGTACTCCGCGACGGCGGCGGTGGCGGCGACCGACACCGACGTGACCGGCGGCTCGCTGATCGCGCTCGCGCCCAACAGCGCCGGCCTGACGACGGCGCAGCAGCAGCTGGTTCCGCACCTCGCCACTGTCCCGGCCTTCAGCATCGCCGCCGCCGATCTGGCCAAGGTGAAGGACGCCCTCAAGGGCCAGCTCATCGCGGTGGCGCGCGACGCCGCCGGCAAGGTGGTGCAGGCGACGCAGGTGCAGACCGCCTTCGCGCTCGACGATCTCCATTCCTGGGACGGCCCGCTCGGCGTGACCTTCTCGGCCGGCGCGCCGACGCTGCGCCTCTGGGCGCCCACCGCGCAGGCGGTCAAGCTGCACGTCTACGACGCGAGCAAGACCGAGACCGACGTGGTGACGCCCACGGTGGACGCGCAGGGCGTCTGGACTTCCGCGGGGCTGGCGTCCTGGAAGGGCCGCTACTACCGCTACGAGCTGGACGTCTACCATCCGGTGACCGGGCGCATCGAGCACGTGGTCACGACCGATCCCTACGCGGTCAACCTCGACACCAACGGCAACTACGCGCAGCTGATCGACCTCTCCGACCCCGCGCTCAAGCCCGCGGGCTGGGACGCGCTGGCGAAGCCCGCGCTGGCGGCGCCGCAGGACATCGTCATCTACGAGTCGCACATCCGCGATTTCAGCGCGACCGACACCACCGTGCCCGCAGCCGAGCGCGGCAAGTACCTCGCCTTCACCGAGGCCGGCTCCGACGGCATGAAGCACCTCGCGGCGTTGCGGGCCGCGGGGCTGACCCACCTCCACCTGCTGCCGGCCTTCGACTTCGCCACCGTGGACGAGGATCCGGCCAATCGCGTCGACCTCTCCGACGGCTTCGACCGGCTCTGCGCCAAGAACAGCGCGGTGCCCGCCGCGCTCTGCACGCAGTTCGGGACCCAGACCATCGCGCAGGCGCTGGCGTCGTTTGCCGGCGACTCCGACCAGCAGCAGGCCATCGCCGGGTACCTGCACGCGATCGACTCGTTCAACTGGGGCTACGACCCGTTCCACTACGGGGCGCCCGAGGGCAGCTACGCCTCGACGGCCGAGGGCACCGCCAAGGTCCTCGAGTTCCGCAAGATGGTGCAGGGGCTCGCGGGCGCCGGCCTGCGCACGGTGATGGACGTCGTCTACAACCACACCAACGCTGCGGGGCTCGGTGACAAGTCGGTGCTCGACAAGGTGGTGCCCGGCTACTACCACCGCCTCGACGCCGACTCGGGCGCGGTGCTCAGCTCGAGCTGCTGCGCCAACACCGCGAGCGAGCACCACATGATGGGCAAGCTGATGACCGACACCCTGGTGCGCTGGGCGCGCGACTACAAGGTGGACGGCTTCCGCTTCGACCTGATGGGCCTGCACATGAAGGCGGACATCCTGAACGCCCGGGACGCGCTCGCCGCGCTGACGCCGGG
>JAYWAJ010000173.1:0-16287 GCA_043782525.1 Deltaproteobacteria bacterium | reverse complement strand
GCTGGTGCGCGCCTTCGAGCCGCCTTTGCGCCTCTCCATCGAGATCCGCCGCCCCGCGGCCACCGCGCCGGAGGTGCGCATCCTCGACGGAAGCCGCGGCGCGCGCGACGGCCAGGTGGTCTCCGGCCCGATGCTGGACGCGATGGTGCTCCAGGCGGTGCGCCTCGATCTGCCGGCAGCGCTCCTGCGCCATCGCCACCAGCTGCGCGATCTGGGCGAGATCGTGCGCGAGGGAAAGAAGCTCCGCTCCATCGGCCTGCCGCTGGAAGGCGGAAAGGCGATCGCGGTGGGTGTCGAGGCCGGCACCGGCCACATCGTCTACTCGGAGGGAGTGGTGGGGACCATCCGCTTCGCCACCGTCTATTCCGACTTCCGCAGCGTGGACGGGGTGCTCTTCGCCTTCGCGGAGGAGAACTTCGCCTCGGGCGTGAAGACGGCGGACACGCATCTGGCGCGGATCGAGGTCAATCCGGCCCTGGCGCCGGGGACGTTTGTGTTGGGGTACTGAATCGGAGAGGCGGCTTCAGGCTTCAGGCCTCAGGCTTCAGGGTCGGGGTGCAAGGAGTGCGGGACAGTTGCTCTGGCGTGCATTTCCTGCAGGGGTTTCAGGCGGCGTGGGCGAAGAGAGACAGGCAGGCCCTGTTGCAGGTGAGTTCGCCGAAGAGGGCGCTGCAGGAGCGGATCCCCAGCGGCTGGCCGGTCGCCGCGTCGCGCACCAGCGTGCAGTGCACCAGCTGGTTGCCGCGCTGGCGGCAGCGGACCGAGCTCTGCACCACGAGAACCGTGCCATCCTCGCGCCAGGAGCGGAAGGAGAGGTAGAGGATGGGAACGGCGCCGAGCAGCACGACCGCGAGTGGGAGCCAATGGACCTGACCCGTCATGAAAACCTCCTGCTGGAAAGCGTGCAAGGCCCGCGCCGCCACCTTGGGGGCAACCCCAGGAGCCACCTCAGGGCGCGAATCGTGCACCGGCAGCTTGCGTGACCGTGCATCGAACCGCGAGCGAGCGGCTGATGCCAGGCGAGATGGTCGACGACTTTCTCGTCTGGGAGCGCGTCCATGCCGGAGCGCAGAGCGTCATCTACCGCGTCACCGGCCCCGAGGCGGCGCGCCCGCTGCTCATGAAGGTGCCCCGCCTCCAGAGCGCCGACGCCGCGGAGAGCTTGCTCAGCTACGAGACGGAGGCGCGGATCCTTCCCGAGCTCTCGGGCCCCCACCTGCCGCGGTTCGTCGCTGCCGGGGACCTGCGGCGGCTCCCCTACCTCGTGCTCGAGCAGATCGAGGGCCAGAGCCTCGAAGCAGAGCTGGAGCGCGCGCCGATGTCCGCGCCGGAGGTGGCCCGCCTCGGCGCCGCCATCGCCGACGCGCTCCACAGCCTGCACCTCCAGGAGACGGTCCACTGCGACTTGAAGCCCGACAACATCATCCTGCGCCCGGACGGCGAGGCGGTGCTGATCGACTTCGGCGTCGCCTGGCACGCGCGCTTTCCCGACCTGCTCGCGGAGGAGGAGCGCCTCGCGGCGGGGTCCGCGCCCTATCTTTCGCCCGAGCAGCTCCTCGGCGTGCGCGGCGACCCGCGCAGCGATCTCTTCTCGCTCGGCGTCATCCTCTACGAGCTGGCCACGGGCGAGCTGCCCTTCGGGATGCCGGTCTCGAGCGGCGGCCAGCGCCAGCGCCTCTGGATGGAAGCCGACCCGCCCGCGGTGCTCAACGCCGAGGTCACGCCGGTCCTTCAGGAAATCATCCTCCGCTGCCTCGAGCCGCAGGCGGAGCAGCGCTACCAGTCGGCCGCGCAGCTCGCCTTCGACCTGCGCCATCCGGAGCAGGTGCCGCTGACGGAGCGGGCTTCGAGGAAGGAGCCGGCCGGCTTCTTCGCCCAGACCCGCCGCTGGTGGAAGGCGCGCGGCGCACCGCTCTCGCCGCCGCCGCGGGTGGCGCGCCTGCTCGACGCGGCGCCGGTGATCATGGTCGCGGTGGACACCACCCACGCGGACGACGAACGCCAGCCCGCCCTCCAGCGCGTGACCAGCGAGGTGCTCTCGCTCTCGCGGGAGTTCCGGCTCATCTGCGTCTCGGTGGTCAAGGCTGCTCCGCTGGGGAGCGAAGGTCCGGAGAGTCCTGCCCAGCTCCAGATCGAGCACACGCTGCTGCTGCGCAACTGGACTGCGCCGCTCGGGCTGCCCGCCCAGCGCCTCTCCCTGCATGTGCTGGTCGCGCCCGACCCGGCCGGCGCGCTGGTGGAGTTTGCGCGGCGCAACCGCGTCGACCTGATCGTGATCGGAGCGCCCCGCCCCTCGGAGGAGGCGCTGGCCTGGTGGCGTTCGGTCGCCTCCACCGTGACCGCGAAGGCGCACTGCAGCGTGCACGTGGTGCGCGTTCCGGGGACGAAGGATCCTGCGGCCCGGGCGTGAGTGAGCGCATTTGCTGCGCCGCACCAACGGCCCCGCGCAGGAAATGCTGACCCGCCCGGCAGCGCCGGACGGCTGGGCTACGGCACCACCAGCACCGGCCGCGGACAGATCTGCAAGAGCCGGTCGGCGACGCTCCCCAGCAGGGCCCGCTTCACCGCGCCCCGGCCGCGATGTCCCACCACCACCAGGTCGTATTCGCCCGAGACGGCCAGCTCGGCGAGGGTCTCGGCGGCACGGCCGGTCAGGCTGGTCGTGTCGGCGGTGACGCCCGGAGTCCGGCACTCCTCCTCGGCCTGGAGCAGCAGCGCCGGGACGTAGCTGTGCTCGACGACGTCCGCTTGCTGAAGCTCGGCGGCGGAGGTCTCGGCAGAGTGGGTGGGATGTTGCGGCGCCACATAGACCAGCGTCAGCCTCGCTCCCAGCGCCTTGGCCAGCTCTGCCGCCTTCCGGGCCGCCGCGCCCGCTTCCTGCGATCCGTCGACTCCAACGAGAATTTTCTTCATCTGCAACCTCCACTCCCGCACGTTTCACGAATCGTGCCGCCGACCCCGCGCCAGCGGCCAGGCGGCAGCTGCCCGGCTCCGCTCTTGCACTGAGGGGAGGGCATGCACCTGATGCCCGAAGTCGGTGGAGCGGTCGCCCTCTCGCAGGCGACCCGTCCGCTGGTGCTGGTGGGGACGCCCAACGTCGGCAAGAGCGCGCTCTTCGGCGCCCTGACCGGCCGGTACGCCACCGTCTCCAACTACCCGGGCACCACCGTCGAGCTGACCCGCGCCCAGGCGTGCGTCGCCGGAGCGCTCTGGGACGTCGTCGACACGCCGGGCACCGACAGCCTGCTGCCCAGCGCCGACGACGCCCGCGTCACCCGCGACGTCCTGCTGCGGACTGTGGGGGCGACCGTGCTCCTCGTCTGCGACGCGAAGAACCTGCGCCGGGGCTTGCTCCTCCTTGCGCAGCTGGCCGAGGCGGGAGCGCCGGTGGTGCTCGCGCTCAACATGTCGGACGAGGCGGCCGCGCGCGGAATCCGCCTCGACGCCGCGGCCCTCGCGCTCGCGCTCGGCATCCCGGTGATCGAGACGGTGGCGACGCAGAAGCGCGGAATCCCCGAGCTCACCGCGGCGCTGGCGAAGGCGCAGGTGCCGTTGCTGCGTCCCGACTACGGCGCGGTGCTGGAGCGGGCCATCGCCGAGGCGGCGCCGCTCTTGCCGCGCGGCTTCGGCATCGCGCCGCGCTCGCTCGCGCTCCTGCTCCTCGCCGGCGATGCGACGCTGCTGGAAGCGCTGGGCACGCAGGTGACGCCCGAGGCCCGGGCCCGGCTGGCCCACCTCGCCCGGCGGTTCGAGCAGCGCTATCCGAGCGCGCGCCGCTTCGCCATCGCGCGCCGCCGCCTGCTCGCGGTCGACCCGCTCATCGCCTCGGTGCAGCGCCGGGAAGCCGTCCGCCCGCCGCCGCGCAGCGCGTTGGACGCGTGGACGACGCATCCGCTCTTCGGCCTTCCGTTCCTGGCGCTGGTGCTCTTCGCTGCCTACCAGTTCGTCGGCGTGCTCGGCGCGCAGGTGGCGGTCGACTTCCTCGAGCGGGCGGTCTTCCGCGATCGGCTGGTGCCGCTCTTGTCGAAGGCGCTGCCCTGGCCCTTCCTCCACGAGGTCCTGGTCGGCAAGTACGGCCTGGTCTCGATGGGGCTCTCCTACGGCCTCGCCATCGTGCTCCCCATCGTGGCCACCTTCTTCATCGCCTTCAGCATCCTCGAGGACTCGGGTTACTTGCCGCGGCTGGCGGTGATGCTCAACCGCGTCTTCAAGCTGATGGGCCTGAACGGCAAGGCGGTGCTGCCGATGATCCTCGGCCTCGGCTGCGTCACCATGGCGACGGTGACGACCAGAATCCTCGAGACCCGCAAGGAGCGGGTGCTGGTCACGCTGCTCCTCGCGCTGGCCATTCCCTGCAGCGCGCAGCTGGCGGTCATCCTCGCCATGCTGGCGGTGGTGAGTCCGGGCGCCTCGGCCTGGTTCATGGTCACCCTGCTGCTGGTCCTCTTCGCGGTCGGCTGGATCGCGGCCCGGGTCGTTCCGGGCAAGGGATCGGACTTCGTCCTCGAGCTGCCGCCCCTGCGCGCGCCCGCGGCCGGCAACGTCCTCGTCAAGACGGTGGCGCGGGTCGAGTGGTACCTGCGCGAGGCGCTGCCGCTCTTCGTGCTCGGCACCGCCATCTTGCAGGTCCTCGACAAGACCGGCGCGCTCGCCTCCATCGAGAGGGCCGCGCGGCCGCTGGTGGTGGGCCTGCTCGACCTGCCGCAGGAAGCGGCGGGCGCCTTCCTGCTCGGCTTCCTCCGGCGCGACTACGCGGCCGCGGGGCTCTTCGCCCACTACCAGCCCTTCATCAAGGCGGGGACGCTGACGCGGACGATGGAGATCGAGATCGTCGTCTCGCTGGTGACGGTGACGCTCTTCCTCCCCTGCATCGCCAACTTCATCGTGCTGCTCAAGGAGCGCGGGGTCCGCACCGGGCTCGCCATCGTCGCCTTCGTCTTTCCCTTCTCTTTCGGGACCGGCGCGCTGGTGAACCTGCTGATGCGGAGGTTCTATTGATCTCCGCGACGCAGCTCTGCGCCTTGTGCGGCTGCGCCTTCGACCCGCGCGCCAAGGCCTGCCATCCCTCGTGCCCGCTCTCCGGTGCCTGCGGAATGGTCTGCTGCCCGCGCTGCGGCTACGGCGCCGTGCAGGAAGAGCGCGGCCTTGCCGGAATACTCAAGAAGGCGCTGGTGCGCCTGGGGAGAAGTCCATGACGAGGCTCTCAGTCCTGCCCGCCGGAGCGCGGGCGCGGGTGGTGTTGTTGGCGCCGGAACTGCGCGAGCGGGCCGATCGCCTCGCCAGCCTGGGCCTCTCGCCCGGCAGCGAGGTGGGCTTGCTGCAGCGGCGGCCGACCTTCGTGGTCGAGGTGGGCGAGACGCGCTTTGCGCTCGACCAGGAAGTGGCCCAGCACATCTTCGTCCAGCGCGTCGCTTAAGGAGGCAAGCCATGGCACGCATCGCCCTCGTCTTCGGTACCACCGACGGGCAGACCGCCAAGATCGCGCGGCATGTGGTGGACGTGCTGCGCAGCGAGCAGCAGATGGTCGAGCTGCTCGATACCCGCGCGCCGCTGCCCGCGGACCCGCTCCTGGGCATCGACGCGGTGGTCATCGCCGCCTCCATCCGGATGGGAAAGTTCCAGCGGCCGCTGGTCGCCTTCGTCCGCGAGCACCGCGAGGCGCTGGCGCGGATCCCCACCGCCTTCCTCGCCGTCAGCCTCTCTGCCGCCCGCGACTCGGCGCCCGCCCGCCGCGAGGTGCAGAAGACCATCGCCCGCTTCGTCAAGGAGACGGGCTTCGTGCCAGGCAGCATCCAGCCGGTGGCGGGAGCGCTCCCCTATTCGCACTATGGCTTCTTCACCAAGCTGGCCATCCTCTTCATCTCGAAGATCTCCGGCGGCGACACCGACACCTCCCGCGACTACGAGTACACCGACTGGACCGCGCTCTCGGAGTTCGCGCGGGGCTTCGCGGTCAGGCTGCGCGAAGCTCCGGCCTTTGCTCCGCCCCGGCCTTTGCCCATCCACCCCGCAGGGAGATCCCCATGAAGACCGTAGGCGAAATGATGACCGCACACCCGCGCTGCATCGCTGCGACCGACCCGATCGGCGAGGCGCACCGCCTGATGAAGGAGGAGAAGCTGCGACACCTGCCCGTCCTCGAGGGCGGCCTGCTGGTCGGGATGGTGTCGGAGCGCGACCTGTTGCGCCTGGAGGCGGCCGTCGACGTCGATCAGAAGCACGACCCCGTGAGCGCGGCCATGTCGTCGCCCGCCTTCTGGGTTCTGCCCGAGACGCCGCTGCCGGCGGTGGCGAGCCAGATGCGCGCGCGGGGGATCGGCTCTGCCGTGGTGGTCAGCGAAGGCCGCGTGGTGGGGATCTTCACCACTTCGGACGCGCTCGACGCGCTGGCCTCGCCGGAGACCTTCCGGCGGCGGGTCATCGCCACGCCGCCCATCGTCCGGCACCACGCCTGAAGTCGAAGGGATCTCGCCGGTGCGCCGGCGAGATCCAGTGCCGGTGCGCCGGCGAGCTCCGGCGGTGCGTCAGCGGCCGTCGCGCTTGCGCTCCGTCTCCCGCAGCTTGAGGCCGATGCCCAGCGCGAGGAGCCCGATCGAGCCGATGGCCAGGAGCAGCCCCCGCTGGCGGAAGTGGTAGTCGGCGCGGGCGGTGACGATCGACCCGCGCGCCTTGCCCAGCGCCTCGGTCGCCGGCGCGGCCGCCTGCTGGAAGGTGCCCGGGTCGAAGGCGTGCACCCGCGTGCGCGTCTGCATGAGCGCCTCGTCCAGCTCGCTGACGGCCTGGGAGAGCGGCTCGACGTCGAGGCCCTTCTCGGCGAGCTCGTCGCCCACGCTGCGGCCTGCGGCCTCCGCCCGGACCGGGGCAGAGCCCGAATGCTCCTGCGACCGGGTCACTTCGGCGCGACCCGCGGTGAGCTGGTCGAGGGTGGCGCGGAAGCCCGCCGCGGTCTTGTCGCAGGCGGCGTTGTCCTTCGAGTACTGCTGGTGGCAGTCGTGGCAGAGCGTCCCCGGCGCATTTCCCACCAGCGCGTCGGTCGGCCGGGCGATGGCGTGGGTGCCGTGGCACTGGCCGCACTCGGGCCACTTGTGCGCCTCGAAGGCGACCTTGTGCTTGCTGCCGTCGAAGAGCTGCCCGTTGAGGACATGGCAGCGGCGGCACACCTGCGCCACGCTCGCCACCGCCGGCGGCATCGCCGCGTGGCTGCCGTGGCAGCCGGTGCAGGAGGGCGCGCCCAGGTCCCCCTTCTCCAGCAGCGCCTTGCCGTGGACGCTGGCCTTGTACTGGGCCACCTGCGTGATGGGCATGGGCGCGCCGGAATCGGTCTTGTAGCCGGCCATGTGCTCCGCGTTGGCGTGGCAGGTTCCACAGGTGTCGGGAACGCGCTGCGCGCTCACCATCGACTTGCGGCTCTTGGCGCCGCGGATGCCGTGCACGCCGTGACAGCTCACGCACTGGGCCGCGCGCGAATCCTTCTGCTGCAAGAGCAGGGTGCCGTGCCGGCTCTCGCGGTACTTGGCGAGCTGGTCGGTGGGCATGGTGGGGTTGAAGCCGCGCATGAACGACGGATCGGAGTGGCAGCGCGAGCAGAAGTCGGGGATCCAGCTGCGGTCGTGGTGGCGCTGGTCGGCCTTGGGCCAGCGCTTGCCGATCTCGCTCGACATCGACTCGTCCTTGGGCGAGCCGCCGTGGCAGCCCGCGCAGGAGAGGCCGCGGCGGAAGTGGGCGTCGCTGACGAGCTCGCGCAGGTCCAGGAGCGGATTCGACCCCTGCCTGGCCGGATCGGGCGAGAAGAGCACGCGCGGCTTCACGTTGCCGGGGTCGGAGTGGCAGAGGATGCAGTTGTCCTGCAGCACCACGTCCATCCCCTGCGGCGGCAGGTCGAGCGAGAGCAGGATGCGCAGGTGATCGGCGCTGCCCAGGATCATGCTCTCCGCGGCAGCGCCGACGAGTTGGCGCGTGCGCTCTGGCATCAGGGCGAGCTTCTCCACGTCCTGGTCGGAGAGGACCTTGCTGCCGTCCTTTGCCTTCGCTTGCAGGAAGGGGCGGATCGACTCGGGGAACGACTCGGCGGCGGGCGCCGCGAGAGCCAGCGCGAGGAGGAGGGAGATCATGGCGGGTCTCCGGCCAGCGCGACGGGCGGGATGGCAAGCAGGATGGGAAGAGCGACGGGCAGGCCGGCGGGGATGACGGGCGGGTCGTCGAGCCCGTGGCGGTTGCGGGTCAGGAGCACTCCGGCCACCGCGGCGCCCAGAGCGACCGCGCCGGCGGCGAGATACGACAGGCCGAAGAACCCGTGCAGGGCCGCCTGCAGCAGCGCCGCACCGCTGAGGATGAACCATTTCTGGTGGAGGAGCGCGAAGCGCAGGCCATTGGCGACCAGGCCGACGACGAGGATCCAGATGGCGCACGCCCGCGCGACGCTGTGGGCGTCGGGCTGGACGGCGCCTCCGCCGCCGATGTCCCAGGCCTTGAGCGTGAGAAAGCCGACGAAGAGCAGCGCGGCCACGCCGAGATCGGTGAAGGCCGGCGAATTCTTCCCGCGCTGCGCGCGCCGATCGAGCCAGGGCACGAACGCCCAGGTTCCCAGCAGCACCGAGACGGCCGCCAGCGCCGCCTGCGAGCCTTCCATGCCGAAGAGGTGCGGCGGGAACTCCTTGAGGATCTGGTAGACCCAGAGGAAGTACCACTCGGGCTTGATGCCGGGATAGGCAGGCGCGAGCGGGTTCGCCTTGTGGCCCAGCTCCCACTCCACGCCCGGAATGTGCGGCCCATAGGGCAGGAAGACCGCCAGCGAGCCGAGCAGGATCAGGCAGACGAGCCAGAGCAGCACGTCGCGGGTGGCGAAGTCGGGGAAGAAGCGCATCCCTTTTTTCCCGGTCGGGTGGAGCGGCGGCGCCATGCCCTGCCGCTGGATGAGCAGGAGATGCAGTCCGACCACCGCGAGCGTCGCCAGCGGCAGGATGACCACGTGCAGCGCGAAGAAGCGGTAGAGCGTGTTGCCGCTGACGTCGGGGCCGCCGCGCAGCACCTGCATCAGCCACTCGCCGATGCCGGGGACGGCCTTGACCGAGTCGGTGCCCACCGCGGTGGCAAAGAAGGCCAGCTCGTTCCAGGGTAGCAAATACCCCGAGAACCCGAAGCCGAGGGCGATGGCGAAGAGGATGAACCCGCTCACCCAGGTCAGCTCGCGCGGTGGGCGGTAGGCCTTGAGCATCATGGTGCTGAGCATGTGCGCGATCAGCGAGACGATCATGAGGTGCGCGCTCCAGCAATGGATCGAGCGCACCAGCCAGCCGAAGGGCACCTTGGTGGTGATGAAGTGGATGCTCTCGTACGAGGTCTGCTCGCCCACCTGGTAGTAGACGAGGAGGAGCGCGCCGGAGGCGATCTGCGCGGTGAAGAAGAAGAGGGTGAGGCCGCCGAGGTAGTACCAGAAGAGCGAGTGCGCCCCGACCGGGACTTCCTTGTGCTTGAGGAAGCCGACCAACGGTCCAAGCTCATAGCGCTTGTCGAGCCAGGCATAGACGCTCATACACGCTCCTGCTGCGGAGTGGGCGAGACGGTGATGGCGCCGTCGGGTTCGCGCTGCGCCAGCCAGCGCGCGAGCGGCCGCGGCGGCGGGCCGGAGAGCACCCGTCCTTCGAGATCGAAGCGGCCGTTGTGGCAGGCGCACCAGATGAGCGCGTCGCCCGGCACGTACTGCACGGTGCAGCCTTCGTGGGTGCAGCGCGCCTCCAGGGCGCAGAGGCGCTGCTGCGGGTCCTCGAACACCAGCAGGCGCTTGGCGCCGTGGCGCACGATCAGGGTGTGCTCCTTCTCCAGCTTGGCCTGATCGTCCTTGGTGAGCCGCAACACGCCGGCGCCGTCCTGCGAGGCGATCGGCTTCAGGTACCGGAGCACCGGAAAAGCGATGCTGGTGAAGAAGCCGATCACTCCCGCCCCGAGAAGCACGTCGAGGAGGGTGCGGCGCGTCGGTCGCGGCGGCATCGATTATTTGGCCAGCGAGCGGACGTGGGCGATCAGGGCATCGACCTGCGCAGGCTCGAGCTTGTCCTTGTAGGCGTCCATGCCCTCCTTCTGGTCGGGCCGCTTGAAGCCGTCGAGGATGGCCGCCTTCGCCTCCGCGTCGGTCACCTTCTTCTGCCAGGCGGCGGTGGTCATGTCGGGGATGGCCAGCTTGCCGCCCGTCTCGGTCTTGCCCGTGCCGTCGACGGCGTGGCAGCTGGCGCACTTGACCTTCCACAGCCGCCCCGTCTTCGCGTCGGGTTCCGCAAGGGCCCCGCGCGGGCAGACCGCGGTGAAGAGCAACGCCAAGAGACCTGTAACCGCCATCTTCGAGACCAACTTCATGTGAAGCTCCTTTTCTTTGCGGCGGATGCCGCGAAGTGCGCTGCTGCTAACGGACCACCAGCACGGGCTTGGTGCTGATCTGCACCAGGCGATCGGCGACGCTGCCGAGGAGGGCGCGCGCCACCGCGTTCCGGCCGCGGTGGCCGACCACCACCAGCTCCACGTCGGCGGAGCGGGCCAGCTCCGCGAGGGAGACCGCCGGGGCGCCGTCGAGCACCATCGTCTCGACGGAGAGGCCGGGCCCGATCGAGGCGGCGATCTCCTTCACCGTCGCCTGGGCCTGTTCGCGCTCGGCGCGCTGCCACTTCGCCGCCTGCGCCAGCAGCTCGGGCGCGGTCTGGGTGGGAAGAATTGGCGCCACCGTGCAGGCGATGATCAGCTGGCTCCCGGTGGCGCGGGCAATCTCCTCCGCCAGCTTGACCGCGTCGTGCGCTTCCCTCGACCCATCCACTCCAACCAGGATCCGCTTCATGTGCTCTTCCTTTCCCGGCTCGCGAGAGCCGCTCCGGACGGCGCCGCGAACGGCGCGAAGGGGCGAGGCCCGACCGGGCTCAAGTCGACCGCGCGGGTGGCGGTGCGGAGCGCCTCCAGCCACGACAGCCACTGCGCCATGCCCACCAGCGAGCGGGACGAGACCTGGATGAGGCGCGCCGCCGGATTCACCCGCGCCAGCGCCTCCGCGAAGGCCTCGACGCGCAGCCCGGGCAGCGCGGGCAGCAGGTCCAGCTTGGTGAGCAGCACCAGGTCGGCCGCGTGAAACATCGCCGGGTACTTGAGCGGCTGGTCCTCGCCCTCGGTGATGGAGAGCGCGACCACGTTGGCCGACTGCCCGAGATCGACATTCGCCGGGCAGACGAGGTTGCCGACGTTCTCGAGGAAGAAGACGTCGACACCGTCGAGGGGAAAGTCGTGCAGGGCGTCGTGCACCAGGCGCGCGTCGAGGTGGCAGGCGGTGCCGGTGGTGATGGTCAAGGCGGGAATGCCGGCCTTGCGCAGGCGCTCGCCGTCGTGGTCGGTGGCGAGATCGCCGCTCACCGCGCCGAGCCGGAGCCGGGTTCCCGCCAGCCGCGCGGTGGCCTCGAGCAGCGCCGTCTTTCCCGAGCCCGGCGCGCCCATCAGGTTCAGGGCCAGCACCCCGCGCTCGAAGAAATGGTCGCGGTTGTGCTGCGCGACCCTGAGGTTCTGGACGAGCAGGCGCTGCTGCAGCTCGACGGGCACGCTCTCGGCGTCGCCGCATCCGCAGTCGAGACACATGCGCGCCTCCTTCCCTGGCTCTTCGCCGTCGCGTCCTTCGAGCACAGCCCTTCTCCATGCACGAGGCGCGCCGGACCGCGGCCCGGCGAGGTGCCTCCGGCTCCAGCGACCGCCGCACCCAGGCGCGCGAGTCTTGCGTGACCGGACGCGCCAACGCGCAAACGAAGCGCGGCGGGCCCTCCTCACCGGCGTGCCTCCCTGCTGGGCGTGGGGGAACGGCTGGGCACCATTCTTGAAGAGCCGGAGGGTGATGACTCCTCTTGCCAGCGATGCGCAGCAAAGGCTGGAAGAGCGGCTCGCGGCCATCGAGCGAACGCTGCCCGAGGCTCCCACCGACACCGCCTGGAGCGAGCTGGCGGAGACCCAGGCGGCGCTCGACCGCATCGCCCATGGACTCTACGGCCGCTGCGAGTCGTGCGGCGGGGCCATCGGACGGCAAAGGCTGCTGGCGCTGCCGGCCATCCGGTACTGCATCGCCTGCATCCCCGGCGCGCACCCGGCCTGAGCGGGCGCAGCACCCTCGAGGGTCACTCGATGGAGTGCTTCTTCTGCCGGTACCGCAGGGTGTCCCGCGAGATCCCGAGGCGCCGCGCCGCCTGCGACTGGTTGCCGTCGCTCTTCTGCAGCGCCTCGCAGATCATCTGCCGCTCCATCGAGTCGAGCTGGGCAATCTGCGCCGGCGCCTCCGCCACCACCGCCGGCGCCAGCGAGGCCTCGCGGATCGCCTGCGGAAGGTGCTCCGGGCGCAGCTCGTCAATGTCGCCGTGGAGGATGAGCGCGCGCTCGACGACGTTGCGCAGCTCGCGCACGTTGCCCGGCCAGCGGTAGGCCTCCATCATCGCCAGCGCCGGCATTGAGATGCCGCCCAGCTTGCGCTTCATCTCCTCGTTGTAGCGGGCGATGAAGGCGGCCGCGAGCAGGGGCAGGTCCTCCATGCGCTCGCGCAGCGGAGGGATCTGGATGCGCACCACGTTGAGCCGGAAGTAGAGGTCGGCGCGGAAGCGATCTTCGGAGACCCGCTGCTCGAGGTTGGCGTTGGTGGCGGCCACCACCCGCACGTCGCTGTGCAGCTCGGCGACGCCGCCGACGCGGCGGAAGGTCCGGTTCTCGAGGAGGCGGAGCAGCTTGGCCTGGCCGCCCGCCGGCATGTCGCCGACCTCGTCGAGCATCACCGTCCCGCCGGCGGCGGCCTCGAAGAGCCCGACTTTCTGCTCGCGGGCGTCGGTGAAGGCGCCGCGCTCGTGGCCGAACAGCTCGCTCTCGAGCAGCTGATCCGGCAGCGCGGCGCAGTTGACGCAGAGAAACGGCTTCGCGGCCCGCGCGCTCTGCTCGTGGATGGAACGCGCCACCACCTCCTTGCCGGTGCCGCTCTCGCCTTCGACCAGCACGGTGGCGAAGTCGCTGGCGGCGATGCGCTCCACCATGGCGCGCAGCTGCACGATGGCCGGCGACTTGCCGAGGAGGCCGCCGGCGCTGGACCCGGCCAGGCGCTCCGATCCGGCTCCGGAGAGCCGGCGCCGCGTCGCCGCCGCCGCGTAGGCCCGCTCCACCGCGGCGTCGAGCATCGCCAGCGGGAACGGCTTGGTGAGGAAGTCGACGGCGCCGTGCTTCATGCCCTGGACCGCGATGTCCACCGTGCCGTGGGCGGACATCATCACCACCACGATCTCCGGATGCAGCACCAGCGCCCGCCGCAACGTCTCAATCCCGTCGATGCCGGGGAGGCGCACGTCGAGGAGCATCACCTCCGGCCGCTCGCTGGCGATCAGCTCCAGGGCCCGCTCGCCGGACTCGGCCGAGGAGACCTGGTAGCCCTTGCGGGTGAGCCGCTCGCTCACCGACCAGCGGATCAGCTTCTCGTCGTCCACCACCATGACGCGCGGCGCGGGGTTCATGCGGCCAGCTCCCTGGCGGCGCCGGTCGGGAGCGACACCGAGAAGACGGTGCCCCCCTCCGGCGGGCAGCGGAACTCGATCTGCCCGCCGTGCTCGACGACGATGCGGGCGGAGATGGCGAGGCCCAGGCCATTGCCGTCGTGGCGGGTGGTGAAGAAGGGCGTGAAGATGTGCGGGCGCACCGCCGGCGGGATGCCCGGTCCGGTGTCGGAGATCTCGACCACCAGGCGCTCCCCGCGGACGAAGCTGTGGACGGTGAGCGTCCCTCCCGCGCCGTTCATCGCCTGGCAAGCGTTGAGGCAGACGTTGACGAAGACCTGCTCGAGGAGGGCCGGGTCGCCGTCGACGGTGGGCAGCGCCGGATCCGACCGCCGCTCGACGCGGACCGGGGCCTTGGTGCGCTGCTGCCGCACCAGGAAGAGGACGTTCTCCAGCACCGCGTTGACGTCCAGGGTCCGCATCCGCGCCCGGGGCGGCCGCGCGAAGCGCAGGAGCCCCTCCATGGTCTGGGTCAGGCGGGTAACCTGGTGTTGCATCTCCCGGACGACTTCGGCTTGGGGCGCGGCGGCGAGGTCCTCCGCCAGCAGCTCGAGGGCGCCGGAGAGGCCGGCCAGCGGGTTCTTGATCTCGTGGGCGAGGCCGGTGGCCATCTCGCCCACCGCGGCGAAGCGGTCGGCGCGCACCATCCGATCCGAGTACACCTTCTCCAGCTCGTGGGTGCTGCGGTGGAGCGCCGAGAGCGTGGCGTCGAAGCCGCGGGC
Organism: Deltaproteobacteria bacterium; assembly: GCA_043782525.1. GTDB lineage: Bacteria > Myxococcota > Myxococcia > Myxococcales > 40CM-4-68-19 > 40CM-4-68-19. The sequence goes on along the minus strand of JAYWAJ010000173.1, from coordinate 2,027 downwards.
GGCGATGCCCACCTCGTCGGGGCGGCCTTCGTCGGCGACGGTGGTGGCCTCGCCGGCCGCGGCCCGCTGCATCGAGCCGACCAGCCGCTGCAGCGGGGCGACGACTTCGCGCCCGAGCAGCCACCAGGCGATGACCAGCAGGGCGATCAAGGAGGGCACCGCCGCGGTCGCCAGCTTGCCGGCGAGGAGCTGCTTGGCCGCGGTCACCGGCTGGCGGGAAAAGCGGGCGTCGAGCCAGCCGTTGATCTTCGAGACCGAGCCGTGGCACCGGGCGCAGCGGGGCTCGTTCTCGATGGGGCGCACGACGGCGAACTGGGTGGCGTCGATGGGGACCACCGAGGTGCGGTCCTGCGCCGGCAGCTCGAGCCAGGGCGACTTCTCCAGCAGCTCCCGATCCGACGAGGAGATGATGGCGCCGTTGGGCCGGAGCAGGCTGACGGAGGTGATCTCCTCGCGGTGCTCGTTGACGACGGTAAGCAGCCCCGGCAGCGAATCCGGTCCCGAGTGGATCATGGCGGCGGTCAGGCCGTCCGCCGCCACGTGGACGAAGAGCAGGGCGCGCTGGTGCGCCGCGATCTCGAGGTCCTTGCCGAGCAGCTCCACCGAGGCGAGCACCATGGCCGCGAGCGTCACCGCAAAGAGGATGGCGGAGGGGATGAACACCCGCGCCCGGACGCTCCCGTCGAGCCTGGCCCAGATGTGATGCAAGAGCCCCAAGGTGGACCTCCCCGCCCGTCGCTACAGCAAGCCGCGGACCAGCCGTGCGTCGGGAGCGCAAGCCTTTGCACTCCCTCCGGGCGGCAGCCGGGCGGCAAGCGCTGCGCGGCTTTGGGCCTTGCCGCAATTCCTGCGCGATCCGTAACCCTGCGCCTCAGTTCCCCAAGGTCCGGACATACGCGATGAGCGCCTCGACCTGCTCGAGGGGGAGCTTGCTCAAGGAAGCCATCTCGTGGTCCGGGTCCTCGACGAACGTGCTGCCCTCGACCAGCCAGCCTTTGACTTTCCGCTCGTTGACCTTCGACTGCCATGCCTTGTCGCCCATGTCCGCCACGTTGAGCTTGAGGCCCATCACCGTGTGGCCCTTGCCGTCGAGGCCGTGGCAGACGGCGCACCTCACCTTCCACAACCGCAGCGTCTTGCGGCGCGCCGCCTCGGCAGAGGACGGAAGCGCGCTCGCTACCGCGACGACGGGCAGGCGCGCAATGCCGGCCTCGAGCGTCGCCATCGCCTCCTGCTCGACGGAGCGGGCGAAGGGCGCCGGCAGCTCGCGCGCGTGCCGCACCAGGACATGGAGGCCCTCGTGCACGAAGGCGACGCGCGTGCGGCGCTGGTCCGGCGGTCCATCGACGATCACGAGCAGGACGGCCTGCTCTGCCGTGGCGCAGAGGCGCAGCAGGCAGTCGTCGTCCGAGAAGCAGCTGGCGAAGAAGGGATCGTCCTCGGCCGGAAGGGTTCCGGCGTCCCCGAGCAGCGCGAGCTGCGAGAGACCCCGGCGCTGCGCTTCCACCGCCAGCTTGAGCGCGAGGCCCTTGGTGAGGGTGGCAGCGAGGCCCGGTCCGCGCGCGACGATGATGGCAACGCTCCTGGCTTGCGCCGGCGCCGCCTCTGCGGCGAGCGAGGCCAGGAGCGTGGCGACCAGGAGCATCGTGCCCGACCTGCGACCCATGGTGAGCCTTCCGGGAAATCACTGCCGCACCCCTGCCAACGAAGCAATCGCGGTGCCGCCTTCGTCGTCTTCGGCCGGGCCGGTCGGACCGCGCAGGCGGTGGCTCCGTCGAGCACCGGAGGGTGCTTCCGCAAGAACTGCGCGGCCGACCCCTTGCCGCATTTCGTGCGCGCGCCCGGGAGGTCGCGGCCGCGCGTGGAGCACTCTTCACGAGCGCGCCGGCGCGTCGGGCATGTCTCTTGCTCTTGCGGAGCCCGATGCTGGCGCCGTTCATTGCCATGGCCTTGCTGGCGGCTCCGGGCGATCCCGCCGCGCCAGCCGCGAAGCCCGCCCTTGCCGCGGAACCTGCGCGCGGCGCCGA
>JAYWAJ010000172.1:0-16321 GCA_043782525.1 Deltaproteobacteria bacterium | reverse complement strand
TCGAGGAGGAGGGCCGAAAAATGCCCGGTGGGTCCGCCGACGCTCATCTAGCTGTTCCCCAGTCCGCGCTCGACCGCGCCCTTGAGCGCGCCCAGCATCCGCTCCAGCCTGTCGATCGACACGGCCAGGGCCTCCGACTCCTTCTGCGCCAGCTGCAGCCGCGCCACCGAGAGCGCCGCCTGGGCCCGCGAGAGCGGCTCCTGCCCGAGCCCGTTCTGCGCGGCGCGGGTGAGCTTCGGCCAGAGCAACTCGAACTCCTTGAACAGCTCCTCGGCCTTGACCTTGCGGTCCTGGAAGCCGGGGTCTTCCTTCTGTCCCAGCATCCAGTCTTCGTTGGCCCGCGTCGCCTGGGTGATCTCGTCCTCGGTGAGCCCGGAGGAGGCGGTGACGGTGATGCTCTGCCGGACGCCGGTCTGCACGTCGAGCGCGGAGACGGAGACGATGCCGTCGGCGCTGATGTCGAAGATGACGTCGATGTCGACGCCTCCCCGCGGCGCCGCCCGCAGGCCGGTGAGCATGAACTCGCCCAGGAGCTCGTTGTCGGCGGCCAGGTCGGTCTCGCCCTGCAGCACGGTGATCTTGGCCGAGGTCTGGTCGTCCTTGACGGTGGTGAAGACGTGGTGCGCGCTGGTGGGGACGGTGGTGTTCTTGGGAATGATCTTCTGGAAGAACCCGCCGGCGATGGCGATGCCCAGGCTGTGCGGCGTGACGTCGAGGAGCAACATCTCCTGATCCTCGTGCAGCAGCATCCCGCCCTGGATGGCCGCCCCCAGCGCCACCGCCTCGTCGGGGTTGACGGCCTTGGAAGGCTCGCGGCCGAAGAGCGCCTTGACCGCCTCGTGGATGCGCGGCATGCGCGTCTGCCCGCCCACCAGCAGCACCTCTCCCAGCTGGCCGGCGTGGACCTTGGCCTCGGCCATCACCTGCTCGCAGACCCTGGTGCAGCGCTCGACCAGGTCGACGGTCAGCTTCTCCAGCTGCTCGCGGGTCAGGGTCGCCTGCAAGTGGAGCGGGCCGGTCTTCTGCGTGGCGGAGATGAAGGGCAGGTTGATCTCCGCCGACTTGAGAGAGGAGAGCTCGCACTTGGCCTTCTCGGACGCGTCCCGCAGCCGCTGCAGGGACATCTTGTCCTTGCGCAGGTCGATGCCGTTCTTTTGCAAGAAGGGCTCGGCCAGCCAGTCGATGATGCGGCTGTCGAAGTCCTCGCCGCCCAACAGCGAGTCGCCGCCGGTGGCTTCCACCTCGAAGACGCCCTTGAACATGTGCAGGACGGTGAAGTCGAAGGTCCCGCCGCCGAGGTCGAAGACGGCCACCTGCTTCTCGCTCTGCTGCCGGCCGAAGCCGTAGGCGAGCGCCGCCGAGGTGGGTTCGTTGATGATGCGGATGACGTCGAGCCCGGCGATGCGGCCGGCGTCCTTGGTGGCGTTGCGCTGGGCGTCGTTGAAGTAAGCGGGGCAGGTGACCACGGCCTTGGAGACCGGCGCCCCGAAGAAGGCCTCGGCGTCGAGGCGCAGCTCGGTCAGCACCATGGCGCTGATCTCGGGCGGCGAGTACTGGATGTCGCCGAGCGCGATGCGCAGGTCGTCGTGGGGGCCCGCCACCACCGTGTAGGGCATGCGGACGATCACCTCCTGCGCTGCCTTCGACGACCAGCGGCGCCCCATCAGCCGCTTCACCGCCACCACCGTGCGCTCGGCGTTGGTCACCGCCTGCCGCCGGGCCAGCGCGCCGACCAGCCGCTTGCCGTTGCGGGCCATCGCCACCACCGACGGGGTGATGCGGTAGCCCGCGCGGTTGGGGATGACGGTGGGCGTGCCGCCATGCACCGTCGCGACGACGGAGTTGGTGGTGCCCAGATCGATGCCGATGACCAGCTCGCTCACGTGTTCTAGAGGCCTCGCAAGAGCGCCTTCGCCTCCTTGTGATCCGGGTTCTTTGCCAAGAGCGCCTGCAGCTCGGCGCGGGCGCGCACCTTCATGCCCATCGCCTTGAAGGCCTGGGCGAGGAGGAAGCGCGCGGGAGCGTCGGCCGGATTGAGCTCGACGGCGCGGGAGGCCCAGGTGCTGGCCAGCTGCACGTCGCCGTTTTCCTGGGCGGCGCGGGCGGCGCCGAGGGCGGCCGCGAAGAGCGTCGGGTCGTTCTGGAAGGCGGCGGAGTAAGCCGCGATGGCCTTGACCCAGAGCCCGCTCTCCTCCCGCTCCTTGCCGGAGAGCAGGGCCGACTGCCCCCGTGCCCGGGCCTGCTCTTTCTCCAGCTCGACTAGCCGCTGCGCGATCTCCTTGCGGTTCGGGTCGAGCTCGCGCGCGCCCTTGAGCGCAGCGATGGCGTTGCCCCGCTCGCCGTTTTGCGCCAGCTGCTGGGCTTCCTCGAACAGCTTTCGCGCGGCGCCGATGCGGGCGAAGCCTTTGGATCGCAGCAGCCGCTCGCGGCCTTCCCGGATGCGGCGGTCCTTCTCGGCGCGGGAGAGCTCGCGGCGCTCCACCGCCTCGCGGTCGCTCTGCGAGAGGTCCTTGCGGTGCTCTGCGTCGTAGCTGTTGCGCGTCTCCTCGTCGGCGAGCACCTGGTAGGCGGCGGAGAGCCGCTGGAACCATTTCGAGAGCAGCGGCCCGAAGGCGCCCAGCTCCTTGCGGTACCAGGCGTCGGGGTGGAAGCGCTTGCTCTTTTCAAGGTAGGCGCGGCGGACGGCTCCGCCGTCTGCGTCGGCCGGGATGCCGAGCAGCTCGTAATGCGTGAGCGGAGTCAGGCGCGATTCGAGCTCGCGCAACTCGCGCTGCATGTCTGCCGGGAGGTCGATTTTGACCCCGCCGCTCGATGCCGCCAACAATGGCCCCCCGCGTTCGGGCCTGAGCCCGGTGAATTCCACAAGATATCCTACCGGTGCCTCTGCACAAAAGACTTCCTCACGCTTGCGCGACCGCCTCCCCCAGGAGGGCCGCCGCGGCGTCGATCTCCTCGTCCGAAACCGTGAGCGGCGGGGCGAGGCGCACCACCCGCTCGCCGATGGCGTTGACGAGCAGGCCCAGGTCGCGCGCGCGGGCCACCACCCTGGAGGCGAGGTCCTCGGAGAGCAGCAGGCCCCGCAAAAGTCCAAGGCCGCGCTCGCCCTGCACCCGGGGCGTCTTCGAGGGCAGCTCCGCCAGCCTGTGCGAGAGCCGCTCGCCCGCCCGCTGCACCTGCTCGAGCAGCCCGCCCTGCAGCAGGTCCATCACCGCGCAGGCCGCCGCCGTCGCCAGCGGGTTTCCGCCGAAGGTGCTCGCGTGCGTGCCGGGGGTGAAGACCCGGGACAGCTCGTCGCGGGCCATCAGGGCGCCCAGCGGCATTCCGCCGGCGATGCCCTTGGCGAGGCTCATCGCGTCGGGCTCGACGCCCTCGTGCTGGTGCGCGAAGAGCCGCCCCGAGCGGCCCATGCCGGTCTGCACCTCGTCGAGCAGCATGAGCGCCCCGTGCCGGGTGCACAGCTCCCGCACCCGGGCGAGGTAGCCGCGCGGCGGCGGCAGGACGCCGGCCTCGCCCTGCACCGGCTCGAGGAGGACCGCGCAGGTCTGCGGCCCGACGGCCGCCTCGAGCTGCTCGAGGTTGCCGTAGTCGAGGAAGCGGAACCCCTGCGGCAAGGGGCCGAAGCCCTGCTGGTACTTGGGCTGCCCGGTGGCCGCGAGCGATCCCATGGTGCGGCCGTGGAAGGAGTTGTGGAAGCAGAGGATCTCGATGCGCTCGGGGGCGCCCTTCACCACGTGCCAGTGGCGGGCGAGCTTGATCATCGCCTCGTTGGCCTCGGTGCCGCTGTTGCAGAAGAAGACGCGCTTCAGGCTCTGCGAGGCGCGGGTCAGCTTCTCCGCCAGGCGGATCTGCGGCTCGGTGACGTAGAGGTTGGAGGCGTGCCAGAGCAGCCTGGCCTGCTCGACCAGCGCCGCGCCCACCCGCGGGTTGGCGTGGCCCACCGAGACGGTGGCGATGCCGCCGATGAAGTCGAGGTAGCGCTTTCCGTCGGCGTCCCAGACGAAGGTTCCCTCGCCGCGGACCAGCGCGATGGGCTGGGTCCGGTAGTTCTGGAAGAGGACGGACTGGGCGCGCTGGTAGAGATCCTGGTTGGCGGTGCTCATGGCGCGCGCAGTCTAATCCCCGCCGCCCGCTACGTCACGACCCCTGCCGTGCAGTGTCAAAAGCAGGCGCTCCACCTGCACCAGCAGCTCCGCTTCGGTGCCGGCGTTGTCGATGGCGAAGGTCGCGTGGCGCAGCTTTTCGGCCGCGGGCAGCTGGGCGGCGATGCGCGCCCGCGCCTCCGCCTCCGTCATGCCGTCGCGCCGGAGCAGGCGGGCCAGCTGCACCGCTTCGGGCGCAGCGACCACGATGAGGCCGTCGAGGCCGGTGTAGACCCGGTTTTCGACGATCAGCGCTGCTTCGTAGACTGCGACCGTCTCGCCTGCCCCCGCAAGCGCCGCCATCCGCGCCGCCGCCTCGCGGGCGATGCGGGGATGGGTGATCTGGTTCAGCGCCTCGCGCTCCCGGGGGTCGTGGAAGACGAGCGCGCCCAGCGCCTTGCGGTCCAGCGTTCCGGCGGCGGAGACCACCTGCGGCCAGCGTGCGGCAATTTCCCGCAGCGCCTCGGTGCCGGGGGCCACCACCTCGCGGGCCACCTGGTCGGCGTCGACGACCGGCACGCCTCTGGCGACGAGCAGGCGGGCGACCGTGCTCTTTCCCGCGCCGATGTTGCCGGTGAGCCCCCAGACGCGCATCGCCAGAGTCTACCGCCTCGCTACAATGTCGCCCAAGCCGTTGCCCGCTGCGGGCCCGGCTGCTAGGTTCCCGCCCCTTCCATGCGCCCGACGTTCCGCACCGCCCTCTTCCTCCTCGCTGCCCTCATCGCCGCGCCGGGCGCCTTCGCCTCCGACCTGGTGGGGGCCGTCTCCTGCCGCACCTGCCACGCCGAGGCGTACCGCATCTGGTCGCAGTCGCCCCACGCCCGCGCCGCCGCGTCGCTCTCCGCCGAGCAGCGCAAGCAGGCCCTCTGCCTGCAGTGCCATTCCCGGGACGAGGCCCGCCAGGGGCAGGCCGACGTGCAGGGCGTCTCCTGCGAGACCTGCCACGGCGGAGGCCGCTTCTACCAGCCTGCCGTGGTCATGCGCGACAAGGAGCTGGCCCACCTCTTCGGGCTCAGCGACCCGACGCCCGCGAGCTGCCTGGTCTGTCACGGCGGCGCGCAGCCGTCGGGCGCGCCCTTCGACGTGAAGCAGGCGATGCAGCGCATCGACCATTGGACGGCGGACCGCGCCGCGCGGAAAGCCTTAGGCCTCAGGCCTCAGGCTTCAGGCTCCAGACTCGCGACCTGGCTGCGGGAACAAAAGTGACTGCTGCGGAAGAGCTGGTGCGGGCGGGGCCGGCGGGCAATGCGGTCAGCGAGGTCGCGCAGCTTCCGGCGCAGACGGAAGAGGAGAGCGCGCTCGCCATCGAGAAGGTGTGGCGCTTCTTCTGCTCGCTGCGGCTGACCCTCTTCAACCTGCTGGCGCTCTTCCTCGGCATGATCGCCGGCACCTTCGTCAACCCCTCCAACGATTCGCTCTCCAACATCGAGAAGGCCTTCGCCGGCAAGCCCTGGGTGCTGGGCGCGTACCGCTGGTTCGAGCTCTACGACCTCTTCCATTCCTGGTGGTTCACCGCGCTCCTGCTCAGCCTGGCGCTGAACCTGGTCGCCTGTTCGCTGGAGCGGCTGCCGCGCATCTACTACCTGGTGCGCTATCCGGAGCGGCGGCTCGACCGCGTCATCGGGCTGCGCTTCCGGGTGCCGGCGACGCCCAGCGCGCTGACGCCGGACGCCGTCGCGCAGAAGCTGCAGGCGCGCCGCTACACCGTCCAGGTCACCGACGGCCTGGTCTTCGCCGAGCGCGGGCGGTACGCGCGGTTCGGCGTCTGGGTGGTGCACCTCTCGCTCCTGCTCATCCTCGGCGGCGGCGTCTTCGGGCGGCTCACCGCCTTCGAAGGAACTTCGCAGGTGCCGCAGAACGGCGGCGTCACCACCAGCTTCATCCAGCGCAATCCCGACGGCACCGAGTTCAAGCACCGCCTCATCGACCAGGACGGGAAGGCGTTCCTCGTCCAGTGCACCGACTTCCGCCTCAAGGAGTTCGAGCCGGGTCGTCCCAAGGCCTTCGAGTCGGACCTGATCGTCTTCGAGGATCAGGGCGGCGGAGAGCCGGGCCGCGAGCTGTCGCGGGCGACGATCACGGTCAACCATCCGCTCCGCTACGGCGGGCTGACCTTCTACCAGGCCAGCTACGCGCAGCTGGACGAAGGCATGCGCGCCAAGCTCCGCATCACCGACCGGGCCACCGGCCGGCCGCGGGATCTCATGACCGCCGCCGGCGAGACCATCCAGGCCGCCGACGGCCTCACCTACCAGCCCGCCGAGTACAACCCGGATTTCGCCGGCCTCGGCCCCGCCCTCCAGCTGCGGCGCACCGAGGACGGCCGCAGCAACACCTTCTGGGTCTTCGCCAGGGACAACGGCTTCGACCAGCGCAACCGCGACGACCGGTTCTCCTTCTCCTTCGAGCGCCTCGCGCCGCTCTACGCCACCGGCCTGCAGATCGCCCGCGACCCGAGCACGCCGGTGATTTATACCGGGTGCATCTTGCTCTTCGTCGGCATCGGCATCGCCTTCTACACCTCGCACAAGCGCATCTGGGCCCAGGCCGCGGGAGGCCGCCTGGCGCTGGGCGGCGCCTCGCACCGCAACGCCGAGGCCTTCGGCCAGGAGTTCGACGCGCTCTGCGACGAGCTGTGTCTCGCACGGGCACAGCCGCAGCGGGCGGCGTCGTGATCATCCTCACCGCCGACTTCCTCAAGTCGGCGACGCGGCCCAACGAGTACCCGCCGCCGGGAGCGCGCGAGGTCGCCTTCTGCGGCCGCAGCAACGTCGGCAAGTCGTCCGCGCTCAACGCGCTGGCGGCGCGCAAGTCGCTGGCCCGCGTCTCCAAGACGCCGGGGCGCACGCGGCTGATCAACTTCTTCGACCTGCGGGTCGCCGAGAAGACGCGCTCCGGCGCGGGCCGCACCGAGACCGACGTGCGCTTCGCCGACCTGCCCGGCTACGGATTCGCCAGCGGCCCCAAGAGCGAAAAAGCGCTCTGGACGCGGATGATCGAGGAGTACCTCACCACCCGCGACGAGCTGAAGGCGCTGGTGGTGCTGGTGGACGGGGATCTCGGGCCGCAGCCGAGCGACCTGGAGATGGTGCGCTGGTCGGAGACGCTCGGACGCAAGGTCATCGTCGTCGCCACCAAGCTGGACAAGCTCTCGCGGCCCCGGCGGCAGCAGCAGCTCGACAAGATCTCGGGAACGCTGGCGGTGGCGCAGGTGATCGGATTTTCCGCCAAGGAAGGCTTTGGCGTGGAGGAGCTATGGCGCGCCTTGCTCTCGCTCTGATCCTGCTGGCCGGCTGCGGGCTGGTCTCGAGGGACTTCGTCGTCGAGCAGTCCTTCCAGGCCGGCGGCGGCCCGCCCAGCTTCACCGGCACGTTCGACTCCACGCGGATCTCGGGCCCGCTCTCCGGCGACGTGAGCAAGATCTCCAGCATCACGCTCAGGGCCGCCCGCATCGAGGCGACCGACGGCAAGGAGGTCAGCTTCGTCTCCGACGCCACCATCAGCATCTCGGGGTCCAACAACATCCTGCCCACCGCGCTGCTCGCGAAGCTGGCAGCGCCCGCGCCCGCCGGAGCCACCTCTGTCGATCTTGCCATCACGCCGAAGGAGCTGAAGCCCTACCTGCTCGCCAACGGAACCATCACCGCGGGCATCAGCTACAACCCGACGCCCGTGACCGCCCGCACCCTCAAGCTGGTGCTGACCCTGCACGGCTCGCTCTTCTAAAAAGTTCGGGCCTCAGGCATGCACCCTGAAGCCCGAGGCCTGAAGCCTGCTTCTACGCCGGGCCTCAGGCAATCAAGCCCGAAGCCCGAAGCCGTCCCTACGTAACGGGCATCTGCGACCGACCCTTGAACTGGTCGTTCACGCCCATCTCGTCGGCCTTCTTGCGCATGCGATCGCCCAACTCGGTGCGGAACTCCTCACCGCTCTTGGGAGCGAAGGCGAGGCCGATGCCCGCGCCCACGATGCAGCCCAGGGCAAAGATGCCCAGGGTGCCGAGCGTGGTGCCCAAAGCGCTCGAGCGCTCCTCGAGGCCGATGGCCTCGAGCACGTCGTCCTTATCGATTCCCTGCAGATACTTGAGGGCCTTGTAACCCTGCTTACGGATGTCTTTCACCATTGCGCCTCCGGCTTCAAAAAGCGGCCCCCGCGGCCGCGGTTTTCGAACTCGCGTGTGCAGCAATCTGCGCATCCATGACGCGCGATGCTTCGTCGGACGGCCCTAGAACGTCGAGCCGGACGACCCCTCGCCCGCCTGTCCCGCGCCGCCGACGATGCCCGCCAGCTGGCTCTTGACGAGCGGGATGATGGCGAGGCGGATGCCGTAGCGGACCAGCCGCGCCGTCATCGGCGAGAAGAGCCCGCCGCCCAGCACGTAGCCGACGCCCGCCGCCGCCAGGACCATGGCGATGGGGTTGTTCTGCACGCGCCCGCGCAGATCGATCGCCTGGGAAAAGTTGCTGGCGTGGGAAGCAAACGCCTCCTTGGCGGCCCGCGCCTCTTCGACGGCCTTCTTGGCGTGCCCCATGGCGCCTTGCTCCCCCTGGTAGTTGGTATCGATGCCCATGAATGCTCCTTAGCGGGAGACGATCTTCCCGATGACGTAACCGATGGCGAGAGCGCCGGCGAGGCAGACGATGGGCCGCTCGCGGATGAACTCCGCGGCAGTGGAGACGGCGTGGTCCATCACCTCGCGGGTCTGGTCCATCACCTGCTGCGCATCGTCGGCGTTGAGGTGGTTCAGGATCCCTGCGACGCCGCCCTGACCGTTGGGGCCCTGCGATTCGATTGCCATGTGGGGGTGCCTCCGTGGCGCGGGAAAAGAGGACCTCCGGGTCCGCGCCCTTGAAGAAGCCAAACTAGCCACCGGCCCCTGCCACGGCTAGGGCCGCGGCCTGCCGAGGTTCCAGTTCCACCCAGAGCGGGAGGTGATCGCTGGCGGCGCGGGTGCGCGGATCGTTGACCACTCCACTCGCCAGCACTTCGATGCCGTCGTCTACGTAGGCGCGGTCGAGCCGGAGGAGCGGCAGGGCCGAGGGCCAGGTGGAGCGCCGGGCGCCGGCCACCAGCGCCGCGTCGCGCAGCGAGGTCCGCAGCAGGCGCAGGATGGGCCCCGGGATCGGCGACCACATGTTGAAGTCGCCGCACACCACCAGGGGCGCGGTGAGGGCGGTGTCGCGCAACAGATCCGCCGAGAGCAGCATGGCCGCCTGCCGCCGGCGCTCGCCGCCGGAGAGGCCGAGGTGCAAATCGAAGAGGTGCAGGCTGCGCCCGGACGGCAGCGCGAGGTCGGTGCGCAGGCAGCCGCGCGGCTCGCGGTCGGGCACCGAGAGGTCGTAGTTGTGCGCGTGGGTGATGGGGTAGCGGGAGAGGACCGCGTTGCCGTACGGACGGCCGGCCAGGACCAGGTTCGGTCCGAAGGCCACGAACCAGCCCAGGCGGCGCCCCAGCCAGCTGGCGTGATCGGCGACGTCGGAGCCGCGCGGGTCGCCGACCTCCTGCAGCGCGGCCACGTCGCAGTGCATGTCCTCGAGCAGCGCGGCGATGCGGGCGAGGTCCCGGCGGCCGTCGGTGCCGACGCCGCCGTGGATGTTCCAGCTCACGAGGCGCATGCCCGCGCCGCGCCCTCGACCTCGCCGATGCGCTCCGCTGCCTTGCCCTCCGTCAGCTGCGCTTTGCGCCCGCTCCGCTCGAGGAAGATGCGGTGCAGGTCCTGCGGCCGCACCACGCCGGCAAAGGCGCCGTCGCCCATCGACTCCGGGTGGACCATGAAGGTCTCGAGCTGGTCCGGCGAGAGGCCGCCGTGGGAGCCGAACTCCCAGGGGAAGGCGATGGCGCCGGGCCGGGTGGCGCCTGCGGGCACGGCGTCCTCGATGGCGGGCGCGGCGGTGCCGAGCAGGATGACGTCGCCCGCGTTGCGCATCTTGAGGAGGTCGCGCGAGTAGACCGCGGCGAGGGGATGGCCGACCAGGTGCGCGAGCTCGAGCGCATCGCCTGGACGATCCAGCTCGAGGCGCCGGTCGCCCCGCAACGCCAGCGGTCCCCGCTCGCTGCGCACCAGCGCGAAGCCGATGGCGGGAGAGTGGGCACAGCGCTCGAGCAGGCCCGGATGGCGGGCGCGGATCTCGTCTTCGAGGAGCGGCTCGGCCACCTCCGTCGAGTAGAGGTGCGCGATGTCTCCCGCCGGCACCACCAGGAGCGGCCCGTCGGCCCGCACGCCTTCCGGCTGCGCCGCATCGAGGGCGCACGCCTTGTGCCGCGCCCAGCCCAGCGCCGCGCTGCCGAGAACTCCGGGCAGGACCTTGGCCAGCCGGCGGAACCAGCGCGCCTCCGACGCCGCCCGCGCGGTCTCGCCGCCTCCTGCGCGGCCGAAGCCGACGCTGGGTCCTCCCGCCGTCGGACCGTCGGCGAGCAGGTGCTCACCGAGCGACTCGCCGAGGACCTGCTCGGCCGGCCGCGCCGCCACCTGCCCGTGGTCGCTGAAGAGAAAGAGCTCGTAGTTCAGCTCGGGCAGCGACTTGGCGGCGGCGATGATGCGGCCGAGCATCCGGTCCAGCTCCCAGAGCTTGAGCAAGGCCATCCGCGAGTAGGGGCCGCGGCGGTGCGCGTACTCGTCGTAGCCGATGAAGCAGGCGTAGACGATGGGCGTGCCGCGGGCGATGTCGATGACGCAGCTGTTGGCGGCGAACTCGGCGAAGAGGCACTCGGTCAGCACCCGGTGGAGCAGGAACTGCGGCTCGTGCTGCATCGAGCCGATGTGGCGCACCCAGCGCGCCGTCTCCACCGCACCGGAGGCGATGTCCATGCCCAGTGCGCCGGCGATGCGGCCGGCGGTGGCGCTGTGCACCAGCGTGGCGGCGAGGACGTCGCGCGCCTGCGGCAGGAGCGGCGAGCGAGCGAGCGCTTCCAGGCCAAAGTCCTCGGCGCGCAGTTCCTCGTTCCAGCCGGAGAGCGCCCAGCGCCGCAACGGCGCGCCGCCGGAGAAGATCGAGCAGTAGACCGAGCCGTCTTTCAGCAGGGGATTGCCGCGCTCGAGGAGGTCGCGCTCGAGCAGGCGGGCGTCGGCGGCGCGGTCCATGCGCACCTCGCGGCGCCGGCGCTTGTCGTACCAGGTGTAGCCGGGGATGTCGTGATCGACGCCGTAGAGCATCCCCGCCTGGAAGGCAGGCGTGGAGGTCGGCGCACCCGCCCGGCAAGCAGAGAGGCGATAGGGCCCGCGCTCGATCAGCGCGCGCAGCGTCGGCGCGTAGCCGCGCTCCATGGCGAACTCGAGCTGCTTGCGCCCCACGCCGTCGAGGTGGAGCAGCAGCAGGCGACGCCCCGACGGGAGCGGCGGCCGCGCCTGGCGGCCACCTCCGGCGACGGGACGCAGCACATGTCGCACCAGCCCCTCGACCAGCCGGGAGCGGAGGCCCCCGGGGACCACTCAGGCCTCCCGGTGCCGCAGGATGCGCAGCATGGCCGCCGGCAGGCGCACCAGCTCGCGGACGATCCCGAGCCCGAGCCGCACGGGAACGAAGAGGATCTCCGCCGCGCTCTGGGCCAGCTCCATCGCCGCCTTGGCGGAGTCGGGCAGCTGCTCCAGCCGCGCCCGCGCCTTCTCGCGGAGCGCGTCCGGCGCTTCGCTGAACAAGCGCTTGCCCTCGTCGATCGAGCGCGGAATGCGGAAGGGTGCCTCGGCAGCGGCCGGGGGCGGCTTCAAGCCGGCGAACTGCTCGAGCTCGGCGGCCATCTCGTGGACCGTGTCCTGGCTGCGTTCGGCCTCGAGGTGCTCTTGCTTGCGCGCCTCGGCCTCGGCGCGCTGGGGCTCGGCCTGCCCGATGAAGTTGGTGTGCTGCATCGCATGACGCTCGAAGGCAGCCTCCTTGCGCTTGTGGTGCCTCCCCTTGCCTGTCTGCTTGGGCACGTGCTCCCTCCTTGGAAGAATGTCAAAAACCTAGGGACGGCACCTCTTTGCCGCAACGCGGCGGCGGGTCGGTCAGAGATCGGAGGCGGCGGCAGGATCAGGGAGGGGCACTTCGGCTATGCTCCGCACATGGTTTTCGAGTTTGCCGGGGCCACCGACGTCGGTCGCAAGCGCGACCACAATGAAGACGCGCTGCTCGTCCTGCCGGAGCATTCGGTCGCGGTCGTCTGCGACGGAATGGGCGGCCACGAGGCCGGCGAGGTGGCCTCGGGCATCGGCGTCGAGACCGTGAAAAAGTTCTTCGACATCGTCAACGACCCGGACGCCACCTGGCCGTTCCGCTACGACCGCGAGAAGGACGAAGGTACCAACCTCCTCTCGGTGGCGGCGCAGTGGGCGAACCAGCGCATCCGCGAAGCCGGCGACGGCAGCGCCAGCGCCACCGGCAAGCGCGGCATGGGCACGACCTTCGTGGGCTGCCTGGTGCGGGAAAAGAAGGCCTGGTTCGGCTGGGTGGGCGACAGCCGCGGTTACCTCTGGCGGAGGGGCGAATTGCACCCGACCACCAGCGACCACTCGCTCCTCAACGAGCTGATCAAGACCGGCCGCCTCTCCGAGGAGGAGATCGCCAACTTCCAGCACAAGAACGTCATCACCCGCGCGCTGGGGATGGCGGACCAGACCGAGGTCGAGGTGAGCGCGTGGGACCTCGAGCCCGGCGACGTCTGCCTGGTCTGCTGCGACGGGCTCACCGGCATGGTGACCGACGAGCGGATCGCGGAGATCCTCACCAAGGAGCCGGAGCTGCAGAAGGCGGCGCAGCAGCTCATCGACGAGGCCAACGCCAACGGCGGGGTCGACAACATCACCGTCGGATTGGTCCGCCTGCCCAGCTAGGGCAGTCCTTCGAGCCTTAGAAGCCAAAGCACACCGCGAAGGCGCGAAGTTCTCGCGAAGGTTCGCGAAGAAAAGCGGATCGGGTTGGGACCGGGGCCACGCGCCGGCAGGGAGGTGGCCCGGCCACCAACCAATCAAAACTTCGCGCCCCTTCGCGGAACTTCGCGCCTTCGGGGCGTGCCTTTGCCTCTCAGAGAGTTTGCCAGTCGTGGATGATCTGGGCGTCGAGGTCGGTGACGGCGGTGGCGGTGGCGTCGGTGAGGCGCCCGTCGGTGAAGACGCCGTCGAGGCGCGGCGGGAGGACGGCGAGGCGGCGCGGGATCCCCGCCGCCCGCAGCCGGTCGAGCACCTCGTCGCGCCACTGCGGGTCGACGCGGCTGGCGTGTCGCTCGAGCAGGTCCGCCAGGCGGGCGCCGTCGCCGTGGGAGGCGATTTCCTGCAAGACCGCTAGCAGTCCGCCGGCGGCGGCGTGGAAGCGCGCGGCGTCCGGCACGGCGAGATGGCGCCGGCCGCCCGCGTGGCGCTCGACCAGCGCGCCCTTGGCTGTGAACCACCAGATCTGGAGCTGCAAGGCGCGCTGCCGATCGTCCTCGACGCGCTCGCCTTGCGGGACCCCCGCGGCGGAGGCGAGCCATTGCGCGGCGGCGAACTGCGGCCAGAGCGCCTGGCAGGACCTGCTCAACAGGCCGACCCGCAGCAGGAGCGGGTCGGCGGAGAGGAAGTGCGCGGACAGATCCGCGTAGGCTTCCGAAAGCGCGCCGGCGCCGCCTTCCATCCGCGCGGCGTCGGCCGGCAGGCGGCCCACCAGCTCGCGCAGCGAGAGGAGCGCCATCCGCAGCGAAGGCAGGCAGCGCGAGAGCTTGGGCGCGACCTCGGGCTCGGCCAGGATCTGCAGCGCGGCGTCGGTGCCGAGGCGGGCGGCGGCTTCGGCGGCGGCGGCGAAGAGCGCGCTCTTGGTCGGCGCGCCCTCGAGCGGCAAGGTCAGCGCGAAGGCCCGCAGCGGCCGCATCGAGCCGGCGGCGCCCGCGAGCAGGAGCACCTCGGCGGCGGCGGGAGGCAGTGAAGTCCGGGGCTGCTGCGGCGGCCACGGCAGCCTCTCCTCGAGCTGCGGCGCCGCTTGCAGGAGCGCCTGGACCAGGGCAGTGCGCCCGGCATCGGCGAGCCCGACGAAGGCCCCGAAGGTCGCTTTGCGCCCGCGCGGATCCGCCGAGCGGTCGAAGAACCCGGCGAAGAAGTCCACCGGCCCGAGCGCCTCGACCCAGGCGGCCTGGGCCGCGCGGAAGGGCGCGGCCTCGCCGGAGCGCAGGAAGGCGGCGAGCGGCTCGAGCACCGCGCGCTGGGGCGGCGCGGCGTGGGCCAGCGCCTGGTCGAGCGCGGCCGCGGCGGCAGGCAGGCGGATCACCTGCTCGACGATGAGGGTCGCGTCGCGGGACAGCCGCGAGTTGAGCAGGTATTTCTCGTGCAGCCCGCGCAGGTCGCGGGTGGTCACCGCATCGTAGAGGTTGACGGCGCTCGCGGTCAGGTCCCGTCCGTGCTGGGTGCGGACCGGGTCGACCTGGGGGTCGAAGAGCGGACCCTCGAGCGCGCGCAGCGCGTACTCCAGCGAGAGCGTGCCCACCCCGAGGTCGGCGCCCGCGGCCTGCGCCGCCAGCGCCGCCGTGCGCAGGTCCGAGAGCGTGAAGGCCGGCGTCTGTTTGCGCCCGGTCACGTCGTCGTGCAGGCCGCCGTTCAGCCAGACGGCGCGGGCGAAGGTCCGCACCCTTTGCAGCAGCGGCGCGGGCACCACCGCCGGACGCGAGAGGATGCCGCGCAGCAGCCGCACCACCTCGAGGTTGTGTCGGTAGGCCTGGTCGATGGCCGTGGTCTCCCCGGCGGCGGCGGCCTGCGAGACCCAGTACGCCAGTAGCCGCTGGTCGCGGGGGAGCTGCGCGAACTGGGGCGCCGCGAGCGCCAGCACCTGCGTGCCGCCGACGTCGGCGATGACGCTTCCACCTTGCGCCGCGCCCGGCGCCGGCTCGGCATCGGCGACCCCGGCCGCGACCCGGCCGGACAATTCCCGCAGCGCCGGACGCGGCGACGTCCTGCAGGCGCAGAGCAGCGCCAGCGCAGCGAGCGCACGCCAGACCCCCTGCCGTCCCGCCCGCTGCATCGGCGCTCCAGGCAAGCGCTTGCGCGCTTGCAGGCCTCAGGCGTCAGGCCTCAGGCTTCAGGCGAGAAGCCTGAGGCCCCGCTGCTCTCGCACGGGTCCGTTTCGTGTTCTACGCCAGTCCTAGACGGTTCGCTCTTTCTCTATCCTGAGGCCTGAAGCCTGAGGCCTGAGGCCTGAAACACCCTCCGGCGGCTCCTCACAGCGGTAGACTTCGCGCCCGCCGCGGGAGAAACTCTCCGCCGATCGGAGCCATGGAATCATGAGCAGCGAGCACATCCACTTCAAGGACGGGACGCGGCAGGCAGCGCTCTTCGAGACGATGATCCTGGCCGCGGCCGCAGACGGCCGGGTGGACATCGTCGAGGTCGAGGAGATCTACCGCCAGGCCTTCGCGCGCCCCGAGTTCCACGGCATCCACGCCGACGATCTGAAGAAGGCCATCGAGCACGCGGCCAAGCGCGTCGCCGAGGCGCACAGCCTCGAGCACATCCTCCCCTCGATCGCCGACCGGCTCCCCGACAAGGCATCGCGCGAGCTGGCCTTCGGGCTGGCTGCGTCGGTGGTGGTCGCCGACGGAAAGACGCCGCCCGAGGAGCTGAACATCCTCAAGGCGCTGCAGGACATGTTCGATCTCTCCGAGGAGACGGTGGCGCGGCTCTTCGAGACGGCGCAGGCGCATGGGCCGTTCCCGCCGACCCGGGACAAGTAGTTGGCGCTGCAAATCCCCTTCTTCATGGCGCCCGACGACGAGCGCGATCTGCTCCGCCACCTGGCCCGCCTGCAGCTCGAGGTCTGGCCGGAGCTGAGCGCGCCCGGCTACCGCGCGCCCCTCTTCGACGAGTCCTTCACCTACCAGGATCCCGCCTACTACCTGGCCGCGGGCGACGTCACCGGCTACCCGATCAAGAAAGGCCCCGAGCGCGGCCGCTGGAAGATCGACGAGGTGGCCTCGCCGGTGATCTACCTCTTCCGCTCGCTGCCCGACGAGGACGGCGAGCTGCGCTCGGGATACCTCTGGGCGGAGACCGAGACCTCCGGCGACAACTCGCGCACGGGCGGCAAGCCGGTGCGGTTCACCAAGGCGGTGCGCGAGATCCAGGAGCTGATCAAGGCGCGCTACCGCAAGAGCACGCCGGTCGGCGGCATCGTCTACTTCATCGGGCCGGCCTGCGCGCGGCTGGGCGTGCCGATGCGCGAGGAAGGCCGCAAGGGCGAGCCGGTGCAGGT
>JAYWAJ010000171.1:0-6106 GCA_043782525.1 Deltaproteobacteria bacterium | reverse complement strand
GGCCATCGAAGAGGGCGAAGACCTCTGGATCCTCCACGCCGGCACCCGCCTGCACGAGGGAAAAATCGCCACCTCCGGAGGCCGCGTCGTGACCGTGGCGGCGCTGGGCGCGGACGCTGCCCAGGCGCGGGCGCGGGCGTACGGCGCCGCTGCGCGCATCTCCTTCGCGGGCCAGCAGCGCCGCTCGGACATCGCCGCGGCGGAGGGCTGACTGCGCCCCGGCAGGCAACAACTGGGCGGGCACCTCGACCGCCTCCTCCTCACGCAGCTGGCCCGCCTCTTCTCGGCCACGCTGGGGGGGGTGGTGCTCATCTACCTGGTCATCGACTTCGCCGACCGCGCCCACGGCTTCTCCGGGCGCGCCTGGGGGAAGGCCGTCCTCGAGCTGTACGCCAACAAGGCGGCGGTGGTGGCCTACCAGCTGGCGCCAGCGGCGCTGATCATCGCGGCCGCGCTGCTGGTGACGCTGCTCTCCCGGCGCGGCGAGCTGACCGCGCTCTACGCGCTGGGCGTCCGCCCGCTGCGGCTGGCGGTCCCGGTGGCGGCCTTCGCCGCAGCGCTGGGCCTGGCGCTCTTCTGGCTGGGCGAAAAGGTGGTCATCGGGGCCGACGCCCGCGCCGAGGAGATCCAGGTCAAGCGCTTCAACCGCTGGGGCGACTGGGCGACGTACCACGCGGGCTCGTCGTGGCTGCGCGGCAAGGAAGGGCGCATCTACCACCTGGGCCCGCCCCGCGACGGAGGCTGGGAGCCCGCCACCGTGCTCGAGCTGGCGAAGCCCTTCCGCCTCGCCCGGCGCATCGACGCCCGCCGCATCGAGCCGCTGGGTCCGGCGCTGGCGGGCGGCTCGCGCTTCCGGCTCTTCGACGCCATCGAGACCACCTACGGGCTCGAAGGAGGGCCGGGCGGCACCATCGAAGAGCGCCGCTCCGAGGTGCTGGAGCAGACCTTTCCGGAGACGGCAGCAGACCTGGAGCTGCGGGGCGGCCGTCCGCGCCAGCTGCCCTGGCGACAGCTGCGCGAGCAGGTGGGCCGCCGCGAGCACGCCGGGCAGCGCGCCCGGGAGTACGAGCTGGCGCTGGCCGAGCGCGCCGCGCAGCCGGTGCAAGTGGTCCCGGCGGCGCTGGCCGCGCTGGGCATCGCGCTTTTGCTGCAGCGGCCGCGGCGCCGCATGCCGCTCGCCGGCGCGGTGGCCTCCGGCATCGGGCTCTCGATGGTGCTGTGGGCCGCCTCCGTCGTGGCCCACGCCGTCTCGCTGGGCGGGGCGCTGGGGCCCTGGACGGCGGGCGCGGTCCCGGCGGCCGTCAGCGCGCTCCTCGCCCTGGCCGCCTTCCGCCGGGGTTGACCCGGTGGCCGGCCGCGGTCCAGCGGGGTCGACACTCCTCCGGATTTCTGGCAGAACGCCGCCGCCGCGAGAGCGCGGCAGAGGAGCCAGTCGATGAAGGGCGTCATCCTCGCCGGCGGAACAGGCTCGCGCCTCTTTCCGCTGACGAAGGTCACCAACAAGCACCTCTTGCCGGTCGGCCGCGAGCCGATGATCTTCCATCCGGTCAAGAAGCTGACCGAGGCCGGTATCGACGAGATCTGCATCGTCACCGGCGTCGATCACATGGGCGACGTGGTCAACCTGCTCGGCTCCGGCAAGGACTTCGGCTGCCGCTTCACCTACAAGGTCCAGGACGAGGCGGGCGGCATCGCCCAGGCGCTGGGCCTCGCCCGCAACTTCGCCGGCCAGGACCTGATCTGCGTCATCCTCGGCGACAACATCTTCCAGGACTCCATCGCCCCGCACGTGCAGGCCTTCGCCGCGCAGGGCCGGGGCGCGCGCCTCCTCCTCAAGCAGGTGCACGACCCGCGGCGCTACGGCGTCGCCGAGACCGAAGGCTCGCAGGTCCTGCGCATCGTCGAGAAGCCGAGGGAGCCGAAGAGCGACCTGGCGGTGGTCGGCATCTACTTCTACGACGCGCAGGTCTTCGAGGTGATCCGGACCTTGAAGCCGAGCGGGCGCGGCGAGCTGGAGATCACCGACGTCAACAATCACTACCTGGCCGCGGGGGCGCTGCACTGCGACCGGCTCTCGGGCTGGTGGACGGACGCGGGGACCTTCGATTCGCTGCACGCCGCCAACGAGCTGGTCACCGGCCGCGCCACCGACGCGCGGGCAGCGGAGAAGACCTTCACATGAGCGGGCTGTCCGGATGACTTCGATTCTGGTGACAGGAGGGGCGGGATTCATCGGCTCGAACCTGGTGCGCCTGCTGCGGCGCGAGCGGCCCGCCTGGACCGTCGTCAACCTCGACAAGCTCACCTACGCGGGCAACGCCGAGTCGCTGGCCGACCTGCGCGAGGACCCGAAGCACATCTTCGTCCACGGAGACATCGCCGACGCCGGGCTGGTCAGCGGGCTGCTCGGCCAGCACGCCGTCGACGCCGTCCTCAACCTCGCGGCCGAGAGCCACGTCGATCGCAGCATCCTCGGGCCGGGCATCTTCATCGAGACCAACGTCTCCGGCACCCAGGTGCTGCTCGAGTGCGCCCAGAAGGCCCGGGTGAAGCGGTTCGTGCAGATCTCCACCGACGAGGTCTACGGCTCGCTGGGAGCGACCGGCAAGTTCACCGAGTCGTCGCCGCTCCAGCCGTCGAGCCCGTACAGCGCGTCCAAGGCGGCGGCCGATCTGCTGGTGCTCGCCTACGGCCACACCTATGGAATGGACGTGGTCGTCACCCGCTGCTCCAACAACTACGGGCCGTACCAGTTTCCGGAGAAGCTCATCCCGCTGATGATCGCCAACGCGCTCGAGGGAAAGAAGCTGCCCGTCTACGGCGACGGACTGCAAGTCCGCGACTGGATCCACGTCGAGGACCACAACCGCGCGCTGCTGCTGGCGCTGGAGAAGGGCCAGCCGGGCGAGGTCTACAACCTCGGCTCCGACAACGAGTGGCCAAATCTGATGATCGTCTCGCGGCTGCTGGAGCTCCTCGGCAAGGGGCGCGAGCTCATCGAGCACGTCCAGGATCGCCCCGGGCACGACCGCCGCTACGCCATCGACGCCTCCAAGGCGCAGCGGGAGCTGGGCTGGGCGCCGGGCATCGCCTTCGCGGAAGGGCTGAAGAGCACGGTGGACTGGTACCTGCAGAACCGCGGCTGGTGGGAGCGCGTCCGCACCGGGCAGTACCGCACCTTTTACGAGCGCAACTACGGGGCGCGCTGAGTGGGCGCGGGAGCGGCTGCCGCCCAGGTCACGCTGGTCACCGGCGCCAACGGGCTGGTCGGCAGCCGCATCGTGGCGCGTCTCCAACGGGCCGGCGAGCGGATCGTCGCGGTCGGGCGCGGGCCGCGGCGCGCCGCCGGCAACTTCGAGTACGTCGATCTCGATCTGCGCTTCCCCGAGAAGCTGGCGGAGCTGATCGAATCGCTCCGTCCCGCCGGCGTCATCCACGCGGCGGCCATGACTGACGTGGACGCCTGCGAGAAGGCGCCGCTCGACGCCTGGAGGCTCAACGTGCGCGCGGTGGAAGCCGCGGCGCTGGCCTCCCGCAGCTGCGGGGCCCGCCTGACCGCGCTCTCCACCGACTACGTCTTCGACGGCGCCAAGGGCGATTACGCCGAGGACGACGCGCCCAACCCGCGCGGCGTCTACGCCCGCACCAAGCGCGCCGGCGAGGAGGCCGCGCTCCTCCTCGCCACCGACCGCGCGCTCTGCCGCACCGCCGTGGTGTATAGCGGGTATACAAGTGCCAAGCGGACCTTCGCCAGCAGCGTCGTCGAGCTCCTCCTCGCCGGGAAGCCGGTGAAGGCCTTCCTCGACCAGCTGGTCACGCCGACGCTCGCCGACAACGCCGCCGAGATGATCATCGGCGTCCACCGCAGCGGCGCGCAGGGCATCTTCCACTGCGCCGGCGCGGCGGCGGTCACCCGCGTCGAGTTCTGCCAGGCGCTGGCGCGCAAGCTGGGCGCCGACCAGGGCCTGATCCAGCCGGTCCGGCTCGCCGATCTCCAGCTGCCCGCGCCGCGCCCGCTGCGCTCGTCGCTGCGCACCGACAAGGTGAAGCAGCTGCTGGGCGCCGGCGTCCCGCTGCCGCTCGAGGCCGCTCTCGACCGCTTTCTCGAGGAGCGCCGCGCGTGACCACCGTCGAGCTGGTTCCTCCCGCCGCCACCACCACCCCGGTGCGCCACACCGGCGTGCGCGAGCTCTTCGACTATCGCCAGCTGGTGGCGCTGCTGGTGGTCCGCGAGCTGAAGGTCCGCTACAAGCGCAGCGTCTTCGGGCTGCTCTGGACCATGCTCAACCCCTTGCTGCTGATGATCGTCTACACGGTGGTCTTCACCACCATCATGCCGGTGGCGCAGAAGAACTTCTCCATCTTCCTGCTCAGCGCGCTCCTGCCCTGGCTCTTCTTCCAGACCGCGCTCGTCCAGGGCCTCAACTCGGTGGTGGCGAACCAGGACCTGATCCGCAAGGTGCGGGTGCCGCAGGGCGTCTTCCCGCTCTCGGTGGTGGGCTCGAACCTGGTCAACCTCGCGCTCTCGATGGTGCCGCTCTTCCTCCTCATGCTCTTCCTCAAGCAGCCCTTCTCGCGGGCGCTCCTCTTCTTGCCGGTGGGAGTGCTCCTGCTCACCTGCTTCACCAGCGGCGTGACCCTGATGCTCGCGACCTTCACCGTCTTCTTCCGCGACGTGAGGCACCTCGCCGAAGTGGTGCTGCAGATGCTGATGTACCTCTCGCCGATCTTCTACGACCTGGGCGCGCTGGGGAACAACAAGGCCTGGTGGTTCCGGCTCTTCAAGACCTTCCTGGCGCTGAATCCCCTGAGCTACCTGATCGCGCTGGTCCGGGAGCCGGTCTACTTCGGGCGCCTGCCCGACCCGCGGACCCTGGGCATCGCCGCCGGTCTCTCCTTCTTCACCCTCTTCGTGGGCTACCGGATCTTCCAGCGCCTCGCCCCGCGCCACATCCATTACCTGTGATGAGGATCCACTGATGCGCAACGGCGAGATCCGCCTTCGCGACGCCGGCGTGTCCTACCGGGTCTATCGCGAAAAAGTCACCACTCTCAAAGAGGCGGTGGTGCAGCGCTTCCGCCACCTGCGCTCGGCGGAGGTCTTCTGGGCGCTGCGGCACGTCTCCCTCCAGATTGCGCCCGGCGAGGCCATCGCCTTCATCGGCCACAACGGCAGCGGCAAGAGCACGCTGCTCAAGACCATCGCCGGCGTGCTCCTGCCCAACGAGGGCGAGGTGCTGGTGCAGGGCCGCATCAGCCCCATGATCGAGCTGGGCGCAGGCTTCGACGCGGAGCTGACCGGCCGCGACAACATCTACCTGAACGGCGCGCTGCTCGGCTTTTCGCGCAAGCAGATGGAGTCGAAGTTCGACCGCATCATCGCCTTCTCGGAGCTGGGCGACTTCATCGACATGCCCGTCAAGAACTACAGCTCCGGGATGTATGCGCGGCTGGGCTTCGCCATCGCCCAGGACGTCGAGCCGGAGATCCTCATCGTCGACGAGGTGCTGGCGGTCGGCGACGAGCGGTTCCAGGAGAAGTGCCGGCAGCGCATCACCGACTTCCGCAGCGCGGGCGTCACCTTCTGCTACGTCTCGCACAGCATGGAGGCGGCCAGGTCCCTCTGTCCGCGCGCGGCGGTGCTCCATCACGGCAGGCTGGCGGCCGACGGCCCCCTCGAAGGCGCCTGGGAGCGCTACCGGGAGCTGGAGCGCGGTCCCTTGCCCGGCCCCGTCATCGACGCCGGCCAGCCCACCTGACAGGCGGCCGTCCGCACGCGGTGACAGGCGGATGACAGAAGCCCACTAGCCTTCCCGTTCCCCCCGGAGGCTCCGTTGGTCTACGCCTTTTTCGTCTCGCACTGGCTGCTGAGCGTGCTCTTCCAGAGCGGCTTCCAGCACCGCTACGCCGCGCACAAAATGTACACCATGGGCCCGCGCACTGAGCGCGTCGTGCACTTTCTCACCTGGCTGGTGCAGGGCAGCTCGTACCTGAACCCGCGCGGCTACGCCATCCTCCACCGCGAGCACCACGCCTTCAGCGACACCGATCGCGACCCGCACGCGCCCGGCTTCCACCAGAACGCGCTGGCGATGATGTGGCGCAC
>JAYWAJ010000170.1:0-6110 GCA_043782525.1 Deltaproteobacteria bacterium | reverse complement strand
GCGCGGACGTTACAGGGGACCTCCATGAAGCTGATCATCGAAGACGACGAGGGTCGCAAGACCGTCATCCCCGTGGTGCGCGACGAGATCACCATCGGCCGCAACGACGCCAACATCGTGCGGCTGACGGAGAAGAACGTCTCGCGCAAGCACGGCCGCCTGCTGCGCGACCAGGGCCACTTCTACATCGAAGATCTGGACAGCTTCACCGGCATCCGCGTCAACGGCGACCGCATCCACGGCAAGGCGCTGGTGCGCGAAGGCGACCTCATCCAGATCAGCGAGTACGATCTCTCGCTGCAGGCCGGTCCCGACGAGAAGCCCGAGGGCTCGAGCCCGGGCCTCGGCGACGACGACGACGAGGCGACGCTGGTCCGCAAGCATTCCACCGACGGTGCGCAGCCCCAGGAAGAGGCCGCCGCCCAGGCCGCCGCGAAGGCGGAGGCAGAACACGCCGCCGCCGAGGCCGCGCACGCTGCCGCCGCGGCGGAGCAGGCGAAGTCCGACGCGCAGAAGCGGAAGATGGCCGAGACCGCGACCATCCGCCTCTCCGACCTGCGCGGCGAAGGCGGCGAGCGGCCGGTGCAGGACGTGCCGGAAGGCCAGCGCCCCCGGCTGGTCGGCATCTCGGGGACCTACCGCGGCAAGGAGCTGGTCCTCGACCGCTCGCCCATCCGGCTCGGCCGCTCCGAGGAGAACGACCTCGAGATCGACCACCCCTCCATCAGCCGCAAGCAGTGCCGCCTCCACCTCGACGCCGGCACCTGGAAGGTGATGGACGCCACCAGCCGCAACGGCGTGCGCGTCAACGGCGAGCCCTACGTCGCCATCGGGCTGCGGCACGGCGACGTGCTGGAGATCGGCCACCTGCGCTTCGCCTTCACCGAGCAGGGCAAGCCCTTCAAGCTGCCCGCCGAGTTCGCCACCCTGCAGGGCGCCGGGGCGCTGCAGGGCGGCAGCAGGACCGGGCTCTACGCCGGCATCGGCGTCGCGGTGCTGGCCATCGCGGGCGCGGCCGGCTTCGTGCTGACGCGTCACCGCGGCGGGGGCGAGGAGGACTCCGTCGAGGTGGTGCAGGGCTCGAAGGCCGAGCGCAAGTTCGCGCTGCGCGCCGCCGACGAGGCGCTGGCCGCCCACCGCTACACCGAGGCGCTGCGCAACCTCGACGGGGCCCGCCGCGCCGGCGCCAGCGCTGCCGAGCTGAAGGACTACAACGCCGTGCAGTCGGAAGCGCGCAGCGAGGACCTCTTCCGCGAGATGGAGTCGGCCGCCTCGTCGCAGGACTGGGAGCGCGCGCGCAAGCTGCTCAACGTGCTCGGCTCGGGCAAGACCTTCTACGGCCAGAAGGCCGTCGAGAAGGGCGACGCCGTCACCGCCGGCTACGTCAACCTGCACATCGCCGCCGCCGGCCTGATGAAGGACCGGGACAACGCCGGCTGCCTCTCCGAAGCGCAGCTGGCCCTCGCCGCCAACCCGGCCTCCGCCGACGCGCAGTCGCTGGTCGAGACCTGCAAGAAGCCGGTGGTCGCGGCGGCCTCGGTGGCGGCGGCCCCTCCCCGGGCGTCCTCTTCCTCGCGCGCGCAGGCGGCCCACCCGGACGACAGCGAGGCGAAGCGGCTGGTCAACGACGGCAACACCCGGCTCATCGCCCAGGACTTTCCGGGCGCGATCGCGCTCTACCAGAAAGCGCTCTCGACGAAGCCGTCGGAAGCCGTGCTGGGCGGCGTCTACCGCAGCATGGGCATCGCCTTCACGCGGCAGGGAAACATCGAGGAGGGCGCGCATTACTACCGGCTCTACCTGCCCCTCTGCACCAACCCGGCCGAGAAGTCACAGCTGCGGAAAGTGCTCGACGACTACGAGGCGCGCCGCCGGTAGTCCCGAGTGCACGGTAGACGGTCCCGGCTGGACCCTGTAGGTTGTTGCGGTCAGGGGGGGCCAGACGTGGATATCCGTACACTCGTAGTCGACGACGATCAGGATTCCTGTGATCTCATCGAGCGCATCCTCAAGAAGGAAGGCTATCGCGTCCTCACGCTGACCGATCCACGCCGCGTCGAGGAGGAGCTGCGCCGCAACGAGGTCCACCTCGCCATCGTCGACCTGAAGATGCCCGACCTCTCCGGACTCGACGTCGCCCAGATCATCAAGCGCCACGATTCGGACTGCTCGGTGATCCTCATGACCGGGTACGCGACGCTCGACTCGGCCGTCTCCGCGCTGCGCTACGGCGTGGTCGACTATCTGAAGAAGCCGGTCCGCGAGGACGAGCTGGTGGGCGCGGTCCGGCGGGCGCTGGCCGCCAAGGGCCTCTCGCTGTTGCCCGAGGAGGAGCTGCACCGGAACATCGGGTCGGCCATCCGCGATCTGCGCAAGAAGCGGACGCTGACGCTCAAGCAGCTGGCCAAGCGCACCGGGCTCTCGGTGTCGCTCCTCTCGCAGATCGAGCGGGCCGAGAGCAGCGCCTCGGTGACCTCGCTCTACAAGATCGCCCACGCGCTGAAGATCCGGCTGCCGGAGCTGTTCGCCCGCGTCTGATGCTCTACAAGTGCAGCAACCACTTCGGGGCGCTGGCCGGGTGGAGGTGCAACGCCTGCCGCGCGACGCTCTGCGCGGACTGCACCAGCGTCCGGGTCTCGGGCAGCTCCCGCTTCGAGAGCTGCTCTCGCTGCGGCGCCTTCGCCTCGCCCATCCTCGTCCACCGCGGCGAGCTGCATCCGTTCTCGGCAGGCCAGCTGGCGGGCGCGCTCCTCTGGCCGTTCAGCAGGCTGGGCCTGCTCTCGGTGTCGATCACGGCCGTGCTGGCGACCGCGCTGGGCCTGGCCGGAGCGAAGGGCTCGGCGATCGCGACCGGCGTGACCATCGCGTACCTGTTCCAGGCCTTGCGCCACACCGCCCACGGTCACGACGACTTCCCCACCGCCGGCGATTTTCAGGGCTACTTCGAGGACGTGGTCGCGCCCTCGTGGCGCGTTGGACTCGCCCTCGCCTGGATCTGGGTGCCCGCCCTGGCGTGGATGCTGTGGCACCGCGCGCCCGCGCCGGACCGCGCCGCCGAGCAGCGGCGCGCGGTCGCGCAGGCGCTCAAGCCCGGTGGATCGGGCCTCAACGTCCACGGCATGCGGGTCGTGCGTGGCCCCACCGGCTTCGAGGTGGTGGAAGCGAACGCGCCGCCGCTGCCGGTCACCCCGGAGCAGCGCGCGCAGCAGAAGGAGGACGAGGCGAGCGCTGCCGACCCGCCGCCGGCCGAAGCGCAGCTGCCAGAAGCGCCGCCGCCCTCGCGCAGCCCGCTGGTGCCGATCCTGCTCGCGCTGCTGGGCGTCGTCATCGTCCCCATGTCGCTGATCGCGTCGGCGCTCAAGACGCCGCTGGCGGTGGCGGCGAATCCGATCGTGCTGGTGGGCTACGCGGTGAAGCTGGGCCGCGACTACCTCCTGCTGGTGGCGTTTTGCCTCTGCGCCGTGGCCCTCGCGCTCGGCGCGAGAGTGGCCGGCCACGCCCTCCTCGGCGGCGGCCTCGTCGCGCGGCTGCCCGTCAACCTCGCGGTGCTGCTGGTCGCCTTCGCCGCCTTCCGCGGCATCGGCCTGCTGGTGCGGGTGCGCGGCAGCGATCTCGGATACGGCGAGGAGGAGTCGTACCTGGTGCCGGTGCTCGGCGACCAGCAGCCGCGCTGGGTGGCGCCCGCACCGCCGCTGGACTCCGCTCCGGCCGCACCGCTGGACTCCGCTCCGGCCGGGCCGCTGGACTCCGCTCCGGCCGCGCCGCCCGACTCCGCGCCGCCGGACGCCGTGCCGCCCGCCCCCTCGCCGGCGGAGACGTTCGCACTGCTGCTCGCGCAGGACGACACCGCCGGCCTGCTGGCGCTGCTGGCGAAGTCGGGCAAGGAGATCCGCTCCGGCGCGATGCCGGCCCAGGGGTGGATGGACCTCGCGCAGAAGGCGTGGCAGCAGCGCAACGCCAGGGCCGCGGCGGTGGCGCTGCGGCGCTGCCTCGACGCCGAGCCGCAGGGAGCGCTCGCGCCCAAGGCCTGGCTGCAAGCCGCGCGCGTCTACGCCGAGGCGCTGGGCGACCAGGCCACCAGCGACAAGCTGCTGCGCGAGCTGGTGCAGCGCTTCCCCGAGAGCGAGCCGGGCAAGATCGCCGCGCAACGCCTCGCCCGCGCCGCCGCGACTTGAGCGCCACCCGCGCCTCGCCGTCCTCCTGCGGTAAACCGGCGTGGTACGGTTTCCGCGAGGAGCCCCGGTGTCCGTGCCCTTCCTGTTTCCCTGCAGCGCCGCCGCGCCTTCCGCGCGCTGGTCGGCTACGCCATCGCGGCCTTTGCCGCGCTGCAGATCATCGAGCCCGTCATGCACGGCCTGCACTGGCCCGACGCGGTCCTCTCCTACGTCGTGGTCGGGCTCGCCGCACGACGATGCGCGTTGGCGCCCGCTCTTGCGCGAATTGGGGCTGCCACCCGACGCGGCTGTCAGCCCAGCACCACCAGCACGTCGCCCTCGTTGACCGCCTGCGTCTCCTTGCAGCGGATCTCCTTCACCGTGCCGTCCTCGGGCGCCTCCACCGGCATCTCCATCTTCATGCTCTCGAGGATGACCAGCACGTCGCCGGCCTTCACGGCTGCGCCGACCTTGACCTCGATCTTCCAGACAGTGCCGGTGATGTGGGCGGGAACGTCAGCCATGGTCTAGAGCCTTTCGAGGAAGTGGGTGTCCAGCGCGCCGCGGGCGAAGGCCTCGCTGGCGAGGACTTTCTCATGCAGCGGAAGGTTGGTCTTGATTCCTTCGACGACGAAGCTCCGCAGGGCGGTGCGCAGCCGGGCGATGGCCTCGCCGCGCGTCGGTGCGTGGGCGATGATCTTGGCCAGCAGCGAATCGTAGAACGGCGTCACCGTGTCGCCCGCCCGGTAGCCGGCGTCGATGCGGATGCCGTCGTGGAAGGCGCCGTCGGCCGGCACCGGCGTGTCGAAGCGCAGGACCTTCCCCGGCGAGGGAAAGAACTTCACCGGGTCCTCGGCGTTGATCCGGCACTCGATGGCGTGGCCGCGCGGCGGCAAGTCGTCCTGCCCGATGGGCAGGTGCTCGCCGGCGGCGATGCGCAGCTGCAGCTGCACCAGGTCGAGTCCGGTGGTCGCCTCGGTGACCGGGTGCTCGACCTGCAGCCGCGCGTTCAGCTCGATGAAATAGAAGTCGTCGCCCACCAGCAAAAACTCGCAGGTGCCGGCGTTGGCGTAGCCGACCGCGCGCGCCGCCTTCAAGCCCGCGTCGAGCAGCTTGTGCAGCAGGGCGGGCCGCGGCGTGGGGAGCACGAAGGCGGTGGCCGGCCCCTCCTCGATGATCTTTTGATGGCGCCGCTGGATCGAGCACTCGCGGGCGCCGATGGCGAGCGTGAGGTGGCCGTCGCCGAGGATCTGGACTTCGACGTGGCGCGGCAGCTCGAAGTAGCGCTCGAGGTAGACGGCGTCCTTGCCGAAGCTGGCCCGGGCGCGGTCGGCGCAGGCGCGCAGCGCCTTCATCAGCTCGCCTTCGTCGCGGGCCACCTGCATGCCGATGCCGCCGCCGCCCGCCGCCGCCTTGACCAGCAGCGGAAAGCCCACCGAGGCCGCGGCTGCCTTCGCCGCCCCCTCCTCGCCGACGTGGCCGTCCGAGCCCGGCACCACCGGCACGCCGGCGTCGCGCATCACCGCCCGCGCCTGCGCCTTGTCCTTGAGGGCGCGCATCGCCTCCGGAGGCGGGCCGACGAAGACGATGCCGGCCGCGGCGCAGGCCTGCGCGAAGTCGGCCTGCTCGGAGAGGAAGCCGTAGCCGGGATGGATCGCCTGCGCGCCCGTCTGCTTCGCTGCAGCCAGGACCTTCCCGATGTCGAGGTAGCTCTCGCGGGCGGGTGGCGGGCCGAGGCGCACCGCCTCGTCGCAGGCCTGGACGTGGAGCGCGCCCTGGTCGGCGTCGGAATAGACGGCCACCGTCTTGACACCGAGCGCGCGCGCCGCCCGGGCGACCCGGCAGGCGATCTCGCCGCGGTTGGCAATGAGGATCTTGCTGAACACGTCAAGGCCTCCGTGGAAGGCGGCGGAGTCTACTCCAACAGATCGCGGCTTGGCTGCGTTGACCGGGCTC
>JAYWAJ010000169.1:0-16433 GCA_043782525.1 Deltaproteobacteria bacterium | reverse complement strand
TCCACCAGCCTGAGCGCCGCGACGATCTGCTCCTCCGTGAACTTGCTCTTCAGCATGATTCCTCCAGCCTACTTTGGAAGGCTGAGGAGTCACGTTTCAGGCGGACCCAGATTCGGGGAGCAGGTCACCTCCTCGAGCGTGAGGTGGCACCGCTCGAGTCGGCCGTTCTGCTGCGGCTTTCCTGGCTCGATGCGTTCGAGCCGAATGCCGAGCTTGAGCCACCACACCGAGAGACGCGAGAGCCGGCCCGCTCCGGTCGAGGCAAACGGTGGCCCGTTGTCCGAGCGCATCGCTTTGGGCAGCCCGAATTCCTGAAAGGCAGAGTCGAGGACCTTCTCGACGTTGGCGCCGGTCGGGTCGAGCATCGGCTCGGCGCGGAGCAGATAGCGCGTGTCAGCGCCGAGCAGGGTGAGCACGTGGCACCAATTGCCATCCTGCAGGCGGAACTTGCCCTTGAAATCGATGCACCAGGTGTCGTTGGGCGCCGTCGTCGCAGCAAACGGCTGCGTCATCGGCGGCGCACGCAGGCGCACTTTGCGGACCCGGCAGAGTCCGCGCCGCTTGAGGCTATTGCCGATCGAGCTCGTGCTCGGCCAGTCGATGCCGGGGTTTCGCTCGACGAGGATCGCCCGCAGCTTGCGCGGCCCGCGCCTCGGCATCGCCTTTCGCGCCTGGACGATCCAGTCTTCCATTTCGGGCGAGATGGCATGCGGATTCGACTGCGGCCGCCGCGACTTCTCCTCAACGCCGCGGACATCGTGGCTCGCATCCCGGAAGCGCTTCACCCAGGCATAGCCCGTCGGCCGGCTCACTCCGTATTTGCGGCAGAGCTCGGCCATGTCCACCGGCTCGCCTTTCGCCTCGTTCCAGCGCCGCTCCCACTCCAGCACGAAAGTCACTCGCTCCTTCATCGCGTCCGTCGCTTTCCAGGGCATCGCACCGTTGTCTGCGATGTCGTTGTGCAATGAGCGCGAGGTGGAAAGGATGTCCTTGGTTCATTCCGTAAAGGATGTACGTGGTTTGCACCCCTGAAAAGAACGGCGGATGGAGCTTGCATGGTGGAGCCATCCATGATATATCCCGATACCAAGATGGAACAGAGAAATCTGCCGTTTCATGGAGGGCCCCGCCCCGGCAGTGGCCGGCCGCGGGGCAGCCGCGTCTCGCATGGGACGCGTCCGCAGTTCCGCGCGGTGACGCCGGTCCACGTCACGCTGCGGGTCAAGGGGCACGTCTGGAACCTGCGCAGCAAGCGGGCGTGGCGGCGCCTCCGGCAGGCGTTCGAGAAGGCGCGCGGGCGGTTCGGGGGCCGGCTCATCGAGTACAGCGTGCAGGGGAACCACCTGCACCTCATCGTCGAGGCGGACGGCAGCGTGGCGCTGTCCCGCGCCATGCAGGGGCTCGCCATCCGCATCGCCAAGGCGCTCAACGCGATGATGGAGCGCGCCGGCCGCGTCTTCGAGGACCACTACTTCTCGCGACTCCTGCGCAGCCCCACCGAGCTGACCCGCGCCATCGCCTACGTGCTCGGCAACCACCAGCACCACTTTGGCGGTGGCGGCGCGGACCTCTACAGCTCGGCTGCGCTCTCGCCGGCGGAGCGGGTGGAGATCCTCTCCTTCGCGCGGGGCTGGCTGCTCAACGCCGGCCTGCGCAGAGGGACTTCGGGCCTGGGTGGAGCGCGTCCCGCCGCGCCGGGTTGAGGGGGGCGCCATCCCGCGGGCCGGGCCGCGCCTCGAGCCGGAGCGCCCGCCCCGGGAATATCGCCCGGCCGTTTCCAGTCTCCACCGCAGCGCACCGACCTCAAGGTGCCCTGCGCCTGGAGCCCCGCATGCCGGATTTACCTCGCCCCCGCCGCGACTTCCTCAAGCTGCTTGGCGTCGGCGGCGCCGTCTTCGCCTCCGGGCTGGCGGGCTGCGCCGGCGGACTGCGTCGGGCCGGCAGAAGCGGCGACGACGACTTCTTCTTCGTCCAGATCTCCGACACGCACTGGGGCTTCTCGGGGGCGCCCAATCCCGAGGCGGCCAACACGCTGCGGCAGGCGATCGTCCTCGTCAACGCGCTGCCGCGGCAGCCCGACTTCATCGTCTTCACCGGCGACCTCACCCACACCACCGACGACGACGCCGTCCGCCGCCGGCGCCTGTCCGAGTTCAAGCAGATCGTCTCCGGCCTGACGACGCAGAACCACCGCTACCTGCCCGGCGAGCACGACGCGGCGCTCGACCAGGGCAAGGCCTTTCAGGAAGCCTTCGGCGCCATGCACTACGCTTTCGACCACAAGGGAATCCACTTCGCCGTCCTCGACAACGTCTCCGACCCGGCCGCGGCGCTGGGCACCGCGCAGCTCGACTGGCTGCTCGCGGACTTGCGGCCGCTCCCGCCCGAGGCGCCCATCGTGGTCTTCACCCACCGGCCGCTCTTCGCCCTCGCGCCGCAGTGGGACTGGACGACGAAGGACGGCGCCACCGCCATCGATCTGCTGCAGCACTGGAAGAACGTCACCGTCTTCTACGGCCACATCCACCAGGAGCATCACTTCCGCACCGGCGCCATCGCCCACCACGCGGCGCAGTCGCTCATCTTCCCGCTGCCGCCGCCGCTCTCGCAGCCGAAGAAGGCGCCGGTGGCGTGGGACCCTGCGCACCCGCGGCGCGGGCTCGGCTTCCGCGAAGTCACCGCCGGCCCCGGGCAGGTGCTGACGCTCAAGGAAGACGCGCTGGAAGAGAGCCCCATGGCTGCGGAAGGCGGTTAGCCATGCGCGCCCTCTTCGCGGTGCTCTCCCTGGCCGCCGCCGTGGAGCAGGTCATTCCCGTCGTGGCGAAGAAGTTCGAGTTCAGCCCCGCGACCATCGAGCTGAAGGCGGGCGTGCCGGTGGTGCTCGAGCTGACCACCGCCGACCGCAAGCACGGCTTTCTCGTGCCCGACCTCCACCTCGACGAGGAGATCGTCCCCGGCAGGGTGACCCGGGTGCGCGTCGTCCCCGATCGGCCCGGGACCTATCCGTTCCACTGCTCCGTCTTCTGCGGCGGCGGGCACGAGGAGATGACCGGCGTCATCGTCGTCAGACCCTGAAGTGGGGGATAGTCACCGGTTCCTGAGCGGGGGGCGCGTGCCGGAGGAGGAGCGGACGTTCGAGCAGCTGGTCCTTCCCCACCTGAAGGCGGGCTACAACCTTGCGCGCTGGATCCTGCGCAACGACGGCGATGCGGAGGACGTGATGCAGGAAGCGACGCTGCGGGCCTTCCGCTTTCTCGACGGCTTCAGCGGGAAGAACCCGCGCGCCTGGCTGCTCAGCATCGTCCGCAACGCCGCGCAGACACATCTGCAGCAGGATCGCGGGCGGACGCTGGGCACCGCCTTCGACGAGGAACGGCACGCCGCCGGCGCCTCGGCGGAGCGCCCGCCGGAGACGCCGGAGGCGGCCCTGCAGCGGAAGGACCGGCAGCGCGCCGTCGATGACGCGGTCCGGGCGCTGCCGGTGGAGTTCCGGGAGGTGTTCGTGCTGCGCGAGCTGGAAGGGCTCTCTTACAAGGAGATCGCCGGGATCGCCGGGATCCCCCTCGGGACGGTGATGTCGCGGCTGTCGCGGGCGCGGCGGCAGCTGCAGGCGGCGCTGGGCCAAGGGGGCGCGCCATGAACTGCGCCGAGACGCAGCGGCTGCTCGACGGATATCTCGACGACGAGCTCGACCTGCGCAGCGCGCTGGAGGTGGAAGAGCACCTCGCGGCTTGCGCGCAATGCGGCGCCGAGGAGCGCGGCCGGCGCGAGCTGCGGGAGCGCGTCCGCGCAAACCTCACCCGGCACGCCCTGCCCGAGGCGCTGGAGCAGAAGCTGCGCGACGGATTTCACGCCGCGCAGGCGCCGGTCGGCGGGGTCCGGCCGGAGGCACGTCCTGCCCGCCGCTGGAGAAGCGTCGCCGTGGCCCTCCTGCCCGCTGCGGCCGCCGCCGCGCTGCTGGTGGTGGCCGGGCCGGGCCTGCTCTCCCGGAGCAGCGAGGCGCGCATCGAGGAGGCGGTCATCGCGGCCCACGTGCGGTCGCTGCTCGCCAACCACCTCACCGACGTGGCCTCCTCGGACCAGCACACGGTCAAGCCCTGGTTCCAGGGCAAGCTCGATTACTCCGTGCCGGCGACGGACTGGTCGGCCGAAGGCTTTGCGCTGGCCGGCGGCCGGCTCGATTACGTCGAGGACGCGCCCGCCGCGGCGCTCGTCTACCGGCGCCGGCAGCACGTGGTGAACCTCTTCGTCTGGCCGAGCCGGAGCGCGGGCGAGGCGCCGCTGCGACACCTGATCAGCCGGGGATACGGTGCCTTCCGCTGGGCGAAGGATGGAATGAACTATTGGGCCGTCTCGGACCTGAACGACGCCGAGCTGCAGGAATTCGTCGCGCTGGTGCGCGGCGCGCATTGAGGCGGAATCGATGCGGCGCCCTCAGGGAGCTTTAGGGCGGCGCCGTCGCCTCGGCCGCGAGGTTGATCTGCGTCTCCGACTCCTCGCAGACGAACCGCACCACCGCCGCCGCGCTGGCCGCCGCCGTGCAGGTTCCCTGGTAGCGGCGGGTGACCACCGTCCCCGCCCACTCCTCCACCGACTCCGACGCCGAGGCGAGGCCCAGCGCCTGCAGGCGCCCGGAGAGGCGCTGGTCGAGCAGGGCGCGCGCCGCCGCCTCCTCGCCGCGCGCCTCGTATTCCGCGCGCACGAGGAAGTCGGTGCTCCGCAGCCACACCGGCATCGGGTTGAACCGCGCCCGCCCCGTCCGCCGCAGCACCCGCGCGCCGTCGGGGGAATCGGGGCCCAGCTGGTAGCGGTCGCCCAGTTGCGCGAAGACCGCGCCCAGCCAGGCATCGGTGGCCAGGCGCGGGTCGGCGGGAGGCCGGGGCGCGGGCAGCCGCGGCCGCAGCCAGGAGCGCAGCAGCTTTCCCAGGCGCAGCGCCATCTAGCCGGGCACCGGCGCCGCGCGCCAGATCTCCGCCGCGTATTCGCGGATGGTCCGGTCGGAGGAGAACTTGCCCATCCTGGCGATATTGAGGATGGCCATCCGCGCCCATCGATCGGGATCGAGAAACGCCTGGCTGACCTTCGCCTGGCATTCCAGATAGGACTGGAAATCGGCCAGCAGCATATAGGGATCGTGATCGAGCAGCGATTGCATCAAGGGGCGAAAGGTCTCCGGATGGTCGGGCTCGAAGAACCCCGAGTTGATCAGGTCGAGCACACCCTTCAATTCCGCGTTCTGCTCGTAGTAGTCGCGCGGGCGGTATCCACGCTTCTGCAGATCCGACACCTGGTGCGCGGTCAAGCCGAAGAGGAAGAAGTTCTCCGCCCCCACCTCCTCGCGCATCTCGATGTTGGCCCCGTCGAGGGTGCCGATGGTCAAGGCGCCGTTGAGGGCGAACTTCATGTTGCCGGTGCCGCTCGCCTCCTTGCCGGCGGTGGAGATCTGCTCCGACAGATCGGAGGCGGGAAAGATGCGCTCCGCCAGCGAGACCCGGTAGTTGCCGAGGAAGATCACCTTGAGCTTCTCATTGACCTGCGGGTCGGCATTGATGACCCCGGCCACCGAATTGATCAGCTTGATGATGACTTTCGCCGTCACATAGGCCGGCGCCGCCTTGCCGCCGAAAATGAACGTCCGCGGCACCACCGGCGCTTCCGGGTCCTGCTTCAGCCGCAGGTAGAGCGCGACGATATGCAGGACGTTGAGCAATTGCCGCTTGTATTCGTGCAGCCGCTTCACCTGCACGTCGAAGATCGAGGCCCGGTCGACGGCCACCCCGTTGGCCGCCTCGATGTACTTCGCCAGCTGGTCCTTGTTGCCCTGCTTGATGCCGCGCACCTGGTTGCGGAAGACGGGATCCTCCGCGTGCGGCACCAGCTTCTCCAGCTGCTCGAGGTGGGTGATCCAGCCCTCGCCGATGCGGGAGGTGATGGCGTCGGCCAGGAGCGGATTGGCCGCCAGCAGCCAGCGGCGCGGGGTGACGCCGTTGGTCTTGTTGTTGAACCGGTCGGGCCACATCTCGTTGAAGTCCTTCAGGAGGTCGGCCTTGAGCAGCTCGGTATGCAAGGCGGCCACGCCATTGACCGAATGGGAGCCGACCACCGCCAGGTAGGCCATGCGGATGCGCTTGGCGTGCAGGTCGCCGCCGGCCTCGTCGATGAGCGACATCCGCGCGATGCGCGGCTCGTCATAGGGGAAGCGGTTCATCACCTGCCGCAGAAAGCGCCGGTTGATCTCGTAGATGAGGGTGAGGTGCCGCGGCAGCAGCCGCTGGAACAGCTCCACCGGCCAGGTCTCCAGCGCCTCGGAGAGCAGGGTGTGGTTGGTATATCCAAAGGTACTCTGGGTCAGCTCCCAGGCCCTCTCCCACGGCAGGGCGTGCTCGTCGACGAAGATGCGCATCAGCTCGGGAATGGCCACCGCCGGATGGGTGTCATTCAATTGAATGGCCACCTTGTCGGCGAAGTTCTCCAATGAAGGGTAAGCCACCAGGTGCCGGCGGATGATGTCGTGCAGCGAGCAGGCGACGAAGAAGAATTGCTGCCGCAGCCGCAATTCCTTGCCGAACATTTTCAAATCGCTGGGATAGAGGACTTTGGAGATGGTCTCGGAGCGGTTCTTGTCCAGCACCGCCTTTTCATAGTCGCCCTCGTTGAAATAGCCGAGGTCGAAGTCGTTGCTGGCCCGCGCCCGCCAGAGGCGGAGGGTATTGACGGTATTGCCGCCATATCCCGCGATGGGCGTGTCATAGGGCATGCCCACCACCTCCTCGCCGCCCATCCAGTGCGCTTTCAGGTGGCCGTGCTCCTGCCGCTCCTCCACCCAGCCGCCGAAGCGCACCGGGACGCCGTATTCGGGACGCGGCATCTCCCAGGGATTGCCGAAGCGGAGCCACTCGTCGGGCTTTTCGACCTGCCAGCCTTCCTTGATCTCCTGCTCGAACATGCCGAACTCGTAGCGGATGCCATAGCCGTAGCCGGGGATGTCCAGCGTGGCCATCGAGTCGAGGAAGCAGGCCGCCAGCCGCCCGAGGCCGCCGTTGCCGAGGCCGGCGTCCACCTCTTCGTCGATGAGCTGGCCGAGGTCGAGGTTGAGCATCTTCATCCCCTCGCGCGCCGTCTCGTAGAGCCCGAGGTTGATGAGGTTGTTGGCCAGTGCCCGGCCCATGAGGAACTCGGCGCTCAGGTAATAGACGCGCTTGGCGTCCTTCTTGTAATAGCGCTGCTGGGTGCTGATCCACCGCTCGATGAGCCGGTCGCGGGCGGTCAGCGCCAGCGACATGAAGCGGTCGCGGGCGGTGGCCGAGTACTGATCCTTGGCCAGCGAATAGAGGAGGTGGTTGGTGAACTGGTGGAGGAGCGCCGCTGCCTCGTTGGGCGAGGTGGGTCGGACGGGGCGGTTCATGCGGCGCAGTCTACCCCTGCGCGCAAGTCAAAGTCGCGCGGACCCGCCGACGTTTGTCCGCGCGGCGATGGTGCCCTTCGCGGAAGGGCGCATCAATACACGGTCAAAAGGTAGCCGAGCATCACCTGCGCGCCGCTCAGGCTGCCGGCGAGCCCGGCGATGCCCGAGGCCGACGAGTCGAGCTGCACTTGCGCCAGCGCGCGGCCGGGTCCGAGCAGGAGGCTCCCGCCGAGCGCGAGGGCGAGGCGCGGGGTCACGCTGTCGTCCGCGGTATGGGTGTTGGTGGGAAAGGTCCGGGCGACCACCTGGCTCTGCACGCCGAAGAGCAGGGTGGCGTGGGCGTCGAGGCCGCTCGCCAGCTGGCGCCCGAGGCGCAGCCCGACCTGCACGAGCCGCGACTGCGCGCGCGCCCGCTCGGTGTTGTTCGGCGTCGCGCCATACTGGGTAACCTCGGCTGAGAACGAGGCGCCCAGATCGAGGACCGCCTCCACCGGGAGGATCTCCAGGCGCAGCGCCGTCTCGAGGAGGAGGGTGCCTTCGCCGGCGCCGTCGAAGGTCGCGCCGCCGCCGCCGAGGAGTCCGACCGCGACGCTCCAGGGCCGGTGCGCCACCTGCGCGCTCTGCCAGAAGGGCTGGGCGATGGTCACGCGCGACACGGTCACCGGCACGTCGACCGCGGCGAGCTGGCCGTTGGCCTTCGCCTCCAGGTGCACCGCGCCCGACTTCCCGGCCGGGGCCAGGTAGCGGGCGAGGTAGAGGCCGGGCCCGATGCGCTTGCGGACCTCGGCCTCGCCGGCGCTGGCGGTGATGCCGACCTTGGCGGAGTCGTCCGGCGAGCCGTCCGGCTGGACGACGAAGATCTCCAGCTCCAGCGGCGCCGCCGCGCTCGCGCCCGCCGCGCGCGCCGCCACCCGCACGCGGGAGAAGGGCGGCGGCTCGAGGTCGAGCGGCTTGTCGGTGGTGTTTCCCAGCTTGTCGACGATGTGCAGGGTGGCCTGGCCGACGCCGGGCGGCACCACCATCGGCAGCCGCGCCACGCCCTTCTGGTCGGAGATCACCGGTCCGATGGTCTGGCCGGCGACGTCGGCGGAGACCCTGGAGCCGGGCCGCGTCTCGATCTCCATGGTGTCCGCGCCCGAGAGCGGAATCGACAGCCAGGAAAGCTCGCGCGCGCCGTCGGCTTCCTCCACCTGCGCGAGCAGCAGCGCCACCGTCGGCGCCTTGAGCGCCGGGGGCGTGAAGCGGGCGCGGAAGAGGTCGCCGTCGCGCTGCGGCGCGCTGACGGTGCCGACGCTCGCGGTCAGCGTCACCGTGGCGCCGGGCGGCGCGCGAAAGCTCAGCGCCGCGCCGGCGTTCTTGCCGAGGACCAGCCGAGCGGGATCTGCGACCAGGGAGGCGGCGAGGAGCGCCGCGATCAGTGCCATTGCCAGAGCTTCTTCTTGACCCGGGCTCCTGGCAAGGAATCGTCCCGCTTGACCAGGCCGTCCATCTGCCTGCGGCGGCCGAGCGCGTCGACGGTAACGACGGCGATCTTCTGCTTGCCCTGCTTGAGGGGCACGTCGGCGCGGAAGGCGCCGCCGGCCTCCACCATCACCTGCTGCCCCTGCACGAAGACGCGGCTGCCCGGCTCGACGTGCCCGGCGATGGGCACGCTGGCCTGGTTGGTCTCCTGCGCGCGGGGCCACTGCACCGAGAGCAGCACCCGGCGCAGCGCCGCGGCAGGGAGGCTCGGGGCGGAGGCGGTGCCGTCGATGCGGCTGACCTCGCCCTTCTGGATCTCGACGCTCTTGCCGCTTCCGCTCAGGTGCACCGAGCCGGTGACCGCGGCGACGGCGATGACGCCCCTGCCGTCGGCGGTGACGAAGAAGTGGCCTCCCTGGCTGAAGGCGGTGGCGTCGCTGCCCTCGATCTCGACGTCGAGCTTGCCGGCCTTGTCCACCTCGGACTCGAGGCTGCCGTGGATGCGCGTGCGCATGGCGCCCTTGGCGACGCTCTTCACGTCGAGGCGGCTGGCCTCGTGGACGCGGACCTTGACGCCGTCAACCGCCAGATCGGCTTCGCCGACGGCGGTGCGCAAGGCGTCCTTCGCGCCCAGGCGATCGCCGACCTTCACGTCGGCCCAGTCGCCCGATCCGCCGTGGAGCAATTC
Organism: Deltaproteobacteria bacterium; assembly: GCA_043782525.1. GTDB lineage: Bacteria > Myxococcota > Myxococcia > Myxococcales > 40CM-4-68-19 > 40CM-4-68-19. The sequence goes on along the minus strand of JAYWAJ010000169.1, from coordinate 6,879 downwards.
GACCTTGCCGCGGCTGGCGGTGACCACCGCCTGCGGAGCGTCGGAGGGATGCGCGGCGGCGGCCGGTCCGGTCGAGGCGCCCTTGAGGGGCGGCTCCGCCTTCGAGCCGCTGCAGGCAATGCAGCAGGCGACGACGGCGAGGAAGCGCACGACGCGGCTGGGAGACCCCGGTGCCATGGAGAGACTGTAGCGGCCTCTTGCGAGTAGGAGCAAATCTTCTAACCGGTGCGCGGAAGTAGGCTCACAGGAGCGGAAGCTGCCCCCCGCGGCCCGGGCGGCGGAAGGTGTCCCTGGGCACGCCGTGGCAGCCCTGGTTCAGCTGCAGCCGCCGCGCGGTGCTCTCGAAGAGCGCCTGCGCCGCCTCTGCGTAGCTGCCCTGGCCGCGGCCGCGGATGCCGAAGCGCGCGTCGTAGAGCTTTCCACCCCGGGCGTCGCGGACGCGGTTGAGGACGCGGTCGGCGCGCAGCGGCAGCGTCTGGCGCAAACGCTCTTCGAAGACCTTGGCCACCGAGCCCGGCAGCCGCAGGAAGACGAACCCGGCGCGCCGCGCTCCGCTCTGCCGGGCGGCCTCGAGGATCTGCGGGATGTCGGCGTCGGAGAGCCCCGGAATCACCGGCGCGACGTTGACACCGACCTCCAGGCCCGCCGCCGCTAGCCGCTCGATGGTCTTCATCCTCCGCTGCGGCGTGGCCACATAGGGCTCGAGGGCATGGGCGTGCTCGCGATCCCAGATGGGGATGCTCACCGACACCGAGACGCTGGCGTGGCGGTGCAGGTCGGTGAGGACGTCGAGGTCGCGCTCGATGAGCGGGGCCTTGGTGATGATGCCCACCGGGTTGCGGTATGCGGCGCAGACCTCGAGGCAGGCGCGGGTCAGCCGGTAGCTCGCCTCGAGCGGCTGGTAGCAGTCGGTCACGCCCGAGAAGACGATCAGCTCGCCCTTCCACGACTTGCGCTCGAAGGCCTCGCGCAGCAGCCGTGGCGCGTCGGGCTTGACGGTGATGCGCCGGTCGAAGTCGGTGCCGGCGCCGAGGCCGAGGTACTCGTGCGTCGGGCGCGCGAAGCAGTAGGCGCAAGCGTGGAAGCAGCCGCGGTAGGGGTTCACGCTCCAGGAGAAGCCGACGTCCGGGCTGTCGTTGCTGGAGAGGATCTCGCGGGTGTGATCCTCGTAGACCTCGAGGCGGGCGCCGGGGGGCGGCTCGTCTTCGAGGTAGTGCACCTCGGTGGAGAGCCAGGGGTTGGGCGGATTGGAGATGGGAAGGAGGCCTGCCACGGGCTCAGGCTGGCACTGGACCGATGTTCAGTCAAGCCGGCGCGCCGTCCATCGTGTATAGGCGCTGCCTCACAATCAGGAGGACCGCAATGCAGAGCCGCGCGAGCACAGTCTGGGAAGGCGATCTGATGACGGGCAAGGGCAAGACCAGCGCCGGGAGCGGGACCTTCCGCGACCTGAATCTCGGCTGGAAGGCGCGCACCGAGGGCGCTTCCGGCAACACCACGCCGGAGGAGCTGCTGGCCTCGGCGCACGCGAGCTGCTTCAGCATGGCGCTCTCGCACGCGCTGGCGACGGGGGGCCACAAGCCGACGCGGCTCGAGACCTCCTGCACGGTGGAGTTCGGGGCCAAGGCCGGCGGCGGCTTCGAGGTGAAGTCCTCTTCCCTCGAAGTGAAGGGGACGGTGCCGGGCATCGATCAGGCTGCCTTCACCCAGGCCGCCGAGGGCGCCAAGAGCGGCTGCCCGATCTCTGCCGCGCTGAAGATCCCCATGAGCGTCAAGGCGACGCTGGGCTGAAGAGCGGGGCGCAGCCATCGCGCCCCGCGGCCCAAGGCCGGCGGGGCACTCATGGTGCCCCCCCGAAAAAAAATTAATTTTTTTTGAGGAGGGGGCCTGGACCCTCTCCCCCTCCCCGCGGCTCGGTTGGGCTGGCGAGGCTAGTGCGGCTCGCCGTGGTCCTTGTCCTTCGAGCCGATGGGCGGGCCGACCCGCTCCCAGGCATCCCGGGTCGCGTGCCTGGCGTCGGACCACTCGAGCTTCGAGTCGCCGCGCGAGGCCGTCCAGCCCGTCTGCAGATCCTTCTCGACCTCGGACCAGCTGCGGTCGCCGTGCATCATGCGCGCCTGCCAGCCGTACTGGTAGGCCGGGCGGTAGGTGTCGTAGGAGTGATCCTTCTTCACGTACGGGCGCTGCGAGTAGTTGTCCCGCCAGTAGGTGTCCTCGATGGTGGGGTTCACCGCCTCCGCCGCCGCCTTGCCGCCGAGCCCGCCCGAGACCGCGCCGATGGCGGCTCCGACCACGGCTCCGAGGGGACCGCCAAGCACGCCGCCGATGGCCGCGCCTGCCGCCCCTGCTCCGGCCGCGCCGGCCCCGACTCCGACCGGATGCGCCCCGGGTGTGTGGGTGATTGGATCGAGGTTCTCCTGATCGCTCCTGTTGCCGTCCTTGGTTCGCTTCGCCATGGGTCACTCCTCCTGTGGAAGCGGAAAGTTTGGGTCGAGAAGGACGTCGTGTAAGCGACGGCCGACGCACGGGCCGCCCGCCGGCTTGGCAGAGCGGGCAGGCGTGCAAACCCTCTCCGGGTCTTCGGGAGAAACCATGCGACGCGTGTGTTCGATAGCGGTCCTGTTGCTGCTCTGCGCCTGCAAGGGAGCGCCTGCCGGGAGCGAGGACATCGTGGCTCCGGCTCCCGACAGCGGAGTCCCGCCGCCCGTCTCACCACCGCCAGTGTCGCCTCCGCCGCCGGGTCCCGACGCCGGCCCCGCGCTGCCGCCTGACGCCGGACCCGCGCTGCCCCCCGACGCCGGCCCCGCGCTGCCGCCCGACGCCGGACCCGCCTTGCCGCCCGATGCCGGACCGTCATCGCCGGATGCGGGCGTCCCGGACGCAGGCGCCCCTGACGCCGGCCTTCCCGACGCCGGCCCCGCGGACGCCGGGCCCGATCCGCACCAGATTGGCGGGCTTGGCCAGGGCGCGCTGCCGTCGGCGCCGCTCACCATCTACGGCTCGGCGCAGGGGCTGCTCGAAGCGCCCATCTCCGCCTCTGTCGACGAAGCCGAGAACCTCTGGGTGGTCACGCCCCAGGCCCTCTATCTGCTGATGCCGGGCGCGCGCGTCTTCCGCCGCTACACGGCGCAGGACGGGCTGCACGTCGGTCCGGGCTACACCGAGCCGCCCGACTTCACGCTGGTCGAAGGCGGGGGCAAGAACGAGTGCTTCGTCGGCTACTACTTCCACGACACCAACACCGGCAACACCCCGGGCGCGCACACCAACATCGACCCCTACGCGCACATGGGCAAGATGGACCAGGTGCTGCTCAACAAGGACGGCAGGCTCACCGTCAACCGCTACGACCTGCGCAACTCCAACGACGGCCATTACTACGAGACGCGGACCATCATGAGCATGGTCTACGACCACTTCCAGCACCCGGGAAACCTCTACGTCGGCTCGAACCACGGGATCACCCGCATCCTCCCGGCGAAGTATTTCCCGCCGCGGTATCTGCAGACCGATCCCTTCAACACCACCGACGAGCGCGTCTGGTACGCCGACCACGTCCATCCGGTCGCGTGCGAGTCCCAGCCCTGCACCGATCCCCTGACGACGCCCACGACGTTTGGCGACTGGTTCGGGCTGACGCTGGCCGACGACGGGCGGCTGTGGATGGGCGGCCTTACCTCGGCCGGAGCGGTCCATTACCGCGAGGCGCTGCAAGACTGGGTGCAGAGCTGGAAGCCGTACAATCCGTTCGACCCGGCGCTGGGAGATCCCTGGAGCCCGGCCGCGTTCAGCGTGCCCCGCAACGGTGATCCGGTGAACATCCGCGGCATGGCGGTGACGGCGGACGGCACGGTGTGGATGGCGTCGGGCGAGGTCGAGAACTGGCGCGGGCCGACCTACGGCCTGGTGGCGATGGGCCCGGCCGGGGCGCATCCGGTCCGGTTCGATCCGACGGCGCTGGGTGCAATTGAGTATAATATACTTGAGCTCCAAGCGCTGGCTGACGGCCGCCTCGTGCTCGGCTTCCCCAACTCGGGGCTCCTGGTCTGGACGCCCGGCGAGGCCCGTGGCCACCGCCTCACCCAGCGCGACGGCCTGCCGGGCGAGCAGATCCGCCGCGTCTCGCTCGATCGGATGCACAGCCCGCCCATCCTCTACGTCCCCACCGACGGCGGCCTGGCCGCATTCCGGCAGGTGCCCTGAGCGTGACCGGCGGCGACCGTCGTGGGTCGCTGGGCCATGATTGCCACCCTGGTCCTCGCGCCGTTGCTCCTGGAGGTGGGCCTCGGCGTCGCCTCGACCGGGCGGCTGGACATTCCGTATGCGCCGACGCTCTCGGTGCGCGTTGCCCGCCAGAGCGAGCACTGGTCGATCGGGGGACGCGCCCTGCTTCTCGCCGGGCCCGAAGGACAGGACTATGCGGAACACCCGGGGCCCAACGCCGGTGGATTCGGGGTTGGGCGATGCTCGCGGAGGCCGAGGTTCGCGCCAGCGGTCCGGTGCAGCCATTCCTGCGCGGAGCCGCCGGCGTCGGACAGATGATCCGGATTTCGGCCAGTCCTTCAATGAACGCGGAGCAGGACGTCCTGGATGGTCTCGTCGGTCCGGTGCTGAGCGCTTCTGCGGGATTGCGCTGCGAACCAGCGGCTCGGATCTTCGTCGGGTTGGAAGCGGGAATCAATGCGTTCACGCGCGTGAAGTACATTCCCAATCCGATCTGGACGAATCCTCCCAATCCGTCTCCCTTCGTCGGCGTCGGACAGGTGCTCGCTCGCCTCGGCTTCGTGATCTGACGCTTGTGCCGCCCAGCAAGTCCCCGTACACCTCGCGCGGTGAACCGGTCCGAACCCTCGCTGCGCGCGGCGGCCCTCTTCGTCGCCGGCGCCGCCATCCTCTGGTCCTCCGGCGGGCTCTTCATCAAGCTCGCCCCGATGCCGGCGATGGCCGTCGCCTGCGGCCGGTCGCTCGTCGCCGCCGTCTTCTACCTGGCCGTGCTGCGCCCGGACCTGCGCGCCGCCCGCTGGACGACCTCGCTCTCCTACGCCGGCTGCATCGTCACCTTCGTCGCCGCCACCCGGCTGACCACCGCCGCCAACGCCATCTTCCTGCAGTACACCGGCCCCGCCTACGTGCTGCTGCTCTCTCCGCTCATCCTCAAGGAAGCCTTCCGGCGCATCGACGGCGTCTGCGTCGCGCTCTCTCTCGCCGGCATGTCGCTCTTCTTCGTCGGAAAAGTGGAGGCGGGCCAGGCGCTGGGCAACGGGCTCGGCATCGTCTCCGGCGTCTTCTTCGCGCTCACCGTCGTCTTCCTGCGCCGCGACGCGCGCGCGGGCGGCGACACCGCGCTCCCCTCCACGGCGCTGGGCAACCTCATCGCCGCCGCCGTGACGCTGCCCTTCGCGCTGCAGGCGCTGCCGGAGATGACCAGCCTGCGCGGCGCCGGCGTCCTGCTCTACCTCGGCGTGGTGCAGCTCGGGGTTGCCTACGTCCTCTTCATCCGCGGCGTGCGAAAGGTCCCCGCTGCCGAGGCGTCGCTCATCTCCATGCTGGAGCCGGTGCTCAATCCCGTCTGGGTGCTGCTCGGCCTGGGCGAGCGCCCCGGGCCCTGGGCGCTGCTGGGCGGCGGCATCGTCATCGCGGCGGTGGTGGTGCGGACGCTCGCGCCCGCAGAGGAGTTGACGGATCGCTCGCAGTACCGCACGAAGGGGGCATGACCCAGACGTTCTCCTCGCTCGGAGCGCCCGAACCGCTGGCGGCGGCCCTGGCCGCGCGCGGCTACCAGACGCCCACCCCGGTGCAGGAAGCGGTCCAGCAGGAGAACGCGCGGGGGCGGGATCTGCTGGTCAGCGCCCGGACCGGGTCGGGGAAGACGGTGGCTTTCGGGCTGGCGGTGGCGCCGCAGCTCCTCCCGCTGCCCAAGCCGGGCAAGCCGCTGGCGCTGGTGGTGGCGCCCACCCGCGAGCTGGCCCAGCAGGTGTCGCGCGAGCTGGCCTGGCTCTTCGCGCAGGCGCGGGTGGCCACCTGCGTGGGCGGCGCCGACGTGGGCCGGGAGCTGCGGGCGCTGAAGGAGGGCGTGCACATCGTGGTGGGGACGCCGGGGCGGCTCTGCGATCACCTCGAGCGCAAGTCGCTGCAGCTCGCCTCGCTCAAGGCGCTGGTGCTCGACGAGGCCGACGAGATGCTGGACCTCGGCTTCCGCGACGAGCTGACCCAGATCCTCTCCGCCGCGCCCGAGGGCCGCCGCACGCTGCTCTTCTCCGCCACCATTCCGCCGGAGATCGAGCAGCTGGCGAAGAAGTACACGCGCGAGGCGCTGCGGCTGACGGTGAACCCGCCGGCGCAGGCGCACGCCGACATCGAGATCAAGGCGCACCTGGTCGCGCCCCGCGAGCGCGAGCACGCGGTGGTCAACACGCTGCGCTTCCACGAGGCGCCCGCTGCCATCGTCTTCTGCGCCACCCGCGACGGCGTCAGCCACCTGGCGCAGTCGCTCACCGAGCGCGGCTTCGCGGCGGTGGCGCTCTCGGGGGAGCTGACCCAGTCGGAGCGGACCCGCGCGCTGCACGCCCTGCGCGACCACCGCGCCCGCGTTCTGGTGGCCACCGACGTGGCGGCGCGCGGGCTCGACCTGCCCGACGTCTCGCTCATCATCCAGGCCGATCCGCCGCAGAACGCCGACGTGCTCCAGCACCGCAGCGGGCGCACCGGGCGGGCAGGGCGCAAGGGCGTCTGCGTGCTGCTGGTGCCGCCGGGCGCGCGCCGGCCGGCGGAGAGCATGCTGCGCAAGGCCGGGCTGCGCGTCGCCTTCACCCCGCCGCCCGACGCCGACGTCATCCGCGTGCGCGACCGCGACCGGCTGGTCCGCGAGATCGAGGCGCT
>JAYWAJ010000168.1:0-6151 GCA_043782525.1 Deltaproteobacteria bacterium | reverse complement strand
TGAAGCTGCCGGTCGACGCGCACGGCGAGACGCGCTGGGCGGTCGAGCGCGAGGCCTTCCTCTGGCGGCGCACGCGCGGGCTCAAGCTGGTGGTGCTGCGCCCGGCCCTCACCTACGGACCGCGGCAGCGCCGGGGACTGGCGGTGGTGCTGGCCATCGCCGCGCTGGCGGCCCGGGCGGGGCGCGCGCTCTGGGTGCCGCGGCGCGGGCCGGTGGTGCACCTGGTGCACGCACACGATGTCGCGCAGGCCGCCTTGCTGATCGCCAACGACGCCGCCGCCCTCGACGGACGCGCCTTCAACGTCGCCGACGACGTGCCGCTGCCTCTCGAGGAGCTGGCCCGCGCGGTGCTGCAGGCGGCGGGCGCGCTCGAGGCCGGCCGGCTGCCCTACTCTCCCCGCCCTGCGCGCCTCGGACTGTGGCTGGTCCGGCACCTTCCCGACTGGGTGCTGTGGGCACCCATCAACCGCCGCATCGCCCGCGGCTGGCTGGACGCTTTTGCCGGACAGCCGCCGGCGGCGCCGCCCAAGCTGGAGCCCGACCTGCTCGAGCAGCTCTCCGCCGACCGCTGGTACGACACCCAGCGGCTGCGGGCGCTGGGGTTCTCGCCCCGCTACCCGAGCGCCGTCGAAGGCCTGCAGCAGCTCGCGCTCGAGAGCCGCGGCAGAGGCCTGCTGCCGGCGCCGCTTCCCGCGCTCCCGCCCTGACCCGAGTTTCCCATTGTCCCCGCGCCGCGAGGAGTGCGGTACGGTGTCGGCATGGGGGACGTGGACCGCATCCTGGCGGCGTTTGATCAGGCGCCCGCCACCGTCGCGGTCCTGCACGGGCCCGAGCTTCGCTACACCTACCTCAACGACCTCTTCCGGCGGCTCGCGCCCAGCGTGCAAGTCGGCGATACCCTGGGAGCGACCGGGAGCGCCCAGGCGCGGCATTTCCGCGTCCTCGCCCTCCAGGTGATGGCCAGCGGGCAGCCGATCCGGCTCGGCGAGGTGAAGGTGACCCGACCGGACCCGAGCGGCCAGGTGCAGTACTTCGACCTGCTGCTGCACCCGCTGCGCGATACCGGCGGCGCCGTCGAGGGCATCCTCATGATCGGCACCGAGGTCACCGGCGCGGTGGAGGCGCGCAGCGAGCTGAAGGAGCAGTCCGAGCGCACCCGCCGCGCCGAAGCGCAGCTCAACGCCGTGCTGCAGAAGGGACCGCTCTTCGTGGTGACCCTCGACCCCACCGGCACCCTCCTCTTCCTGGCCGGCGGGGAGTTGCGGGTGGACCCGGCGCAGATCGTCGGACGCAACGCGCTCGAGCTCTACGCCGACGACCCACCTTCGATGGCCGCGCTGCGCCGCGCGCTGGCCGGCGAGACCTTCAGCATCCTCTTGCCCCGCCCAGGGAACGTCACCTACGAGATCTATTACACGCCCATCCGCGACCGCGCCGGCGCGCTCGAGCTGGTGGTGGCCTGCGGCGTGAACGTGACCGGGCGGCTTCGCGCCGAGGAGGAGCGCGCCCGCCTCCACGACAAGATGCAGCAGTCGCAGAAGCTGGAGAGCCTGGGCGTCCTGGCCGGGGGCATCGCGCACGACTTCAACAACCTGCTCACCGTCATCCAGGGCAACGCCGCGGTGGCGCTGGCGCAGGTGGGCGAGGGACACCCGGCGCGGGAGGTGATCGACGACATCGTCACCGCGGCCGCCCGTGCCTCCGACCTGACCCGGCAGATGCTGGCGTACTCGGGCAAGGGGCGCATCCAGATCGGACCGCTCGATCTGCGGCACCACGTCGCCGAGATTGCGAGGCTCCTGCGGACCTCGATCTCCAAGCAGGTCTCGCTGCGCCTCGACCATCCCGCCTACCTGCCCGCGGTGCAGGGCGACTCCTCGCAGCTGCAGCAGGTGGTGATGAACCTGGTGCTCAACGCCGCCGAAGCGGTGGGCGCCGGGGCAGGAGAGGTGGCGGTGCGGCTCGCCGAGGAGGAGGTCGGGGCCGCCGGCGCCGGCGATCTGGTCGGCTGCGAGAGCCTGCCCGCCGGCCGCTACGTCCGGCTCACCGTCGAGGACACCGGCGCGGGAATGGAGCCGGCCATCCTCTTGCGGATCTTCGACCCGTTCTTCACCACCAAGACCACCGGGCGCGGCCTGGGGCTGGCGGCGGTTTTGGGCATCGTCCGCAGCCATGGCGGCGCGCTGCGCATCCACTCCACGCCCGGCGCCGGCACGAAGTTCGAGGTGCTCCTTCCGGCGGCAGGAGCCCGCGCACAGGTGCCTCCGGGGGAGACGGCCGCCAGCCGCGGCCAGGGGACGGTGCTGATCATCGACGACGAGCCGGGCGTCCGCACCGCCACCGGGCGCATGCTCTCGATGCTGGGGTACGACGTGCTGGAGGCGCCGGACGGCGCGCAGGGCCTCGAGATCTTCCGCCTGCGCCGCGGCGCGGTCGACGTGGTGCTGCTCGACCTGACCATGCCCGGCCTCTCCGGAGAAGAGACGCTGCGCCTCCTGCGCCAGGCAGCCGCGGAGGTGCGGGTCGTCGTCTTCAGCGGCTACGCAGAGAACGACGTGGCCGAGCGGCTGCGGCCCCTGCACCCAGCTGCCGTGCTGCACAAGCCGTTCACGCGGCAGGAGCTCGGGCAGGCGCTGCAGCGCGCGCTGCTGGGCGGGGAAATCGTCTAGCGGCTTCGAGTTTGCTAGATTGCCGGCAATGACCCCGGGCGACCTGGAACAGAGAGCAGAGCGCGCCGTGCGGCGGGGCGAGCTGCTGGTGGCGCTCGAGCACTTCGACGCCTACCTCGCGCAGCAGCCCGACGACGAGCGCGTCCGCCAGCGCATGGAGGCGGTGCGCGCGCTCTTGCAGCCGAGCGAGCTGGTCAGCCGGCGCCGCGCCGAGCCCGAGGAGCCCGATCCCTCCGCCGGCTCGCTCTCCGAAGCCGAGCTGGGCGAGATGCACGCCAGCTCCGGGCGCTTCACCGAAGCCGCCGCCTGCTACCAGCGCGCCTGGACCGCCAATCCCAGGAACGAGCTGCTCCAGGAGCGCTACCAGGAGCTGCAGGCCCTGGCCTCGCCCGCCGGCCGCGCCGACCTGGGAAGGGCCGAAAAGCTCGACGGCCCGCCCATGACCCCGGGCCAGGGCCAGCCCAAAGTCCCGCCCCGCTCGGCGACCGCCTCCGCCGCCTCCTTCTCCCCCCTCTCGACAGCCCTCCCTGTCGATCTGGTCAAGCTCCTCCAGCAACTGCTCGACCGCGTGCAGACCAGAGGCCGCAGGCCGTGAAGGCGGCTTCAGGCCTGAAGCCCGAAGCCTGAAGCCCGAAGCCTGCTTCTTCCGTCACCGATGTCGCCCTTTCGAGTATCCTGCGCCCCCGCGGGGGGACCGCGAGCCGCGACATCTTCGTCGCGGAAAGGAGCCGGTTGGAGCTCGGGCGGTACCGCCTCGACGAGCAGGTTGGCCAGGGCGGCATGGCCGTGGTCTGGCGCGGCTGGGACACGCAGCTGCGCCGCACCGTCGCCGTCAAGGTCCTGCACGCCCACCTGCACGCGCGGGAGGACATCCGCCGCCGCTTCGACCGCGAGGCGCACGCCGTGGCCCGGCTGCACCATCCCTTCATCCTCGACGTCTACGACTTCTCCGGGCCGGAGGCGCGGCCCAGCTATCTGGTCACCGAGTTCATCCGCGGCCAGACGCTGCGCCAGTTCGCCGACCTCCATCCCTTCGATCCGCCCGAGCTGGCGGCGGCCTGCCTCCTGCCCATCGCCGAGGCGCTGCAGCACGCCCACGCGGCCGGCGTGGTGCACCGCGACCTGAAGCCGGAAAACATCATGGTCCGCGACGACGGCGTGGTGAAGCTCACCGACTTCGGCATCGCGGCGCTCCTCGATCCAGACGAGAAGTTCACGGTGACGGGCAGCATCCTCGGCTCGCCCGCGCACCTCGCGCCCGAGACCATCGAGGGAAAGCCCGCCGATCCCCGCGCCGATCTCTTTTCCTTCGGCACCATTTTATACTGGCTATCTTGTGGAAAGCTGCCCTACCAGGCGGCCTCGCCGGCGGCGCTGCTGCGCGCCATCCTCGAGGGCAAGCGGCAGGACCCGCGCCTGGTGCGGCGGTCGGTGAGCGACGCCCAGGCGCGCATCATCGCCCGCTGCATGGAGAACGATCCGGCCCGGCGCTACCAGGCGGCGGAGGAGGTGCGGCGCGATCTGGCGGAGCTCTTGCGCGAGGCCGGGCTCGACGAACCGCTGCGCGAGCTGGCCGAGTTCATCAAGGCGCCGGGGGAGCACGGCCCCAAGGTGCGCGAGCGGGTGGTGCAGCGCAGCCTTTTGGCGGGCGAGGAGCAGCTGCAGCGCGGGAAGACCAGCGCGGCGCTGGCGGCCTTCGGTCGCGCGCTGGCGCTCGATCCGCAGAACGCGCAGGCGAAGGGCCGGGTCGAGCGCATCCGCCGCCGCGAGCGGCTGCTCAAGCTCTTCCGGCGCGCGGCGGTCCTGGCGCTGGCCTTGGGCGCGCTCTGGGCGGCGGGCTGGCAGGTGCATACAGTCGTGCTGCACGCCCGCGCCGTGGCCGCCGCCGATCGGGCGGCGCTGGAGAAGGCCGACGCCGCGCGGGCGGCCCGCGACAAGGTTGCCGCCGCGCAGGCCGCGCGGGAAAAGGCCGCTGCCGCCGCCGTCGCCGCCGCCCGGCAGAAGGCCGACGCCCAGCGGCCCGCCGCCGAGCCCGCGCCGCAGCCGGCCTCCAGCAGCGGCAAGCGCATCGCCACGCTGCGGCCGCCGGAGCCCATCGACGTCAAGCTCCACGTCCGCTTCGGCGCGCAGGTCTCCGTCGACGGGCGCGACCTCGGCAACGACAACATGTTCGCGCTCAAGCTCGCCCCGGGCGGCCACCAGATCCTCGTGCACCATCCCTGCTGCGCGGACGCGGCGCAGGACATCCTCGTCACCCGCGACCACCCCGATCATCTCTACCCGCTGCACTACGGCCCGCCCCTGCCGGCGCAGTTCAAGGTCGCCAACGCGCCCGAGGGCGCCCGCGTCCTCATCGACGGCGTGCTGGTCGGCACCGCCGGCGATCTGCGCCCCTATGCGATGGCGCAGCCCGACCAGAAGGCCGTGGTCACCATCGGCGACCGCACGCTCAACCTGACGCTCAAGGCCGGCATGCTCAACCTGCTCGACTACGCCAAGGGCGCGCCGTGATCGCCGCGCTCCTCGTCGGGCTCTCGCTCACGCTGGCGCAGACGGCGCCCGGCCACCCGCAGCCGGCCAGGGGCGCGGCGGCGGACGACGAGAAGGAGCTGCCCTCGGCGGTGGAGGCGATGAACCGCGCCCGGGTCACCTTCGAATACGGCGACTACCCGCAGGCGTCCCGGCTGCTGGCGGCGCTGGTCGAAGTCGGCCGCTTCGAGTCGGTCTCGCTGCGCGCCGAGGCGTACCGGCTCCTCGGCCTTGCGCTCTTCTACCAGGGCCGCCGGGGCGAGGCGTACAGCGCCTTCCTCGAATATCTCTTCCTCGATCCCGACGCGCAGCTCGATCCCTTCTATGTCCCGCCCGCCGCGGTGTCGTTTTTCGAGCAGGTCAAGAAGGAAGCCGAGCCCAAGCTCTCGCCCCTCCGCGCGCAGAAGCGGGGCGAGCAGCTGGCGCGCCAGAAGGCGGCCAGCGAGGAGGCCGACCGCCGGCGCCAGCGCGAGCTGGAGGAGGAGCGGCGCCGGCTGCAGCAGCTGACGCCCTCGGTGGAGCGGAGGGTGGTCCAGCGCGAGTTCTGGGTGTCGATGATGCCGTTCGGCATCGGGCAGCTGCAGAACGGCGACCGCACCCTGGGCATCGCCCTCGCCACCGCGGAGGTGATCACCGGCGCGGCCAGCGCGGGCAGCACGCTGCTCATCGAGGAGCTGCGCGACTCCAGCACCGGCCGCTTCAACAACCGCGGCCCGGGCAGCTCGCCCTACCTGACCGCCTCGCGCCTCAACGTCCTCAAGTGGGCCACCGCCGGCGTCTTCTACGCGCTCTGGGCCGCGGGCGCGATCCACGCCGCGCTGCACTTCAAGCCGGAGGAGCAGCTCCCCGATCGCCTGCTCCAGGCGCCTGCGCCTCCCGCCTCGCCTCCAGCCGCGCTTCCCACTCCTCCTCCTGCGCCGGGCCACTGATGGCAACCCTCGTCCTCCACGCCG
>JAYWAJ010000167.1:0-6158 GCA_043782525.1 Deltaproteobacteria bacterium | reverse complement strand
TCCCGTCGCCGCCTGCGTCGCTGGGCAACTTCGAGCTGGGCGCAGGCTTCGCGCTCGCGGCCTTCGGTGGCCAGAAGGAACACGCCGCCGCCTTCGCGCTCGGCTACCACGCCCTCCAGCTCATCCCGACCCTGATCCTGGGCGGCCTCATGCTGCCGCTGGCCCGCAAGCGTTCCAACGTGCAACCCGCCGAAGCTGGAAGGCCTTTGGCGAATTCCGCGCTCTCCGGCCTGAAGCCTGACGCCTGAGGCCTGGCCGCAGGCCTCAGTTCTGCGTCACCCGCACCGTCGTCTTCATCTGCTTCCCGGTGTCGAGGTCGCGCGACGACATGGTGAGGATCCCCTCGATGCTCACGTCGAAGGTGATCTCCAGCCGCGCCGACCCCGCCGCGCCGGGCTTGAGGCCGCTGAAGAGGAAGTCGCCGAGCAGCTCGTTCTGCGCCACCAGCGGCGCGTCGCCCTGGAAGATGCGCATGGCCACTTCGGTCTGGCCGTCGTACGAGGTGGTGGCTTCGATGGCCTTGGCGTTGGGAATCGCCGCGTTGCGCGGGAAGACGGTGTGGAATTCGCCGCCGGCCCGCTCCAGCCCGATGGCCATGGGGATGACGTCGAGCAGCTGCAGCCGGAGGTTGGAGTTGTCCTCCAGCGAATGCGCGTAGAGCGCCGCGCCGATGGCGACCGCCTCGTCCGGATGCACGCCCTTGCTGGGCGCCTTGCCGAAGATCTCCTGGAGCCGCTTCTGCACCACCGGCATGCGGGTCTGCCCGCCCACCAGCAAGAGCTCGTCCACCCTGGCGTAGTCGAGCCCGGCGTCCTTCATCACCCTCTCGAGGATGGCCACGGTCCGGTCGACGAGCGGCGTGGTCAGCTCCTCGAGCAGCTTGCGGGTGAAGACGAAGTCGATGTTGAGCGGCTGCCCCTGCGGCGTCATGGTCACGAAGGGCACGCTGAAGGGCACCTGTTCGCGCGACGAGAGATCGATCTTGACCCGCTCGGCCAGGTCCTTGATCCGCTGCATCGCCACCGGGTCGCTGGAGAGATCGATGCCGTGCTTCTTCTGGAAGTCGTCGAGCACGTGCTGGATCATCGCCTGGTCGAAGTCGAGCCCGCCGAGGAAGATGTCGCCGCCGGTGGCCTTCACCTCGAAGACCCGGTCGCGGATCTCGATGATGGAGACATCGAAGGTCCCGCCGCCCAGGTCGTAGATGACGGTGGTCTCGTGCAGGTTCTTGCCGATGCCGTACGCCAGCGCCGCCGCGGTGGGCTCGTTGATGATCCGCACCACCTCGAGCTGGATCATCTTGCCGGCGTCCTTCACCGCCTGCCGCTGCCGGTCGGTGAAGTAGGCGGGCACCGTCACCACCGCGCGGGTGACCTTCTCGCCCAGATAGTCCTGCGCGACGATGCGGATCTTGTTCAAAATCTTGGCGCTGATCTCGGCGAGGCGGAAGGTCTTGTGCCCGACGTCGAGGAGCACGTCGTTGCGCTCGCCCGGCTTCATGTCGTAGGCGACCTGCTTCTTCATCGCCTCGACGACGTCGCTGGCGTACGAGCGTCCGACGAGCCGCTTGGCTGCGTAGACGGTGTTGCGCGGGTTGAGCTGCCACTGGCGCTTGGCCTCGTGGCCGATCAGCTCGTTGCCCTTGTCGTCGATGGCGAAGATCGACGGGATGATGAACTCCCCGCCTTTGTAGGGCACCAGCTTGACGGCGCCGTTCTCCACGATGGCCGCGCAGGAATTGGTGGTGCCCAGGTCGATGCCGATGATCTTGCTCACGAGGTGTTACACTAGCATGGTGGACTCCCTCCGCTACCTGAAGACGGTCGGCGAGCAGGTCCAGGGCGCCTTCCTCGGCAACAAGACCATCCTCTCCTTCCAGGAGTACATGGATGCGTTCTTCGAGGCGCCGCGGGTCCACGCGCGCGACTCGGCCCAGTTCATCCGCGACTGCTTCGACTTCTATGGCACCGAGATGGTGCAGAAGCCGGCGGGGCCGGTGCGCCGCTTCAAGCTCTTCGACCGTCCCTTCGACCAGGCCGCCACGCTGCAGGAAGGCGAGGGCGGGGCGCCGGTGATCGGGCAGGAAGAAGTCCAGAACGCCATCTACCGCATCCTCAGCTCCTTCGTCCGCGCCGGCCGGGTGCACAAGCTGATCCTGCTGCACGGTCCCAACGGCTCGGCCAAGAGCTCGCTGGTGGCCGCCATCCAGCGCGCCCTCGAGGACTATTCGCGCAAGGACGAAGGCGCGCTCTACCGCTTCAACTGGATCTTCCCCAACGAGCGCCTGGTGAAGGGCTCGATCGGGTTCGGCGAGAAGGAGGCCGGCCCCTACGCGGTGGAGAGCCACGCCCACCTCGAGGGCGAGCAGATCGACGCCCGCCTCATCTGCGAGATGAAGGACCACCCGCTCTTCCTCGTGCCGCGGGGCGAGCGGCAGCGGCTGCTCCTCGAGCGGGTGAAGCCGGGCGCCGACTTCCAGCTCAGCGCCGGCGTCCTCGAAGGAGAGCTCTGCCACAAGTGCCGGCAGATCTATGCGGCCTTGTTGCAGTCCTACAACGGCGACGTGTTGAAGGTGTTGCGGCACGTGCAGGTGGAGCGGTTCTACGTTTCCCGCCGCTACATGATCGGCGCGGTCACGGTCGAGCCGCAGATGTCGGTCGACGCCGACTACCGGCAGGTGACCTCCGACCGCAGCCACGGCGCCTTGCCCGGCTCGCTGCAGAACCTCTCCCTCTATGAACCCTATGGCCCGCTGGTGGCCGGCAATCGCGGGGTCATCGAGTTCTCCGACCTTCTGAAGCGCCCGTTGGAGCATTACAAATACCTGTTAGGTTCGATTGAAACCGGCATTGCGCGGATGAGCCATTTCCTCCTCCACCTCGACAGCGTGCTGGTGGCCTCCTCCAACGAGAAGCACCTCTCCGCCTTCAAGGAGATGGGGGACTTCGCCTCGTTCAAGGGCCGCATCGAGCTGGTGCGGGTGCCCTACCTGCGCCGCGTCGACGAGGAGCAGCGC
Organism: Deltaproteobacteria bacterium; assembly: GCA_043782525.1. Lineage (GTDB taxonomy): Bacteria > Myxococcota > Myxococcia > Myxococcales > 40CM-4-68-19 > 40CM-4-68-19. Next base: position 3,142 of record JAYWAJ010000167.1, on the reverse strand, counting down.
GTCTACGAGCACCGCCTGCGCGAGACCGTCGGCAAGCACGTCGCGCCCCACGCCACCTGGGTGGCAGCGCTCTGGGCGGTGCTGACCCGGCTGAAGAAGCCGGTGGGCGACCGGTACAAGGGCGACCTCAAGAAGCTCGCCGACCACCTGACGCCGCTGGAAAAAGCGCGGCTCTACGACGACGGCCGCGCGCCCGACCGGCTCTCCAACCAGCAGGCGCGCGAGCTGAAGAAGCATTTGCAAGAGCTGTGGCGCGAGTCGGACAGCTATCCCAACTACGAGGGCCGCACCGGCGCCTCGGCCCGCGAACTGAAGACGGTCATCTCCAACGCGGCGCAGAACGCCGGCTACAAGTGCCTGACGCCGCAGGCGGTGCTCGAGGAGCTGGAGGCGCTCACCCGCGACAAGTCGGTCTACGAGTTCCTCCAGCAGGAAGTGATCGACGGCTACCACGACCACGAGGACTTCGTGCGCATGGCCGAGGGCGAATACCTCGACGTCCTCGACGAGGAGGTGCGCGAGGCGATGGGCCTCATCTCCGAGAAGCAGTACCGGACCCAGTTCGAGCGCTACGTCCTGCACGTGCTGGCCTGGACCCGCGGCGAGCGGCTGCGCAACGCCCACACCGGGGAGATGGAGCGTCCCGACGAGGAGATGATGGCGCAGACCGAGGCCATCGTCATGGCGGGAGCCGAGGACCGGCGCGAGTTCCGCCGCGGGCTCATCTCCGCGGTGGGCGCGCACCGCCTCGAGCACACCGAGGGCGAGCTCGACTACTCGCAGATCTTCCCCGACCTCTTCCGCCGGCTGCGCGACCACTTCTTCGACGAGCGCAAGCGGACCCTGCGCAAGAACGCCGAAAAGGTCCTGCGCTACCTGGGCGAGGAGCGGGCGCAGCTCTCGTCGCGCGAGCAGCAGCAAGTGGCCGAGACGCTGCGCGGGATGCAGGAGAAGTACGGCTACTGCGAGCACTGCGCCAAGGACGGCATCATCCTCCTGCTCGCCCGCCGCTATACCGATTAGCTGGGGAACACCAAGTGGAAAAATTCGGCGCGGCCGGCGACGCCGAGCTTGGCGTACACCTGCGTGAGGTGCTGCTTGATGGTCTTCTCGCTGTTGCCCATCATCGCGCCGATCTCGGCGGAGGTGAGGCCCTTGAGGACCAGGCGCGCGACCTCCTCTTCCTTGCGGGTCAGCCGCGCCCGCGCGATGGCCTTGTTGACGAGGCGGGAGAGGTCGATGTCCACCGTGGTCACCTTGTCGAGGACCTGGCGCAGCGCCTCGGTGGTGAAGGGCTTCTCCAGGAGATAGGAGGCGCCCGAGTTGAGCGCCGCCTTGAGCCGCGGCGTGTCGGCGAAGGCGGTCACCAGCACCACCGGCGCGCGGACCTCCTCGCGGCGCAGGGCGGAGATGAGGTCGATGCCCGACATCTTGCCGTCGCCCAGCACCACGTCGGCGACCACCGCCTCGACGTAGCGCAGCTCGGGGTCGCGCAGCGCGCTCTCGGCGTTGGCGTGGGCGAGGCAGTTCCAGCCGAAGGCCTGCAGGCGCCGCGCCAGAATCGTCCGGGCGTCGGGCTCGTCCTCGACCAGCAGGACGAGGCGCGGCGTGGTGCGCGGCACGGAGCTCTCGCTTCGTTCGTTCATCATCGGCATTCCCCAGCGTTGGACTCTATGCGGACTGGAAAGTAAAGCGGAAGGCGGTGTGGCCGGCGGTCGAGCTGTCGCAGACCAGCTCGCCGCCGCCGGCGCGGGCCAGCGCGCGGGCGATGGGCAGGCCGAGCCCCGTGCTGTTGTGACCGGAAGCGAAGGGCGCGAACAGGCGATCGCGCAGGTCCTCGGGGATGCCGGGTCCGTCGTCCTGCACCACCAGCTCGACCAGGTCGTCGCGGCGCAGCGCCCGCAGCGCCAGCCTGCCGCCGCCGCCGCGGGAGCGCAGCGCCTCCAGCGCGTTGGCGACCACGTTCTCCACCGCGCTGCGCAGGGCGTGCGCATCGCCGCGCACCGAGAGTCCGCGCGGGCACTCGATCTCCAGCTGGGCCCGGCTCGCCTGCAGCGTCGGGTTGAGCCGCTGCCGCAGCTCCTCCAAGGTCCCCGAGAGGTCGACCTTCTGCTCGGCGGTCTCCGGATGCTGGCCGGCCCGCGACAGCTCGGCAAGCCGCTCGGTCGCGCGCCGGACGTTCTCGCCGATGCGGTCGAGCAGAGCCTGACGCTGGGCCGGATCCTGCTCGTCCCGCGCCTCCTCCACCAGGAGCTGCAGGTTGTGCAGCGGGTTCTTCAGATCGTGGGCCACCGCCGCCGCCACCACCCAGATGGCCTGCCGCCGCTCGGTGCCGGCCAGCCGTTCAGCGAGGACCTCCGCTGCCGCGCGCTCGGCCAGGTGCAGCCCGCGGGCGCGCTGGCCATAGAGGAGGGCGGCGGCGAAGAGCACCCCGGCCAGCGGCGGCGCCACCCAGTCGACGAAGATCAGCACCCAGAGGGTGGGGCCGGTCTCCATGCTGGCGGCGGGAAGGATGTGGTCGAGGCTCGCCAGCAGGAGGCCGACGAAGAACCCGAGCACGATCACCAGCACCGACTTCAGCCGTCTGAACACCGCCAGACCCTAACAGAGACGGTGTCCTACCCGCTCCGTCTTTGCGGGGGGCTTTGGAATCAACCGACCTGCCTGTACTGTTGAACGGAAGGCACACGACAGGAGACCGCTTGACCAGGATGAACCTGATCTTCGCTGCGCTCGGTGTGATCTTCCTCGCAGGCCCTTCGTCGTGGGCGAAGAGCGAGAAGAGCAAAGTGGTGCAGAAGGCGCTGCGGCACAGCGTCCGGGTGGAGGTGCTGGTCCGCGGAGAGGTGCAGCGCTCGGCCTCCGGCGTGGTCATCGCCACCGAAGGCCTGACCTCGTATGTCCTCACCAACGAGCACGTGGTGCAGCGCGAAGGGCTGAGCGGAACGGTCTCGTTCCAGATCGTGGTCGAGCGGCCCAGGCTGCACCGGCTCAAGGCGCGCATCATCGCCGAGGGCAAGGTGCCCGACGAAGACCTGGCGCTGCTCGCGGTCGAGGGCGAGGCGCTGCAGCCGGCGCCGGTCGCCTCCGAGGACCAGGTGGACGTGGGCGACGACGTGGTGGTGGTGGGCGCTCCCTACGG
>JAYWAJ010000166.1:0-16509 GCA_043782525.1 Deltaproteobacteria bacterium | reverse complement strand
GCATCCTCCAGATCGCCTTCGACCTCATCCCCTGCGACAACGGCGTCATCCTCCTGCGCGACGCGCAGTCGCACGAGCTGGTCATCCAGGCGATGCGGCAGCGCAAGCCGGGGCAGGGCAAGGTCCTGGTCTCCGACACGCTGCTCACCCAGGTGCAGGCCACCAAGGAAGGCGTGCTCACCAGCGACGCCATCTCCGACGAGCGGTTCGCCGCCTCGCACTCGATCATCGCGCTGGGCGTGCGCAGCGCCATGGCGGTGCCGCTGCTCTCCTCCTCGGCCGACGAGGTCAAGGGCATCATGTTCCTCGACTCGCGCGAGCGCATCGCGGCCTTCACCACCAAGGATCTGGAGGTGCTCTCTGCCATCGCCGCCCAGGCCTCGGTGGCGCTGGAGAACAGCGAGTACGCCCGCGCGCTGGAGCACGAGGCCACCCAGCGTGCCCAGCTCTCCCGGTTCCTCAGCCCGGCCCTGGTCGAGCAGGCCGCGCGCGGCAGCATCGAGCTGTCCAAGGGCGGCGCGCTCACCGAGCTGACGATCTTGTTCTCCGACATCCGCGGCTTCACCAGCATCTCGGAGAAGATGCCGGCGCAGGAAGTGGTCAAGATGATGAACGACTACTTCGAGCTGATGGTCGACATCCTCTTCGAGCACAACGGCATCCTCGACAAGTTCATCGGCGACGCGATCATGGGCCTGTGGGGCGCGCCGGTGAAGCGCCCGGACGACGCCACCCAGGCGGTGCGGGCGGCGGTGAAGATGCAGGCCCGGCTGAAGGAGTGGAACGAGGACCGCATCGCCTCGGGGAAGGTGCCGCTCAAGATCGGCATCGGCCTGCACACCGGGCACGTGGTGGTCGGCAACATGGGCTCGTCCAAGGCGCTCAGCTACACCGCCATCGGCGACGGCGTGAACCTCGCCTCGCGGCTCTGCGGGGTGGCCCGCGAGGACATGGTGGTGATCTCGGAGGAGTGCGCGCAGCGCGCCGGCAAGGACAAGTTCGTCCTCGAGGCCATGCCGCCGGCGAAAGTGAAGAACCGCGAGGCGCCCGTCGAGATCTACCGGGTCATCGCCGCCCTCGAAGAATAGGCCGCATTTCAGGCCTCAGGCCTCAGGCTTCAGGCCTCAGGAAAAGCGACAGCGGTCAGGTCCGAAGCACCTCGCCTGGAGTGTGCAATCTGGGGCCTGACGCCTGAGGCCTGAAGCCTGCTCTCTCTCCGACGGCAGAAAACTTGCGCGATCGACCGGCTCGGGCAAGCTGGCGGCATGGGAGAGCAGACCGTCGCCAAGTCCCAGCCGCCCCTCCCGCAAAAGCGCGCCCTCCAGCGCTGCCCCAACTGCGAGGTGCGCTGCGACGTCAGCTGCTCCGTCGACGGCGCGCTCGCCCGCTGCGGGCATTGTGGAGTTCGCTTCGAGGTCCAGCGGGAGAAGACCCCGCCGCCGCCGGTCCTCGCCGTCCCCGAGCCGAAGCTCGCCGAAGGGCCGCTGCCGGCGCTGGACGGGTTCGCCGTCCACGAGCGCATCGGCCAGGGCGGCATGGGCGAGGTCTTCCGCTGCACGCGCGTCTCCGACCAGCGTGCCGTCGCCGTCAAGATCCTCACCCCGCAGATGGCCGCCGTACCTGACTACGTGCGCCGCTTCGGCCGCGAGGCGGCGGCGATGGCCCAGCTCGATCATCCCGGCATCGTCCGCCTGGTCGGCCGCGGGAAGGCGGGCACCCACGTCTTCATCGCCATGGAGCTGATCGAGGGCGTCTCGCTGCGGACCTGGGCGCACAAGCAGCGCCCGACGGCGCGGCAGCTGGCGCGGCTCCTGGCGCAGGTGGCGCACGCGCTCGCCTACGCACATGCGCGGGCGGTGGTGCACCGCGACCTCAAGCCGGACAACGTGCTGGTCACCCCCGACCAGCGCACCAAGGTCCTCGACTTCGGCCTCGCCGGGCTGCACGCCGCGGGTGCCGAGTGCCTGACCCAGAGCCACGTGGCGATGGGCACCGCCAACTACATGGCGCCCGAGCAGCGCAAGGACGCCAAGCGCGCCGACCACCGCGCCGACCTCTACTCGTTCGGAGTGATGGCCTACGAGCTGCTCACCGGCGAGCTGCCGGTGGGGCGCTTTCCCCCGCCGTCCAAGGTCGTCGCCGGCCTCGATCCGCGCTGGGACGCGCTGGTCGAGCGCTGCCTCGAGCTGGAGCCGGCGGCGCGGCCGCACAGCGCGCTCGAGCTCGCCCACGGCCTCGAGACGCTGGCGGGTGTGGCGGCGCCGATGGAGCTTGCGCCCCGCACCCGGCGCAAGGCCGGCAAGTCGGGGATCTGGTCGTGGCTTGGCCTCGGCACCGCCGTGGCGGTGTTGCTCGGCGTGGTCTCGCTGCACGTGGCGCAGGATCACGTCGCCCGCCGGCCGTCAGCGCCCTCCGCGCGGGTCGCGCCCAAGAAAGTCCTCCGCCGCTGAAGCGCTGGGCCGGCAGGGCCGCGCCTAGGGCTTGGCCACACCGTTCTTCGGCTTGTAGAAGAGCACCACCGTCAGGCAGTGGAACTCGTTGTCGCTCGACTGCATGACGGTGCGGTCGACGATCTCCAGGTCGGCATTGGCGCGCAGCCAGCGCGTCACCTGCTCGCCAAGATCGTCCCGCTCCTTCGCCTTGGTCGCTGAAAACACCTTCACGCCGGTGAACATCCCGCCCCCTCCCTGGTGCGAATCCCGACGATTTTCCACCCGCACGGCTGCTTGTCAAATTGGCGATCGCTTTGCGGACACTCCCTGGCTGCGCCGGTGGCGCCCCGCGGAGCGCATTGCTAGCTTGGCGCCCATGCCGTCCGCTCAGCCCCCGGTTCCCTCGATCGATGCGCTGCAGCGCCTCCTCGGCGGCCTGCAAACCTTCATCCGCGAGCACCTCGCGCTGGCGCGGGCCGAGATCAAGGAAGATGCCCGCGCCATGGGCCGCGAGCTGCTCATCAGCGCCGCCGGCCTGCCCGCGCTGGTGACGGGATATCTCCTCCTCATGGTCGCGGCCGGCTACCTGCTCGCGATCTGGCTGCCGCTCTGGGCGTCCTTCGGAATCGTCGCCCTCCTCAACCTGGGCGTGGGCGGCGTGGTCACCTGGCTCGGGTTGCGCCAGATGATACAGACTCGCGTGGGCATTCCGGGCACGGGCGAGGAGCTGCAGCGGGACAAGGCCTGGCTTTCGAATCTTGGCAGGAGGAACACATGGCAGACACCAGCAGGGACCCCGCCGCAATTCGCGCCGGCATCGAGCGGGCCCGGGAGCAGATCGAACAGTCGGTAAACGACCTGCGCGACAACGTCTCGGACACGCTCAACTGGCGCAGCGCCGTCCGCAGGCATCCGGTGGCCGCGTTTTCGGGCGCACTCATCGTCGGCATGTTGATCGCCAAGGCGACCACGCGATGACCATGGAACAGTCGCAGGGCGGCGCGCAGTTCTCCACCGGCGCGGCGCAGAAGAGCGTGGCGCAGACCGAGCTGGAGGCATTCCAGGAAGGCATCGAGCTGGGCAAGCAGTACGCCTCCGTCGCCGCGCGCAGGGTAGCGGCCTGGGCGGAGGAACATCCGGGGCAGGTGATCGCGGTGGGCGCCTTCGCCGGGTTCATCCTCGGGAAGCTGCTTTTCCGGCAGCCGCGGCGGGTCGATCTGCGAGACCTCGAGCTCGAGTGAAGATCGGCAACATTTAAATCTTACCGCGGAGGCGCGGAGGGCACGGAGGGTGGGTTGGGTTTGCCCGGGCCGCCGCCGAGGTGGCGCGTGGGCGCGGGCCCGGCAAACCCTTCTCCGCGTTCTCCGCGCCTCCGCGGTGTGCTTTGGAGCCCGCTCAGCGCGCCGGTGAATTCGGCCGGAGCATCGGTTCGGCGCGGGCGGAGGGCGAGAGCCCGACGCCGTGGCGGTAGACCATGGTGCCGCCCAGGACCGTCTCGACGGTGAGGATGGCCGCGCCCGAGATGGCCGCCGCGAGGTAGAGTGTCCGGGCCCGCGCCGGCAGCGGCAGCTTCGAGACGGCGCGCCAACCCGCGACCGGGATCCACACCGCCATCATCACGAACCCGAGGGCGCGGTGCAGGTGCAGGAGCGCCTCGCCGGCGGCGCTGTGCGGGCCGAGCGACGCCTCGGCGCCCAGCCCGGTGAGGAGCGCCAGGACGGCCGCAGCCGTTCCGAAGAGCGTGTTCCAGCGCCCGGCCAGCAAGAGCGCCTCGCGCCGCAGGAGCAGGCCGACGACGTCGAAGAGCGGCGCCATCAAGAGGAGCGCGACCGCGAAATGGAGCACGAACGGGTGAAGCTCGCCGGAGAGCACGGCGCCATCCTGCCGGTGCCGCCCGGCAGGGGCAAACTATTCGTCCGGAAGGCTACGGGTAGCGCACCACCAGGGCGCTACGGGTAGCGCACCACCAGGGCGCTACGGGTAGCGCACCACCACCACGGTGTGGATCCCTCCGCGCACGAGGAAGTCGCCGGTCACCTCGCAGCGCCTCGGCTTCACCGCCGCCACCAGCTCGTCGAGGATGCGGTTGGTGACCGCCTCGTGGAAGGCGCCCTCGTTGCGGAAGCTCCACAGGTAGAGCTTGAGGCTCTTCAGCTCGACGCAGGTCCGGTCGGGCGTGTAGGCGATGCGGATGGTGGCGAAGTCCGGCTGCCCCGTCATCGGACAGAGGCAGGTGAACTCCGGGCTCTCGAAGCGGATCTCGTACTCCCGCTGCGGCGCCGGGTTGGGGAACGTCGCCAGGGTCTTCTGCGGCTGCGTGACCACGCGTGGCCGCAGGTCGACCCTCTTCGCTTTCTGCATCGCTTTTGCCATCGGTGCTGCGCGTCGTAACACCGGACGCTACGGCGCGCCACCGGCGGGCAGGTCCCTGCACGGCCAAACGACCGATGCCCCGCCCCGCGAACCAGGCAGGCTGGGAATAAGGCTCGTCTTGCCCTGCGGGTGAGTCCGGGGTACACAACGCGCCATGTCGAGGAAGGCCGACCCCAGCAGTCGCCGCTCTCCGAAGCGCCGCTCCGCCCCTGTGGTTTCTGCAGCCGTGGAGACGCGCTCGCCCCGCAAGGTTCCAGTGTCACAGGAAGCCATGCACGACGCCGACTTCGGTCTGGCGCTGGCGCTTGGTCCGTCGCTGCGGCGACGCCCGGACGCTTAAGGACGCGCCCGGCACTTCCATTTCTGTTCAGCAGTGGAAAATGTTCTGTCATGGACGAAACCCTGACAGATACCCGGCCCCGCTTTGCCCGACTGACCGAAGGCTCCGCCAAGCGCTCCTGGAAAGCGGCCCTCCCTGCAGTGATCATCATCGTCGCCTTCCTGGCCTTGCTGGCCTACCTGGCTTCGACGCTCAGCGCGGCTGAGCAGCGCGCGATGTCGGCAGAGCGCGACTCGCAGCAGACCAAGGAACAGACCACGGGCTTTACCAAGCAGATCGCTGGATTGCAGAAGGACAACGCGCTGGCGAAGAGCCCCGGCCGCACCACCGTCGTCCTCGACGCTGCCGACAAAAAGGCAAAAAGCGCGGCCTGGGCAGCGGTGACCTGGGGCGAATTGCCCGACGGCAAGACCTTCATGCGCGTCAGCGCCTACGGCCTCGAGCCCAAGCTCGACGGCGGCAAGGCCTACCACCTCTGGATGCAGCCCCTGACCGGCGCTCCCGTCGACGTGGGCGCGATCGAGGCGGACCAGAACGGCAGCGGCTTCGCCATGAACTCGGAGTTGCCCGCGGTCGATCAGGGCAAGGCGGTCATGCTGACCGCAGACGCCGAGGGCGCCAAGCAGCCCGGCGACACCATCGCGAAGGCGGACCTGCCCGTGCTCAAGCCTTCGGTGAAGCCCCCGCCCGCCGCCAGCGATCTGCCGCAGGCCAAGACCGGCAGCACCTCGCAGCAGATGCACCAGGAGCCGGCCAAGCCTGCCGAGCAGCTGGGCAAGTAATTCGCTGGGCCCGATAGCTCCAGCTGGAAACAACTTTCAACTCCGGGCGCGTTGCCTTCCACAGGCAGCGCGCCCCGGCATTTAAATAAAATTTTTTTTTCTCAGGGCTGCTCGAAGCTTGACCGAAGCGGCGCCTGCCTCTACGCTGCGGACCCCAAACAGTCCTGCATCCAGTTCGTTTCAGCGAGGAAAATCATGGGCGAAGAAGGACCTCCGAAAACAGAAATGATCAACCCCGCGCTTCTCGACGGGGTCTCGGCCAACTTCATCGTCAAAGGCCCGAACGGCGTTGAGAAAGCATTCCCGATGCGGTCGATCACCGTGACCATCGGCCGCTCCGACGCCTGCGAAATCGCCGTCAAGGACAGCTCGATGTCCGGCAAGCACGCCGAGATCAGCAAGATCAACGGCGAGATTCGCGTCAAGGACCTCGGCTCCGCCAACGGCATCTGGCTGAACGGCGAGAGGGTCGACGACGTCGAGCTCTACGACGGCGACGTGCTGCGCTGCGGGCAGACCTCCATCCGGGTCGACGTGGTCGGCGGCCGCAAGCGCCCCGACGCGGGCATGAACCCCAGGATGCTGGCGGGCATCATCGCCGGCGTCCTCCTGCTGGCGGGCGCCGGCATCGGCGGCGGGCTCTATCTCAAGAAGAAGCAGCAGCGGAAGCGCGACCTCGCCACGCTCTCGGCCTTCGTGGGCGCCGCGCGCGAGGGCCAGAAGGCCAAGCCCTGCTCGGCCGCCGTCGACAAGGTCGCCGACGTCGCTCGCACGCTCAACACGCTCGGCAAGCCCAACTGCTCCGCGATTCCCAAGGGCGACGACGCCAAGCGGGTGGTGGCGGGCTACCGCGATCTCGCCCGCACCTACGACCGCATCGCCACCTCGATCTCGCAGTTCGCGGCGCAGTCGTCGGCCTCGGCGCAGGCGCTGACCGGCTCGGCCGAGCAGATCGCCGACGTGGACATGAGGAACAAGGTCGCCGAAGCGCAGGACCTGGTGGAGCAGCGGTCGCAGGTGACCAATACCTTCATTGCCGACTGGAAGAAGCTGGGCCAGGCGACGAGCACCTACGCCACCGAGCTGGACCAGGCCTTCCTCCAGGGCAACAAGAACGTCTGCCCGGCGGTGGACAAGGGCGTGCAGGCCAAGACGGCGGGCGAAGTGCTGGTGGGCTGCAACAGGAACTTCGACAAGGCCAAGAACGCCGTCGAGGAAAAGCTGAAGGAGCTCGACGACGTCGCCGGCGGCGGCGAGGGCGCCGCCGAGTAAGGCGTTGGCGACTTTCGGAATCTTCTGCGCGCTCGCGACGGCACTGGTCGCGGGCGCGCTGCTTTTTCAGGCGCGGCGGATCAAGGCGCGGCACCTGCGCTTTGCCGGCGCGGCTCCGGCGGCCGCCTCGCCTGAGGGCACGCGGCTCGTCGATTCGCCGCGCGCGCTCTACCATGGCACTGCTTTCGCGGACGGCACCGCGCTCTTGCTGCCGGCGTGGAAAGAGGCCTGCGTCTGCGACCTCTGGGCCACCGAGCAGGCGCTCTTCATCCAGCGCGAAGGGCCGGGGGCGCTCCTCGCCATCGAGCTGCGGGCCATCGAGGACGCGGCCTTGCACCGCGCCTTCGCGCCGCTCGCCGAAAAGGAGTTGCCCATGCTGCGGCTGCGCTGGAGACGCGGCGGCGAGGTGGTGGTCACCGAGCTCTCCCTGCGGGGCGGCGCGGCTTCGCTGGAGGCGCTCCGGCGCGAGATCCATCTGCGGCAGGGCAACGTCGCGGCGCAGCTCGCGCCCCTGCTCGCGCAGGTGCCCAAATGAAAGTCACCGCGCTGGGGTCGGCCGATGCCTTCTGCTCCGCCGGCCGCGGGCACACCTGCTGGCTCATCGAGGACGCGCTCGGCGCCTGTGCCGTCGACTTCGGCGCCACCGCGCTGCAGGCCATGCAGCGGCTGGGGCGCGACCCGGCCGTGCTGCAGGCGGTGCATTTCACCCACCTGCACGGCGACCACATCGGGGGCTGGCCCTTCCTCCTCGTCGATGCGGTCTACCGGCTGCAGCGCACCGCGCCGCTGGTGGTGACCGGGCCGCCCGGAACGCGCGACCGGCTGCAGGCGCTCTGGGCCGCCTGCTATGCGCGCGCCGCCGCGAGGCCGCTGCCGTTTCCGCTCGAAGTCCGCGAGCTGCGGCCCGGGGACGCGGCGCTCGTCTGCGGCCGCCCGGTCCGGGCCTTCGAAGCGCAGCACATGACGCCGCCCGACCTGGCGCTCTCGCTGCGCATCGGCGACCTCGCCTTCACCGGCGACACCGGCCGCATCGCGGCGGGCCTGTGCGACGGGGCGGCGGTGCTGTTTGCGGAATGCACGGAGATGCGGCAGGCCGCAGGAGAGGTGAGGCAGGCCTCAGGCGTCAGGCCTCAGGCCTCAGGGCACCGGCATCTCAACTGGGAGGATCTGGGGGCGGCGCTGCCGGAGGTTCCGCGTATCGTGCTGGCGCATCTGGGAGCCGAGGCGCGGGCGGGGATTCCGCGCGATGCGGGAGTTCACGTCTGCGACGATCTCGACGTCTTCGAGTTATAAGCGCGCGATGGAACGCACCGAGCAGCTCCGCAAGTTCATCGAGGCGCAGCCTGACGCGCCGTTCCCGCGCTATGCGCTGGCCCTGGAGTTGAAAGGGAAGGGCGATGCCGAGGGCGCCGCCCGGGAGTTGGGCGAGCTCATCCAGCGCGCGCCCGACTACCTCGCCGCCTATCTTCAGCTCGGGATGGTGTTGCAGCCGCTGGGCCGCAACGCGGAGGCACGGGCCACGCTGGAGCGCGGGCAGGAGGTCGCGCGCAAGAAGGGAGACACGCACACGCTCTCGGAGCTGACCGCGGCCCTCGAGACCCTCGCGCCCTGATTGCGTTCGGGACGCGCAGTGTTGACCGTCTCTCATGTGCTCCTTCCTCGTGGCAGTCGTGCTGGCGCTTGGCTCCACGCTTCCCCCGGCGCGGCTGGTTCCCGCCCGGGTGATCACGCCGCAGGGACGGGCGCCGAAGTCGCCGCAGCACGGCCTCGCCGCACCGAAGCTGTGGCAGGACCGCACCGGCCAGTTCGCCCTGAACCGGCCGGACAACGAGCGCTGGATGTTCCGCGCCGGCGTCCGCGGCCCCGACGGGCAGCAAGTCCCGCTGCTGGCGCTCTCGCAGGAGACCGGCGCGCAGCTGGTGGTGCAGAGCGCGGACGGCATCAACGACCTGCGCCTGCTCGCCCGCATGCTGATGCAGAACCTCTCCAACGAGGCGCGCGTGCACGTCGACGACGTCGAGCGGGTGCCGGCGCGCGGCGGCGATGCGTTTGGCTTCTCCTTCTCGGTGGCCGACGAGGTCCGCGGCCGGGTGGCGGTGGTGCGGGCCGGCGATCACGTGGCGTTGGTGATCGCGAGCTGGCCGATGGGCGCGCCGCCCGAGGTGGTGGAAGACGTCGAGGCGATGATCGGATCGCTAGGGCCGGCGGCGGGGACGGTGGCGCCGGGAGTGTTTTGAAGCGGCTTCGGGCTTCGGGCTTCGGGCTTCGGGCTGGCGCAAGCGGAGCATGACGGTGGTCAGCGCGTCGTAGAGCTGGAGCAGATTCTTGGGCAGCGCCTTGCGGTGCGCCGCGATGGTTTGAAAATCGCCGCGGACGGCTGGGCCGGTGAGGGCGCCGGTGGCAGGGAGGCTGCGCAGCTTTTCCAGCGCGCCCAGCGCCAAGGGAAACAGCGCGGCGCGGGCGGCGGGCTCGGAGGCGCCGGTCGCCTTGCGGAAGGTGCGCACGGCTTCGCTGAAGAGGGCCACCTGGCCGCCGGCGGCCAGCACCGCCGCCGCGTGGTAGAGGGCGCGCGAGCGGTCCTGGGTGGCGACCGGCATCATCCCCAGGCGGCGGGCGAGCTGCGCAAGCTGGTCGCGGGCGGCCGCGTCCGAGCCGGAGATGCCGGCCGCCGCGCCGTCGAAGTCCTGCCGCTGGCCGCGCACGAAGGCGCGCAGCGGATGGAGGGAGCCGGTCCGCGCGCCCTTGCGCCGGGCCGCCGCCAGCGGGGCGAGGTCGAGCGCGCCGGCGAGGTGGGCCACCAGCTGGCCGCGCCCCACTTCGAGCCGTGCGCAGAGGGCGGCGACGGCGCCGTCGGGTACGGCGATGAGCACCACGTCCACGTCCCGCAGCGGCGGCGGCTCGAGGCCGCTCCTGCGCGTCCAGGCGGCCAGCACGCGCAGGCCGGCGTGGGGCAGCTCTTCCAGCAGCGCCGACCCGACGGCGCCCGCGCCCAGCACGGCGGCGGTGCGCAGCGGCTTCATGCGTCGCGCCTGCGGCTTTCTCCTCCGTCGGACCCGCCGCCTTGCCCGTCGCGCTGGAACTGCACGCCGGCGTCGGTGGCGCTGGCGAGCAGGGCCTCTCCGGGCTGTACGCGACCCGCGAGGATCTCGTCGGCCAGCGGCGATTCGACCAGGCGCTGGATGATCTGCCGCATCGGGCGCGCCCCCAGCGCCGTCTGCCAGCCTCCGCGCGCGATCAGGTGATCGATCAGCCCGGGCCCGGTGCGAAAGGCGATGCGCCGCTCCTCCCAGAGCCGCCGCGAGCTGCCTTCGAGCAGGAGCTGCGCGATGCGCGCCACCTCCTCCCGCGCCAGGGGAGCGAAGACCAGCCGCTCGTCGAGCCGCGCCCACAGCTCCGGCGGGAAGGCCGCCCGCGCCAGCTCCAGCGCCTTCTTCGCGTGCGGGTGCTCGGCGGGGCCGGGCGGCTGCGTCTTCTCCTGCGAAGGATCGGACGTTCCAAAGCCCATCGTGCGCGGCCCGCCGCCGTCGAAGGCCGCGGCGCCGAGGTTGCTGGTGAGGACCAGCACGGCAGCGGTGAAGTCGATGCGCCGGCCGCGCCCGTCGGTGAGCTGGCCTTCGTCGAGCACTTGCAAGAGGAGCTGCAGCACCGACGGATGCGCCTTCTCCACCTCGTCGAGCAGCACCACCGACGCGGGCTTGCGCCGGACCGCCTCGGTGAGCTGGCCGCCCTCGCCATAGCCGACGTAGCCGGGCGGCGCCCCCACCAGCCGCGCGGCGGTGTGCGGCTCGGCGTACTCCGACAGGTCGATGCGGACCAGCGCGCCGTCGAAGAGCTCGTCGGCGAGCGCCTTGGCGGTCTCGGTCTTGCCCACGCCCGACGGCCCGCAGAAGAGGAACGAGGCCAGCGGCCGCTGCGAGGAGAAGCCGGCGTAGTTGCGGCGGATGCCCTTGGCGATGGCGGCGAGGTTGGCCTCGTGTCCGACGATGCGCGCGCCGACGCGCTTCTCCAGCTGGAGGTAGCGCTCGCCGTCGGGCTGGAGCAGGCGGTCTTCCGGCAGGCCGGCCATGCGGGCGACGGCGCGGGCGACGTCCTCGCGGGTGACCTCGGTGCGGCCCTCCCGGTGGGCGCGCGAGCCGGCCAGGTCGATGGCGGCGAAGGCCTTGTCGGGCAGGCAGCGGTCGCGGACGTAGCGCGCGGTGAGGCGGGCGGCGGCGTCGAGCGCCTCGGGCAGGAAGCGCACTTGATGGTGCTCCTGGTAACGGGCCACCGCGCCCTGCAGGATCTCCCGCGCCTGCTGGGGCGAAGGCTCGCGCACCAGCACCGGCACGAAGCGCCGCTCGAGGGCGGCGTCGCTCTGGATGTACTTCCGGTATTCGTCGTGGGTGGTGACGCCGACGCAGGGGAAGTCGCCGCGGGCCAGCGCGGACTTGAGCTCGTTGGCGGCGTCCTGCGGCCCTTCGCCCGCGGCGCCCGCCCCGATGAGCATGTGCAGCTCGTCGATGAAGACGATGACGCGGCCTTCCGCCCGCTTGACCTCGTCCTTGATGCCCATCAGCCGCTCGCTGAAGGAGCCGCGCAGCTGCGTGCCGGCGACGAGGCCGCTCACGTCCAGCTCGACGACGACGCGGTCCGCCGCTCCTCCCTGCGGGCCGCGCCCGTCGCCCGCGGAGCCAGCTCCTTCCAGCAACCGCTGGGCGAGGCCTTCGACGATGGCGGTCTTGCCCACGCCCGGCTCGCCGACCAGCACCGGGTTGTTGGCGCGGCGCTTGCCGAGGATGTCGAGCAGTTCGTCCAGCTCGCGCTCGCGGCCGAGGGCCGGGTCGAGCCGCGACTGGCTGGCGAGCTCGGTCAGGTTGCGCGAATGGGTGGAGAGCCAGGGATAGAGGCGCGGATCGAGCGCGTAGCGCGAGAGCGGAGCGCGGCCCACCGGCGCGGGCGCCGCGCTGGCCGGCAGCGGGCGCGGGGGAGCGGCGCTCCTCGGTTCGGCCTGCTCCTGGTCCTCGGGGGGCGGCAGCGTGGTGACGCGCGTGTCCGGGGGCAGCGATGGCAGCGCCGCCGCCTGCGCCAGGGGAGCGCGCACCGCGACCGCGGCCCGCGGCGCTTCCACCGGGGCGGCGGCTTCGGCGCGGCGGCGCGGGACAGAAGAGGTCAGGTAGCTGAGCGCGGTGGTCCGCAACGAAGCGAGGGGAGCGGCGGTCTTGTCCAGCAGGGTGGCGGCGGAGGTCTTCGAGAGACGGGTGAGGGCGACCAAAAGGTGCAGCCCGCCCGCCTCCGCGGTGCCGCAGTCGTCGGCGAGCTGGCGGCTGCGGTCGAGGGCCAGCGCGAAGGCGCCTTCGGGCTCGACGGCGGCGCCGCCCTGCGCGCCGAGCTCGGCCAGCACCTTGTCCTCGTCGCAGCCCCGCTCGCGCAGCAGCAGGTCGGCCGGGCCCGGCACGGTGAAGATGGCGAGGAGCAGGTGCGCGGTGCCGGCGGGCTGGCCCACGGTCCCGGCGATGTCCTGTGCTTCTGCGGCGATCTGCGCCAGCTCTGCGGAATCGATGGCCATCGGTGCGCGCATCCTCGCCCACCGGGATCGAGAGAGGCAAGCTGGAAGATTTCGTGGTAGCGATGCGCCCGTGCGGCCCCTCACCATCGGCATCGCGGGCGGCACCGCCAGCGGGAAGACCACGGTGGCGCGGCGGCTGGTGGAGCGCCTCCAGGGACATCCGGTTGCCTTCCTCGATCAGGACGCCTACTACCGCGACCTCGCCGAGATGCCGATGGAAGAGCGGCGGGCGTTCAACTTCGATCACCCCGACGCCTTCGACACCGAGCTCCTGGTCGCCCACCTCCGCGAGCTGCAGGCGGGGCGGGCAGTGGAAAAGCCCGTCTACTCCTTTGCCGAGCACACCCGCACCCGCGACACCGTGCGGGTCAACCCCGGCGACGCCATCATCCTCGAGGGCATCCTGGTGCTGGCGCTGGAGCCGGTGCGGCGCGAGCTGGACGTCAAGGTCTTCGTCGACTCCGACGCCGACGTGCGCGTCATCCGGCGCCTCTCCCGCGACATCAAGGAGCGCGGCCGCGACTTCGACGGCGTCATCGAGCAATACTTCCGCACCGTGCGTCCGATGCACTACGGCTTCGTCGAGCCGTCCAAGCGCTACGCCGACATCATCATTCCCCACGGCGGCAACAACGACATCGCCATCGAGATGGTGGCGGGAGCGGTGCGGCAGAAGTTGCGCTGAAGGCTTCCGCGCCGCGGGCGGATGGGTTAGAGCATCCCGCAGATGTCGATCCGGGACTCCGCGCCCGTCCTCGAGGGCCTCGCCGACGCCATCGTCGCGGCCGACGAGAGCGGCCAGATCATCTACGCCAACGCGGCCGCCGCGACGCTCCTGGGCTGGAGCCAGGCGGAGCTCCTCGGCATGCCGCTCTCCGGGCTGATGCCGCGCCGCATGCAGGCCCTGCACGAGGCGGGGTTCCGTCGCTACCAGGAGACACACCGGCGCCGGATCTTCGGCCGTCCGGTGCGCGTGCCGGCCATTCGCCGCGACGGCGTCGAGCTCGACATCGAGCTGACCCTCTCGGCGGTGCAGGAAGAGGGCAAGGAGATCATCGTCGCCTCCCTGCGGGACCTGCGCGATCGCGTCGAGCTGGAGCGGCAGCTCCTCGCCCAGCAGCGGCTGTCCGCGCAGAGCGCCGTCCTCTCCATCTTCGTCAGCGCCGACTCCGTCGAGGGCGCGGCGGCCGGCGTGTTGCGCGCCATCGGCGAGAACCTGGGCTGGGCCCTCGGCACCCTCTGGCTGGTGCGCGAGGGTCGGCTGCGCCAGGTGGCGTCCTGGCACGCGCCCGGCGTCGAGGCGGCGCAGTTCGAGGCGCTCTCGCGGGAGAGCACCTTCGCCCTGGGTGAAGGGCTCCCGGGCCACGCCTGGCAGGCCCGCAGGGCGGTGTGGATCGCCGACCTCAAGGACGAGCAGGGCTTTCAGCGCTCGAGGGTGGCCGCCTCCGCCGGGTTGCATGCCGCCTTCGCCTTTCCCTTCCTGGTGAGGGACCAGGTGGCGGGCGTGGTCGAGTTCTTCCAGCGGCTGCCGCTCCCGATCGATGAAGATCTGCTGGAGTCGGTGGCGACGCTGGGCGGGCAGATCGGCCAGTCGGTCGAGCGCATCGAGGCGCAGGCCCAGCAGCGGGCGGCCACCGAGGCGGCCGAGGCGGCGCGCATCGACGCCCAGGCCATGGAGAAGCGCGCCAGCTTCCTCGCCGAGGCCGGCGCCGCGCTGGCTTCGTCGCTCGATCTGCAGCAGACGCTGCGGCGGGTGGCCGCGCTCGGGGTTCCCGGCATCGCCGACTGGTGCACGGTGGCGGCGCTCGACGACGAGGGGACGCTGCGGCGGGTGGCGGTGGCGCACGCCGATCCGGAAAAGCGCGAGCTGGTCGCGGAGTACGAGGTGCGCTTTCCTCCGGCGAGGCACCGGGCCGGGGCGCTGCCCGGCGTGCTCAGCGAGGGCAGGAGCATCCTCCAGCAGGTGGTGACCGACGCCGACCTGCAAGCGGCGGCCCAGGGCGAAGACCACCTGCGCGTCCTGCGCGGCCTGGGTTGCGCCTCCTGCGTGATGGTGCCGATGCGGGTCCGCGGCCGGCCGGTGGGCGTGATCTCGCTGATGCGGGGTCCGGCGGCGACTCCCTTCGGAGAGCAGGACCTGCGCATGGCGGAAGAGCTGGCCCACCGCGCCGAGCTGGCGATCGACAACGCCCGCCTCTTCGGCGAGGCCCAGCGCGAGCGCAGCGCGATGCGGTTCCTCGCCGAAGCGAGCGCGCTCCTCAGCAGCTCGCTGGAGGTCGAGGTCAGCCTCCAGCGGCTGGCGCAGCTGCTGGTGCCGCACTTCGCGGACTGGTGCACGGTCGAGGTCATCGAGGAGAGCGAGACCCAGACCGTGATCGTGTCTCACGCCGATCCGGCCAAGGCGGAGGCCCTGCGCCAGCTGCTCCTGCGCCATCCCCGCGACCTCCTCGGGCCCTCCAGCGTGGCGCGGGTGCTGCGCAGCGGGCAGAGCGAGCTGCATGTGTCGGTCACCGAGGAGCTGCTGGAGCAAGGCGCCCGGGACCGCGCGCACCTCGACGAGCTGCGCGCCTTCGGCCTCAAGTCCGCCTTGGTGGTTCCGCTCGCCGGCATCGATCGCACCGCCGGCGCGCTCAGCCTGGGATGGGCGGAGTCGGACCGGCGCTTCGGGCCCGGCGACCTGGTGCTGATGGAGGAGGTCGGGCGTCGCGCCGGCGTCGCGGTCGAGAACGCGCGCCTCTACCGCGCCACGCAGGAGTCGGTCCGCCTGCGCGATGAGTTCCTCTCCATCGCCTCGCACGAGCTGCGGACGCCGCTCACCAGCCTGCAGCTGCAAGTCTCCGGCCTGCGGCGCAACCTGGCCAAGGCGCCGCTGCCGCCGGAGCGGCTGGCCGCGAAGGTCGCCACCATCGACCACCAGGTGGAGCGGCTGGGGAAGCTGGTGGAGAGCCTGCTCGACGTCAGCCGGGCGGCGGCGGGCCCGCTGCTGCTGGAGACCACCGACGTCGACCTGGCGCAGCTGGTGCGGGAGGTGGCCGCCGGCTTCGACGCGGCGCTGGCGGCCGCCGGCTGCCGGCTCGAGCTCTCCCTCGAAGAGGGCGTGGTCGGGCGCTGGGACCGCATGCGGCTCGCCCAGGTGATCACCAACTTCATCTCCAACGCCCTCAAGTACGGGCCCGGCGCTCCCGTCGAAGTGACCGTCGCCGCGCGGGCCGGCCGGGCCGTCCTCACCGTCCGCGATCACGGCATCGGCATCGCGCCCGCCGACCAGCGCCGGCTCTTCCAGCGCTTCGCCCGCGCCGTCTCGCCCGAGCACTACAGCGGCCTCGGGCTCGGCCTCTGGATCGTGCGCGTGCTGGTCGAGGCGATGGGCGGAAAGGTCGCGGTCGAAAGCCAGCCGGGCGCGGGCTCAACGTTCACGGTGGAACTGGGCCTGCGTCAATAGATTGCGGCTCGACAAGTCCTCCGGTACGCTCTTGCCATGACCGGCTTTCATCCTGGCGACCACTTGGTCCTCGTGGTCGACGACGATCCTGACATCCGGGAATCGCTCTCCGAGGTGCTCACCGACGAGGGCTACCAGGTGGTGACCGCTGTCGACGGCCGCGACGCGCTCGCCAAGCTGCGGGGCGAGGGCGCCGCGGCCAGCGTGATCCTGCTCGATCTCATGATGCCGGTGATGAGCGGCGTGCAGTTCTACGCCGAGAAGCAGCGCGATCCGCAGCTGTCGCCGATCCCGGTGGTGGTGGTCTCGGCCGACGGCAGCGT
>JAYWAJ010000165.1:0-6188 GCA_043782525.1 Deltaproteobacteria bacterium | reverse complement strand
TGGCCTCGCACGGCGTGCGGGCGCGCATCGAGCGCTCCTGCGTGCGGCCGGTCGGCGGGAAGACGGTGGTGCTGCAGCACGGCCACGAGCTCGACGACGGCAACGCGCAGCCCGGCGGCAGCGGCGAAGTGATGACCAACGCGCTCCACCAGGCGGTCATCCCCTGGCTGCGCCACAAGGGCGCGCCGGCCAACGTGCGGATGGATCCCGACCGCATCGTCGCCCTGCGGCCGGAGGAGGCGGTCATCACCGTCCTCCAGCGGTGGACCGACGAGGCGGGCTTTCGCCGCTTCTACCGGGCCTTCCTGCGCTTGTTGGCCGACAACGGCTACCTGCCGCGGCCGGTCGGCTTCCTCGCCGGGTACATCAGCGCCAACCGCGTGCGCAGCGCGGTGGACAAGGCCGACCGGCTCTGGGAGCGCACCGCCGTCCGCGCCTTCGAGGCGGTCAAGGGCGAGCGCAAGCTTGCCCACGACGCGCCCCACCCCGACGCGCTGGTGCTTGGCCACACTCACGTCCTCGACTGGGCGGTGGCCGAGGGCCGCCTCTACGTCAACCTCGGCACCTGGACCGAGCGGGCCTTCGACGCCTCGAGCCCGCAGGACCGGTCGATGCCGCTCTTGAAGATCGACGCCAGCGAGGGAGCGCTCCGCGCCTCGCTCAGCGACCTGTCCCGCGCCGGCGAGGAGCTGCAGCGCTACCAGGGAAGCCCCGGCAGGTCGCCGCAGGCGTCCCCCGGCGGCGCGCGCTAGCCTATGCCCATGAAGAAGCTCTTCGTCGCCCTCGCGGGCAACATCGGCGCCGGCAAGACCACTGCCGCCAAGCTGGTCTCCCAGCGCTTCGGCTTCGAGCTCTTCGACGAGCCGGTCATCGACAACCGCTTCCTGCGTGACTATTACGCCGACATGCGGCGGTGGAGCTTCACCCTCCAGCTCGAATTCCTCATGAAGCGCTGCCAGCACCACCAGCTGATCCACACCGTGCCCAAGTCCTGCATCCAGGACCGCACGCTGCTCGAGGATCCGGAGATCTTCGCCAAGTACCTGCACGGCCTCGGGCACATGGACGACCGCGAGCTGGATTTATACCTGGAATACTTTCAGCGCCTGAACCGCGACCTGCACCAGCCGGACAAGGTGGTGTATCTGCAGTGCCACGACACCGACATCCTCCTGCGGCGCATCCGCGAGCGGGGGCGCAAGGAGGAGGCGGGCCTCACCGGCGAATTCCTCGCCGGCCTGGGCGCGTACTACCGGACCTTTCCCCAGGTGGCCGCGGGCAAGCACAAGCTGGAGGTGCTGACCGTCGACGTCTCCACCCTCGACATCCGCACCCCCGCCGGCAAGGATCTGTTCCTCGAACGCATCGCCGGCTTCCTCCAATGAGCGAGCGCCCGCCGGAAGCCGTCGAGGAGCTGCGGCGGAAATACCAGCACCAGCTGCGGATCCTGCAGGCCATCGGCCTCTCCTCGCCGGACTTCCTCTACGTCTTCGATCGCGATCAGCGCTTCCTCTACGCGAGCCCGTCGCTCCTCAAGCTGTGGGGCAAGTCGCTCGACGAAGCGCTGGGGAAGAACTTCGCCGAGCTCGGCTACCCGGCCGACCTGGTCGCGCTGCACCAGCGGCAGCTCGACGAGGCGCTCCGTGGGACCATCGTCTCCGGCGCCAACTCCTACGTCAGCGCCGAGGGCGTGGAAGGCAACTACGAGTACACCTTCGTGCCGGTGGCCGGCGAGAGCGGGCGGATCGAGACCGTGGTCGGCACCACCCGCGACGTCTCCGAGCGCTCCCGCGCCGAGCGCGAGCGCAAGCAGGCGCTGGAGAAGCTGCGCGAGAGCGAAGAGCAGTTCCGCCACTTCGCCGACGCCATGCCGCCGCTCGCCTGGATCGCCAACGGCGACGGCTACATCTTCTGGTACAACCGCCGCTGGTACGAATACACCGGCACCGCTCCCGCGCAGATGGAGGGCTGGGGCTGGCAGGTGGTGCACGATCCCGCCGAGCTGCCCCGGGTCCTGGAGCGGTGGCAGGGGTCGATCCGCAGCGGGCAGCCGTTCGAGATGACCTTCCCCCTGCGCGGCGCCGACGGCCGCTTCCGGCACTTCCTCACCCGCGTCAACCCGGTGCGCGGCTCCGGCGGGGAGATCGTCCGCTGGTTCGGGACCAACACCGACGTCGAGGAGCAGCGGCAGATGCTCGCCCAGCGCGACGCGGCGCTGGCCGAGGCGGAGGAGGCGGTGCGGCTGCGCGAGGAGTTCCTCTCCATCGCCTCCCACGAGCTGCGCACGCCCCTCGCCGCCTTGATGATGCACGTGCAGGGGGTCGAGCGGAAGGCGAACGAGGCCCGGATGCGGGACCGGCTGGGCAAGGCGAGCCGGGCGGGCAAGCGCCTCGAGCGGTTGATCAACGAGCTCCTGGACGTGACCCGCATCACCCGCGGGCGGCTGAGGATAAAGCCAGAGCGGGTGGACCTGGGGGAGGTGCTGCGGGAGGTCTGCAGCCGCTTCGAGAGCCGCCTCGCGCCGGGCCAGCTTCAGCTCGAGGCGGGCCAGCCGCTGGTCGCCTGGTGGGATCCCTTGCGGATGGATCAGCTGCTCACCAACCTCGTCGACAATGCCATCAAGTACGGGGCCGGAAAGCCCATCTCGGTTGCGCTGCGGCACGAGGAGGCGCAGGCTGTGGTGGAGGTGCGGGATCAGGGCATCGGCATCGCCGCCGACCAGCTGCAGCGCATCTTCGAACGCTTCGCCCGCGCCGCTGGGGCGCGGGAGTATGGTGGGTTCGGCCTCGGTCTCTGGATTGCGAAACAGGTGGTCGAGGCCAGCGGCGGGCAGATCGCGGTGCGCAGCGAGCCGGGACAGGGCTCGACGTTCACGGTGAGGCTGCCGGTGATGACGGAGCCGGTGGTGACGGATCCGGCGGATACGCTGAAGGAGGCGAGCGATGGGGTGCAGCCAGTCCATCCTGATCGTCGATGACGACGAGGACATCCGCGAGGCGCTGCGGGACACCCTGGAGGACGAGGGGCACCCGGCGGTGGCGGTCGGCGACGGACCTTCGGCCCTCCACTGGCTCAAGCAGGGCGCGGCTCCGCCCTGCCTGATCCTGCTCGACTGGAACATGGCGCCCATGAACGGCGCCCAGGTGCTGGAGGCCATCCGCGCCGACCCCGCCCTCGCCGCGCTGCCGGTGGTGCTGGTGACCGCGGACGTGCGCATCGAGGAGAAGTCCCGGGCGGCCGGCCTCAACGGCGCCCTGAAGAAGCCGGTCGACCTCGAGACCCTCTTCCAGGTGATCCGGCGGCATTGCGGTGCCCAAGCGACTTGACGCCGTGACAAGCATGCGCGACACCATCGCCCATGCGAAACCAGGTCCGGCAGGCGCGCCTCACCCGGGGGCTGGATCAGCGGGAGCTGGGACGCCTGGCCGGAGTCTCGCGGCAGACCATCTCCACCATCGAGTCGGGACGCAGCGATCCCGCCACCGGGGTGGCCCTCGCCCTCGCCTCCGCGCTGGAGCGCACCGTCGAGGAGCTTTTTTCGCTCGAGCGCGTCCCGGGGCTTGCGGTGCGTCCGGCGGCGCCGCTGGTCTCCGCGCCCGGCTCGCAGCGGGTGGTGCTCGCCTCCATCGGCGGGGCCTGGGTGGCGCACGCCCTGCCGGCCGACGCGCTGGCCACCTCCGCCGACGGCCTCCTGCCGCCCCGCTCCCGGCGCGCGCTGCCCTTGCGTCCGCTCGAATCCCTGCGCACCACCGTGGTGGTCGCGGGCTGCGATCCGGCGCTGGCCCTCCTCGCCGCGCACCTCGCGGAGCGGCGCGCCGGCGTGCGGCTGGTCTGGCTGCAGGCGGCCAGCAGCGCGGCGCTCAGCGCGGTGGCGCGGGGGGAAGCGCACCTGGCCGGCGCCCACCTCTACGACGAGGAGTCGCGGGAGTTCAACGTGCCCTTCGTGCGCGCGCTCTTGCCGGGCCGCGACGCCCTGGTCGTCAACCTGGCCCGCTGGCGCGAAGGACTCGCGGTCGCCAAGGCCAACCCGCGCGGCATCCGCGGCGTCCAGGATCTGGGCGGAAGGCAAGTGCGCGTCGCCACCCGCGAGCCCGGCGCCGGCGCGCGCCGCCTGCTCGATCGGCTCCTGGCAAAGCACCGTGTGGGCGCCATCCGCGGCACCGTGCTGGGCAGCCACACCGCTGTCGCGCAAGCGGTGGCGCTGGGCGCGGTGGACGCCGGCGTCACCACCGAGAGCGCCGCCCTGGCCGCCGGCCTGCGCTTCCTTCCCCTCGCGGAAGAGCGCTCCGACCTGGTGCTGCCGCTCGAGTTCGCCCGCGAGCCGCGCGGCGCCCGACTGCTCGAGACCCTCTGCTCCGCTGCCTTCCGCCGCGACCTGGGCGCGATCGCGGCGTACCAGGCGCGGGAGTGCGGGGATGTTGTCGCGGAAGTGCGAGCGTGAAGAGCAGGCTTCAGGCTTCAGGCCTCAGGCTTCAGGCCCGAAGCCGCGTCGCATGGCTGGCGGCGGCGCTTCTCGTGCTGACTGCGGGCAAGGCACGGGCGGAGGAGCTGACTGTCTTTGCGGCGTCGTCGCTGCGGGAGGTGTTTTCGGAGCTGGCGCGGCAGTTCGAGGAGCAGCACCAGGGCGTGAAGGTCGCGCTGCAGTTTGCCGGCTCGCAGGAGCTGCGCGTGCAGCTCGACAACGGCGCCGCCGCCGACGTCTTCGCCAGCGCCGACGAGAAGCAGATGGCGCTGCTGGGCGGGCAGGCGCCGCGGCCGCGGATCTTCGCCCACAACCAGCCGGTGCTGGTCGTCCCCCGCGACAACCCCGCCGGCCTGCGCGTCTTCCAGGATCTGCCCAAGGCGCACCGCATCGTGCTGGGCGCGGCCGAGGTGCCCATCGGTGCCTACTCCGACCGCATCCTCGCCGCCGCGCACCTCGAGCTGGGGAGCCGCGTCGTCTCCCGAGAGCTGAACGTGCGCCAGGTGCTGGCCAAGGTCGAGCTGGGGGAGGCCGACGCCGCCATCGTCTACCGCACCGACGCCGCCCGCAGAGCCGTTCAGGTGATCCCCATCCCGCCGGAGCTCAACGTCACGGCCCATTATCCGGTGGCGGTGTTGGCGAACTCTCGCCAGCCCGCCCTGGCCGCGCAGTTCGTCGAGCTGCTGCGCTCGCCGGCCGGCGCCGCCACGCTCGCGCGGTTCGGCTTCACCCCGTGAGCCGCGCCTGGGAGGCAGCGCAGGCGACGGCCACCGCGCTCCTGGTCGTCTTCCTCGCCCTGCCCATCGTCGCGCTCGCCACCACCCTGGGCTGGTCCGGCCTCGGCGCCGGCTTCCGGAACCCCCTGCTCGGACCCGCGCTCCGCCTCTCGGCGTTGACCACCTCCTGCAGCCTTTTGCTGGTGGTGACCCTGGGGACGCTCTTGTCCTGGCGGCTGGCGCGGCGGCCCTCGCCCCTGCTGGAGAGCATCGCGCAGCTGCCGGCCGTGATCCCGCCTGCGGTCGCGGGCGTCGGCCTCTTGCTTGCCTTCGGCCGGCGCGGACTGCTCGGCGGCTTCCTCGACCACCACGGCATCGCCCTCGCCTTCTCCACGCCCGCCGTCGTCCTCGCCGAAACCTTCGTCTCGGCGCCGTTCTTCATCCAGGCGGCCATCGCCGCCTTCCGCCGCGTGGACGAGAACACGCTGGTGGTCGCGCGCACGCTGGGGGCGACGCCGTTTGGAGCCTTCCGCCGCGTCGCCCTGCCGCTGGCAGCGCCCGGTCTCGCCGCCGGGGCCGCCATGAGCTGGGCGCGCTCCCTCGGCGAGTTCGGCGCCACCCTGCTCTTCGCCGGCAACCTCACCGGCCGCACGCAGACGCTGCCGCTCGCCGTCTACACCGCCATGGAATCCGACCTGCGCGGCGCCCAGGCGCTCTCGCTGGTGATGGTCGGGCTGGCGCTCCTGGTGCTGCTGGTGGTCCGCCGGGTGCAGCGTGCTTGAGGCGCGGGTGGTCAGCGGGCTCCTCGACCTGGAGCTGGCGGTCGGCGAGGAGACGGTGCTGCTCGCCGGCCCCAACGGCGCCGGCAAGTCCACCCTGCTGCGCATGCTGCTGGGCGTGGCCACGCCGGATTCGGGCCGCATCGCCCTCGGCGGCCGCACGCTCTTCGACGGCGCGATCAACCTGCCGCCCGAGGAGCGCCGGCTGGGCTACCTGCCGCAGGACTACGC
>JAYWAJ010000164.1:0-16555 GCA_043782525.1 Deltaproteobacteria bacterium | reverse complement strand
CATAGCCAATCAAGAGGGCGAAGTGGTGCACCTCGCGGGGCTCGCCCGTCTCCAGCACCAGGCTGCAGCGGGTGCGGGTTCCTTCGCGGATGAGGTGGTGCTGCACCGCCGAGCAGGCCAGCAGCGAGGGGATGGGCGCGCGGTCCTTGTCGTGGCCGCGGTCGGACAGGATGATGCAGTTGTAGCCCTCGGCGAGGCACTCGGAGACCGTCCAGCGCAGGTCCTCCAGCGCCTTGCGCAGGCCGGCGCCGTCCTCGCGCGGATTGAAGAGGATGGGCAAGGTCACGCTGCGCAGGCCGCTCTGCCCGTCGAGGGCGCGGATCTGCTCCAGCTCCTGGTTGCTCAGGATCGGCGAGGGCAACTCCAGCTGCCGGCACGACTCCGGCCCCGGCTCGAGCAGGTTGGCCTCCGGGCCCAGCGCCGCCTCGGTCATCATCACGATCTCTTCGCGGATGGCGTCGACCGGCGGATTGGTCACCTGCGCGAAGAGCTGCTTGAAATAGTTGAAGAGCGGCTGCGGCCGCTCGGAGAGGACGGCCAGCGGCGTGTCGGTGCCCATCGAGCCGATCGGCTCGTTGCCGGTGGCCGCCATCGGGGTAATCAGGATCTTGACGTCTTCGGAGGTATATCCAAAGACCTCCTGCCGGCGCAGCACCGTCTCGTGATCGGCGCCCCGCACCTCGGTGGGCACGGGCAGGTCGCGCAGGTGCAGGAGCGACTTCTTCAGCCACTCCGCATAGGGCTGCTCGCGGGCAATGCGCTCTTTCAATTCCTCGTCGGAGACGATGCGCCCCAGCAGGGTATCGACGAGGAAGATGCGCCCCGGCTGCAGCCGCCCCTTGTAGACGACCTTTTCCGGCGGGATGTCGAGGACGCCGACCTCGGAGGCCATCACCACCAGGTCGTCGGTGGTGATGTAATAGCGCGAGGGCCGCAAGCCATTGCGATCGAGGACGGCGCCGACCCGGAAGCCGTCGGTGAAGGCGATCGAGGCCGGGCCGTCCCACGGCTCCATCAGGCAGGAATGGTATTCATAGAAGGCCCGGCGCTCGGGGCTCATGGTCTCGTCGCGCGCCCACGGCTCGGGCACCATCATCATCATCGCGTGCGGCAGCTCGCGGCCCGAGAGCGTGAGGAGCTCGAGGACGTTGTCGAACATGGCCGAGTCGGAGCCTTCGGTGTCGATGATGGTGAGGATCTTCTTCAGATCGTCGCCGAACAGCTTCGAGCGCATCATCGACTGGCGCGCGTGCATCCAGTTGATGTTGCCGCGCAGGGTATTGATTTCGCCGTTATGGGAAATATAGCGATAGGGATGCGCCCGCGACCAGGAGGGGAAGGTATTGGTCGAGAAGCGCTGGTGGACCATGGCAATGGCGGAGACGATGGCGGGGTCGCGCAGGTCCCGGTAGAACTCGGGCAATTGCCCCGCATTGAGCATTCCCTTGTAGACCAGCGTCTTCCAGCTCAAGGAGGGCACGTAGAAGTGGCTGCGCCCGCCGATGGAGCTGCGCGAGACCTTCTTCTCCACCAGCCGTCGAATCACATAGAGCTTGCGCTCGAAGTGGGCCTCGTCCTGGATGGCGGGACCGCTGCCGACGAAGACCTGGCGGATGACCGGCTGGCTCGACCGCGCCGTCGGTCCCAGGCGGGCGTTGTCGGTGGGAACGTCGCGCCAGCCGAGGAGCCGCTGGCCTTCGGTCGCGATCACCTGCGCGAAGATCTGCTCGATCGCCTCGCGCCCCTTGGGGTCGGGCGGGAGGAAGACCATGCCGGCGGCGTACTTTCCCGCCGGGGGGAGCGCGATGCCGAGCGCCGCGCACTCGCGGGCGAAGAAGGCGTGCGGCGTCTGCAGCAGGATGCCCGCGCCGTCGCCGGTGTCCTTCTCCGCGCCTTGCGCGCCCCGGTGCTCGAGGTTGTTCAGCACCTCGAGGGCGCTGGCGACGATCTGGTGCGAGGCGCGGCCCTTGATGTCGGCGACGAAACCGAAACCACAGGAGTCGTGCTCGTTGGCCGGATCGTAGAGGCCTTGCTTCGGGGGCAGCCCTGTCTCAACCGTCATTTTCGCTACTTTGAACGCTGTGGCGGCAGGATCGCAAGCGATCTTGCCGCGCTGCGGCAAAAATGCTCACCTGTCCGTCTGGGCGAAGGCTACTTCCAGCCCGGGAACGGCCACACCGGCTTGCCCGTCGCCAGCTCCTTCGGCCAGACGGTGAAGAACTTTCCACCCTGGATCTGGTCGACCAGCATCTGGTGCTTGTTCTGGTGGGTGTAGCCCGCGTAGTCGGCGAACTTCACCGGGCCGTCGATGGTCTCCCAGCTTCCCGCGCCGAGCGCCTCGCGCACCTTCTCGCGATCTCCGCCCGCCTTGTGCGCCTCCTGCCCGAGGATCCACATCGCCGTGTACGCCGTCGCCGCGTGGTAGCTGGCGGGCTTGCCGTAGCGCTTCTCGTACTTCTGCGCGAACTCCTTGGCGCCCTTCCAGGCCGCCGCGCCCGTCCACTGCGTCGAGGAGAAGACGCCGTTGGAGACGTCGGTCTCCTTGGCAAATTGCGAGTTGGCAAACCCGGCGCCGGCGCCGAGGAAGGCCTGGGGAGAGAGACCCAGCTCGCGCGACTGCCGCATCAAGAGGATGGCGTCGGCCACGTAGGAGACCATGAAGACCACGTCGGGCTGCGCGGTGCGGACGTTGACCAGCGTCGACCGGTAGTCCGGCGAGCCCTTGGAGTACGACTCGCTGAAGACGACCTTGAGGCCCTTCTTCTCGGCGAACTCCTTGGCCGAGCGCGCGCCGCTGGTGCCGAAGTCGGTGTTCTCGTTGAGGATGGCGATGGTCTTTGGCTTGCCGAACGAGGTCGCCATGTCGAGGAGGACTTCGGCGTAGTCGCCGGTCGTGGCCGAGACGCGGAAGACCCACTTGTAGCCCTGCCGGGTGATGTCTTCCTTGGAGGCGACCGGGTTGACCAGCGCCACCTTGTACCGCTCGGCGCTCTTGGCCACCGCGCTGGTCACCGCGCTGGTGTACGCGCCCACCACCCCGGCCACGTTGTCCCGCGTCGCCAGCTTCTCCAGCGCGCTGATGCCGACTTGCGGCTTTCCGGTGTCGTCCTCCCAGACGGCCTCGACCTCCATGCCCTTCGCCTTCAGATCCTCGAGCGCGAGCTTGATGCCGTTCGAGAGATCCTCGCCGATGGGCGACTCGGGACCGGTCATCGAGTTGATGACGCCGATCTTCACCGGCGCCGCCAGCACCGCGAAGGGCAGAAGCGCTGCGATCAACAGGGCTTTGATCATGGATGTCTCCAGAAAGGTTTCGGGAGAGATAGCCTTCCGCGGTAAACTTGTCACTGCATGCGATCCGCCGCGTTCCTCGTTGTGGCCCTCGGGTGCTCCCCGGCCGGCCTCCAGGTTCCTGCCGACCGCCCGCTCCTCTCCTGGACGGGCACCTCGGCCGAGAGCCGCAACCGCGCCCTGCTGCCGGCCGGCTTCGGCGCGCCCGACCCGCACGTCTGCGCGGCCGACCCGACCCGGGCCTATCTGGGCGAGCTCTTCGCCAACGGAATCGACAAGCCACAGGTGCTTCGGCACTGGGCGCCGGTCGTGCCTGGACCGCAGGCTTCGACGCCGACCCTCGACCAGCCCGAGTTTTCCGTGGCGGGAACGCTTGCGGAAGTCGATGACTCGGGCGACGACGTCCTCGCCGACCACCCCTTCGGCACCGACGTCGACGCCGACGTCGCGCCCGATCCCGCCTACGCCTTCCTGCCCTTCGAGCACCTGCGCTCGAGCCTCTTGCACACCGAGATCGAGAACCGGACCTTCCCGCGGGCCGCGCTCGGCTTCACGCCGCAGGCCGGAGACCGCGCCGTGATGCGCGGCGCCTGGGTGCTGGACTGCGGCCACCCTCCCTACGGAGCGGAGCTGCATCCGCCGACCTTCATGGGCTACGCCCGCGCGGCCGACGCGCGGACCACCGTTGCCGCGGCGGTGGTCGTGCCCTACCGATCTTCGTTGATCTTCAGCGGCGATGAGACGCTGGCCACCGCGCTGGGGAACACCGCGCGGTTTTCCAGCGGCAGCGCCTTTCCGCTGGCCATGGTGCAGGCCATCGAGGATGCGGTGTTCTTGCACCTCGACCGCATCACCACCCATTCGATGATGGTGGCGAACCGCTTCGACACCCTGGACTTCCTCGTCTGCGCGCCGCTTCCCAGGCCCGCTGGCGCGTCCCTGGTGGCCAGCTGGCGGTTCACCGCGCGCACCGGTGTCAAGGTCCAGGCAACCCAGCTCGACGGGCCCGGCTGCGTGCGCCTGGTCGCCACCATGGACAAGACCTACGCTCCGAAGCCCCTTGCGTTCGCCGCCGCCGACTGGACCTGGCAGCAGCTGAGCGACAGCGCCTCGGGACAGATCGGCAGCAACCTCGACGTGCGGCAGGCCATCATCGATGCGCTCAAGGCGCGCGGCCTCGACGCCTCCACCGCTCCCGCCATGCAGCTCGATCACCCGCCGCGCATCGACGCCTACGACACGCTGCAGACGCGGGCGGGGGCCGACCAGGACGCGCCGACGCAGCTGACTTCTAGCGCCGACGACCAGCCCTTCCCCCTCTATGGACGGGTGCGCGTGGCCTGGAAGACGCCTTGACCAGGCGGCTCGTCGCCGGCGCCGCGCTGGCAACCCTGGCCGCGGGCGCCGCGCTCTACTTCCGCGACGAGGCCGCGCCGCCGAAGGTCGCCGCCGCCGCCCTTGCTCCGCCGCACGGTCCGCCCGTCGAGCCAGCGCAGATCCAGGGGCACCTCGCCCTGCAGCAGATGCCGCCCGAGGTCGGCAAGGCGCTGGAGACGTACTCGGACGAGATCGTGCGCAACGCGGAGGCCATCGAGAAGAAGCAGTCGCGCATCACCGGCACCTGCGCGCCGGGCTCGGCCATCCGGGTGATCACCGAGGACGGCAGCGTCCGCTGCCAGTTGCTTCCCCGCGGCGTGGTCTCGGTGGCCGCCATCGCCGGAGTGCCGCGCCTCTCGACCACGGTGACCGAGGCGGCGGGCGTCCCCGGCGGCGCCGGGCGCTACCAGTCGGCGGGCGAGGACGACTTCATCGTGGTGCCGATCGCGCTGCCCGACGGCGCCGTGGTCACCTCGATGACCTACGCCTTCTTCGACGACGACGCGGCGGTGGACACCGGCGCCTATCTCTACCGCTCGGACGACCAGCCGCTGGCTTCGGTGACCAGCACCGGCGCCGCGCCACAGGTCCGCACCGAGACCACCGAGCGCATCGACCTGCACCGCATCGACACCGCGCGTTTTGCGTACTTCGTCTACTTCCAGGTCTCAGCCAAGGCGGGCGCCGGCGTCGTGCCCATCTCCGCCAGCGTGGCTTATCGCCTGCCCTGATCCCGGGCGGGGCCCGCCTGCCGTGAGGGCACCCGCAGCGTGAACCAGAAGCGCGCGCCGCGGCCCGGCTCGCTCTCGACGCCCATCTCGCCGCCGTGCGCCGCCACGATCTCGCGCGAGATGTAGAGCCCGAGCCCGATCCCTTCACCCTTGGCCCCCGGCAGGCGGAAGAACTTCTCGAAGATGCGCTCCTGGTACTCGGCGGGAATGCCCGGGCCGTCGTCGGTCACCTCGAAGCGCACCCGATCGTGCTGCGGAAGCGCGGCCACCTCGATGTGGCCCTTGGCGTAGCGGAGCGCGTTTCCGATCAGGTTGTCGAAGACCAGCCCGATGCGATCGGGATCGGCCAGCACCGGCAGCACCGGCTCCCCGAGGCGTTGTTCGAGGCGCGGCCCGCCCGCCTGCTGGTGCCGCTGCACCGCCGCCTCCAGCAGGGTCTTGGCCGGCAGCGGCGTCACCGAGACCGCCACTTTCCCCGCCTGGATGCGGGAGAGATCGAGCAGGTCCTCGACGATGCCCTGCAGGCGCTCGCAGTCCTCCCGCGCGGCAGTGACCAGATCCAGCTGGCGCTCGTTGAGGGCGCCGACCATTCCTTCGAGGAGGATGTGCACCGCCATCCGCATCGAGGTCAGCGGGGTGCGGAACTCGTGCGCCACGGTGGCCACCAGGTCGTTCTTCAGCTCGTCGAAGCGCAGGAGGCGGGTCACGTCCTGCAGCACGATGGTCACGCCGGTGACGTTGCCGTGCTCCGAATAGAGCGGCGTCGCCCGCGGGAGCAGCGCCCGGCCGCCCTCGTCGCGGATCGCCTCTTCCAGCCCGCGCGGCGTCCAGGCGCCCTTTCCGGCGGCGACGTGGGCGCGGACTTTCTCGACCGCCTCGCGCAGCGGCAGGGGCAGGGCCGCGAGCGGCTCCCCTCCTGCCGCGAGCTTGAGCAGCGTCTCCGCCGCCTGGTTGACGTTGAGCACCTGCCCGTCCACCGAGAGCACCAGCACCGGATCGGGCAGGCTGTCGATGGCCGCCTGCGAGGCCTGCTGGGCCAGGAGCAATTCGCCCAGCGAGCTCTGGCGGTACTCGCGCAGCTTGTCGGCCATGCCGTCGAGCTCGCGGCCCACCTGCGCGATCTCGTCCTCGCCGGGCACCCGCGCCCGGGCCTCGAGATCCCCCTCGCCGATGCGCCGCACCGCGTGGCTGAGCACCGCGAGCGGCCGCAGCGCGCGCCGGGTCAGCGAGAGCGAGGCGAAGATCGACAGCGCCAGAGCCAGGAGCGTGGCGAGGAGCACCAGCGACCGGTGGCGCTCGCCCAGCGCCCGCGCCTCTTCGCTCTTGAGGAGCATCGCGTCCTGGTTGATGGCGAGGATGCTGTCGGCCGCCTCGCGCACCCGCAGCACCGCCGGCCGCAGCCCCTCGAGGTAGCGGTCGTAGCTGGTTCCTGTCGCGGTGCGGTGCAGCTCCGCGAGCACGTCGTTCCAGGCGGCGCGCAGCCGCCGGGTCTCTTCGGCCTCGCCCGGCTCGGTGATGTTGTGCTCCTGCAAGACCAGCTGGGATTCGAAGGCGGCGATGTCCGCCCCCGGGCTCCCCCGGTCGGGCCGGCCCATCGCGCCCGCCGCCCCGTAGGCGTCGACGCGCTCGACGCAGTCCTTCATCCGCTGCACGGCAAGCACGCTGCGAAAGTTGTCGCGAAGGATCCGCTGCGAGCCGCGCCCCAGCGCATCGAGGGTGGTCAGCGCCACCGCGCCCACCAGCAGGAGGCCGAGGGCGAGCGGCGCCTGCGCCAGGAGCAGCCGGGTGCGGACGGTCACGGCCGCTCCTCGTCCGTCGCCGCCACCACGTGCAGGTCGAAGTCGGTCCCCTCGCGCAAGAGCTGCGTCAGCACCGACCCGGTCAGCACCTGCTGCCACCACGGCTGCTGCGAGCGGCCGACCACCAGGTGGGCGATGTTGTGGCTGCGGGCGAAGTCGAGCATCGCCTCGGCGGGGCGGTCCGAGCGCAGCCGCACCACCTCGGCGCCCAGCTCGCGCGCCTTCTCCATGTTGGCGAGCAGGTGCCGCTGCGCCTCGGCGTCGATCAGGTGCGGCGCCTCGCCGGGCGTCTCGACGTAGACGACGAACCAGTCGGTGTTGAGCCGCCCCGCCATCCGCGAGCCGCGGGAGAGCAGCGTCTTGGCGCGGGGCGGGTTCGAGGCGAGGCAGACCAGCACCCGGCCCGAGGCCTTCAGCTCCGGCGCCCCGCGCGCCGCCCCGGCGCGGTCGAGGCTCTCGGCCACTTCCCGCAGCGCCAGCTCGCGCAGCGTGGCGAGGTTCTGGTCCTTGAAGAAGTTCTCCAGCGCCCAGGGGATCTTCTCCGGCGCGTAGATCTTCCCCGACTGCAGCCGCTCGAGCAGGTCCTCGACGGCGAGGTCGAGGTTGACGATCTGGTCCGCCTGCTTGAGGAAGGTATCCGGCACCGTCTCGCGGACGAGGACGCTGGTGGCGCGCTCGACCAGCCCGTTGAGCGACTCGAGGTGCTGGACGTTCATGGCGCCGATGACGTTGATGCCGGCGTCGAGGAGCGCCACCACGTCCTGCCAGCGCTTGCGGTTCTTCGAGTCGGGCGCGTTGGTGTGCGGGAGCTCGTCGACCACGGCGACGGTCGGGCGGCGGCGCAGGACGGCCTCGAGATCGAGCTCCTCGACGGCCACCCCGCGGTACTCGAGGCGCCGGCGCGGGACCACCTCCAGCCCCTCGACCAGCGCCGCCGTCTCGGCGCGGCCGTGCGTCTCGACGAAGGCGATGACCACGTCGGTGCCGCGCCGGCGCAGGTCGTGCGCCTCCTCGAGCATGCGGTAGGTCTTGCCCACTCCGGCCGCGAAGCCGACGTAGAGCTTGAGCCTGCCGCGCCGCGCCCGCTCGACCAGCTCGAGGAAATCCTCTGGCCGCTTCTGCGCGCTCATCCACCCTCGTACTTGCGCCGCTTGCGCCAGAGCGTGGAGGCGTCGAGGCCGAGGATCTGCGCCGCCTCCTCCTGGGTGCGGGTCCGCGCCAGCACGCGCAGGATGTGCTCGCGCTCGACCGCCTCGGCGCTGAAGTCGCCGCCCACCGCGGGCACCTGCGCCCCGTGCTGCACGATGCGCTCGGGGAACGACTCCGGCGAGAGCACCTGCCCCGGGCTGAGGATGACCGCGCGCTCGATGGCGTTGCGCAGCTCGCGGACATTGCCCGGCCAGGGATAGGCGAGCAGCGCCTGCCCGGCCTCGGGGGACAGCTCGGGCGGGGCCCGTCGCGCGGCGCGGGCGAAGAAGGCAAGGAAGCGGCGGGCCAGCGGCAGGATCTCTTCCCGGCGCTCGCGCAGCGGCGGCACCGTCACCTCGATGACGTTGAGGCGGAAGAGGAGGTCTTCGCGGAACTGGCCCGCGGCCACCGCCGCCCCGAGGTCGCGGTTGGTCGCCGCCACCACCCGCACGTCCGCGCGCCGCGTGCGGGACTCGCCGACCCGCTCGAACTGCTTGTCCTGCAAAAAGCGCAGCAGCTTCGCCTGCAGCGCCGGGGGCATCTCGCCGATCTCGTCGAGGAAGAGGGTGCCGCCTTCGGCCGCCTCGACGCGGCCCGGCTGATCGCGCACCGCCCCGGTGAAGGCGCCCTGCGCGTGCCCGAACAGCTCGCTCGCCAGGAGCTCGCCGGTGAGCGCCGGGCAGTTCACCACCGCGAAGGGCCGTCCCTGGCGCGGCCCCAGCTCGTGCAGCGTGCGGGCCAGCACGCTCTTGCCGGTGCCGCTCTCGCCGGTGAAGAGCACCGGCACGTCGTGGGCGGCCGCCCGGGTGATCACCTCCATCAGCCCGCGCATCGGCGCGCTCTGGGAATCGAGCGACGGCTCAGGCGCGGCGTCGGCGAGGCGCTCCTCGAGGTCGGCGAGGCGCAGCGCCAGCTGCTTGCGCTCCCGCGACTGCTCGACCGCGCGCCGGATCTGCGCCGGCGTGAAGGGCTTCGGCACGTAGTCCTTGGCCCCGCGGCGGATGGCCTCGACGGCGGTGTCGACGGCGGCGTAGGCGGTGATGATGACGACGTCCAGCCCGGGCCGGTCGGCGAGCAGGCGCGGCAAGAGCGAGAGCCCGTCCTCGCTGCCGAGCCGCAGGTCGACGAAGGCGAGGTCGAAGGGCGAGCGCTCCAGCGCCTCGAGCGCGGCGGCGGGAGTGCCGGCCTCGGTGACGGCGCAGCCGAGGCCCTGCAGGCAGATGGCCAGCGTCTTGCGGATGTTGCGCTCGTCGTCGACGACCAGGACGCGCATCGCCCTGTTGTCGCTCGCGGCGGCGTCGCCCGGCGCAGTCCCGCTCATGCCGCCTCCCTCATGTCGGACCCTTCCCGAAGTGGAGATCGAGAGCGAGGTTTACCAGAAGAACGTTGACCCGCGGCTCCCCCAGCACCCAGAGGTCGCGGCCCTCGACGTGCGCCTCGACGATGGCGCGGACGCGGGCGGGGTCGACCTTGCGGGCGGCGGCGATGCGCGGCACCTGCCAGAGCGCCGCTTCAGGGGAGAGGTGCGGGTCGAGGCCGCTCGCCGAGGTGCTCACCAGCTCGGCCGGCACCGGCCCGGCGGCGCCGGGATTGTCCTGCTGCAGCTGCGCCAGGGCGGCGGCGGCCCGGTCGTGGAGGGCCCGGGAAGTCGGGCCCAGGTTGGAGCCGCCCGATCCGGCGGCGTCGTAGTTCACCGCCGACGGGCGCGGCTGCAGATACCCCTTGGCGGCGAAGCCCTGCGCGATCAGCTCCGAGCCGGCCACCCCGCCCCGCCCGTCGAGCACCAGGCTGCCCCGGGCGCGGCCGGGAAAGAGCGCGAGGGCGGCAGCGGTGACCAGCAGCGGATAGGCGAGCCCGGTGACCAGCAGGGTGAAGAGGGTGGTGCGCAGGCAAAGGAGAAGATTGTTTTTCATACCAGCCCCACGGCGGCGAGACCCAGGTCGATGATCTTGATGCCCACGAAGGGCGCGATCACGCCGCCCAGGCCGTAGACGAGGAGCGAGCGGCGCAAGAGCGCGGCGGCGCCGAGCGGGCGGTACTTCACGCCGCGCAGCGCCAGCGGGATGAGCAGGATGATGATGATGGCGTTGAAGATCACCGCGCTCAGGATGGCGCTGTAGGGCGAGGCGAGGCGCATGACGTTGAGCGGCGCCAGCTCCGGATAGGTGGCGACGAAGAGCGCGGGGAGGATGGCGAAATACTTGGCGACGTCGTTGGCGATGGAGAAGGTGGTCAGGGTCCCCCGGGTCATGAGGAGCTGCTTGCCGACCTCGACCACTTCCAGCAGCTTGGTCGGGTCGGAGTCGAGGTCGACCATGTTGCCGGCTTCCTTGGCCGCCTGGGTGCCGGTGTTCATCGCCACCCCGACGTCCGCCTGGGCCAGCGCCGGCGCGTCGTTGGTGCCGTCGCCGGTCATGGCCACCAGCTTGCCCTTGGCCTGTTCGTCCTTGATCAGCTGCATCTTGGTCTCCGGCGTCGCCTGGGCGAGGAAGTCGTCCACCCCGCTCTCTTTGGCGATGGCCGCCGCCGTGCGCGGGTTGTCGCCGGTGACCATGACGGTGCGGATGCCCATGGCGCGGAAGCGGGCGAACCGCTCGGCGATGCCGCCCTTGACCACGTCCTTGAGGTGGATGAGCCCGAGCACGCGGGCGTCGTCGCAGACGGCCAGCGGCGTCCCGCCGGAGTCGCCGATGCGGCCCGCGGCCTGCACCACCTCGTCGGGCATCCGCCCGCCCAGCGCCTTGACGTGATCGGCGACGGCGTCGACCGCGCCCTTGCGGACCCGCCTCGGGTGCTGCGGCCCGCGGCCGTCGCCCGCCGCCGCCGGTTCCCGCGCCTCGAGGTCGCAGCCGCTCATCCGCGTCTGGGCGCTGAAGGCGATGAACTGCGTGCCCTTCGCCTCGCGCGCCCGCAGCCCGTGCTGGCCCTTTGCTGCCTCGGCGCCTGGACCTTTTCTGCGCAGGAGCGCGACGATGCTGCGGCCTTCGGGCGTCTCGTCGGCGAGGCTGGCCAGCTGCGCGGCCTCGGCCAGCTCTTCGAGGCGTACGCCCGGCGCCGGCAGGATCTCCGCGGCCATGCGGTTGCCCAGCGTGATGGTGCCGGTCTTGTCCAGCAAGAGCACGTCGACGTCGCCCGCCGCCTCGACGGCGCGCCCGCTCATGGCCAGCACGTTCTTGCGCAGCAGGCGATCCATCCCGGCGATGCCGATGGCACTCAAGAGCCCGCCGATGGTGGTGGGGATGAGGCAGACGAGGAGCGCGACGACAGCGGTCGCGCCCAGCCGGATGCCG
This sequence comes from Deltaproteobacteria bacterium, assembly GCA_043782525.1. Classification (GTDB taxonomy): domain Bacteria; phylum Myxococcota; class Myxococcia; order Myxococcales; family 40CM-4-68-19; genus 40CM-4-68-19. The sequence goes on along the minus strand of JAYWAJ010000164.1, from coordinate 4,879 downwards.
GAGTAGAGCCCGAGCGGGACCAGGGTCACGCAGGCGAAGAGGAACACGAGGGTCAGGCCGGACAAGAGGATATGAAGGGCAATTTCATTGGGCGTCTTCTGCCGCGAGGCGCCCTCGACCAGGCCGATCATCCGGTCGAGGAACGACTTGCCGGGGTCGGCGGTGATCCGCACCACGATGCGATCGGAGAGCACGCGGGTGCCGCCGGTGACCGCGCTGCGATCGCCGCCGCTCTCGCGGATGACCGGCGCCGACTCGCCGGTGATGGCCGACTCGTCCACCGAGGCGATGCCCTCCACGATCTCGCCGTCGCCCGGGACCACCTGCCCCGCCTCGACGAGGACGAAGTCGCCCTTGGCGAGCTGGGAGGCGGGCAGGATGTCCTCGTTGGAGATGCCGGGCACGTCCTCGCGCTCCGGCCAGAAGCGCAGCTTTCGTGCCACCGTGTCCTGCCGCATCTTGCGGAGCGCGTCGGCCTGCGCCTTGCCGCGCCCTTCGGCCACCGCCTCGGCGAAGTTGGCGAAGATGACCGTGAACCAGAGCCAGGCCGAGACCGTGAGCGTGAACCAGAGCGGCGCGGCGCCGGGCGGGGGCGCGAAGAGGTCGCGGATGCCCAGCGCGGTGGTGAGCACGCTCCCGATCTCGACCACGAACATGACCGGGTTCTTCGCCACCCGCTGCGGGGCCAGCTTCTTCAGGCTCTCGAGGGTGGCGGCCTGCACGATCGAGGGATCGAACAGCGACAGCTGCTTGGCGCGAGCGGCCGACGGGCCGCGTGATCCCGTCGCGCTGGGGGATGACCTGCCCATCAGAAGAGCCTTCCTGCCGAGGCCGCGAAATGCTCGATGACGGGGCCCAGCGAGAGCGCGGGGAAGAAGGTCAGCGCGCCGAGGATGAGGATGACGGCCACCAGGAGGCCGACGAAGAGGCCGCCGCTGGTGGGAAAGGTTCCCGGGCCCGCGGGTGCGACCTTCTTCTCCGCCATCGAGCCGGCGATGGCGAGCACGGGGAGGATCATGAGGAAGCGTCCCGCCAGCATCTCGAGACCGAGCAGCAGGTTCCAGAAGCGGGTGTTGGCGTTGAGGCCGGCGAAGGCGGAGCCGTTGTTTCCGGCGCCGCTGGAGAAGGCGTAGACGATCTCGGAGAGCCCGTGCGGCCCGGCGTTGGCCAGGGACGAGGTGCCGGCGGTGACGACGGAGGCCCAGGCGGCGAGACCGAGGATGAGCAGCGGGAAGACCAGCACGTAGAGCATGGCCAGCTTCATCTCGCGGGCCTCGATCTTCTTGCCCAGGTATTCGGGCGTGCGGCCCACCATCAGGCCGGCGATGAAGACGGTGAATACGACGAAGATGAGGATGCCGTAGAGGCCGGCGCCGACGCCGCCGAAGATCACCTCGCCCAGCTGGATGTTGACGAGCGGGACCAGCCCGCCGAGCGGCGTGAAGCTGTCGTGCATGGCGTTGACGGCGCCGCAGGAGGCGGCGGTGGTGACGGTGGCGAAGAGCGCCGAGGCGGCCACGCCGAAGCGCGTCTCCTTGCCCTCGAGGTTGCCGGCCGGCCCGAGGGCGAGGCCGCGCAGCGCGGGGTTGCCGTGCGCCTCGGCCCAGTAGAGGACGGTGAGGCCGGCGAGGAAGAGGACGGACATGGCGGCGAAGAGGGCCCAGCCCTGCCGGGCGTCGCGGGCCATGCGGCCGTAGGTGAAGGTCAGCGCCGCCGGGATGGCGAAGATGGAGACCATCTGCACGAAGTTGGTGAGCGGCGTCGGGTTCTCGAACGGGTGCGCGCTGTTGGCGTTGAAGAAGCCGCCGCCGTTGGTCCCGAGCATCTTGATCGCTTCCTGGGAAGCGACCGGGCCCATCGCCAGGAGCTGCTTTCCGCCCTCGACGGTGGTGAGCGGGAGATAACCGGCGAGGTTTTGCAGGACGCCCTGCGAGCAGAGGAAGAGCGCGTAGACGATGCAGAGCGGGACCAGGAGATAAATGGTGGCGCGCAGGACGTCGACCCAGAAGTTGCCCAGCGTCTTCCCGCGCCCGCTGCGGGTCAGGCCGCGGGAGATGGCCAGCGCCACCCCGAGGCCGGTCGCCGCCGAGGTGAAGTTGTGCCAGGCGAGGCCGGCCATCTGCGTGAGGTAGCTGACCGTGGTCTCCGGCGTGTACGACTGCCAGTCGGTGTTGGAGACGAAGCTGGCGGCGGTGTTGAAGGCGAGCGCGGGCTCGACCGGCCCGAGGTGCTGCGGGTTCCCCGGCAGGAGGTGCTGCACGCGCTGGATCAGGTACGTCACCAGGAGGCCGAGCGCGCTGAAGAGGAGCAGCGAGACCGCGTAGGCGCCCCAGGTCTGCTCCTCCGCCTTCACCCCGCAGACCCGCTGCACCAGGCGGTCGAGCCGGGGCAGCGGAGGCTCCTCTTCGAAGATGCGGAAGAGATAAAGTCCGAGCGGCTTGGTCACCGCCAGGACCGCCGCGCAGAAGAGCGCGATCTGCAGCCAGCCGAGCGCGGTCATCAGAAGCGCTCCGGCTTGAGCAGCGCGTAGACGAGATAGACGAGCAGAAGCGCGCTCAGCGCGAGGCCGATGGCGTAGTCGACGGTCATGAAGGGAGGCTGAAAGCACCGTCCGTGCCGGACCGCTCCAGAGGGGAGCCGCCGCTTAGGGCCTTGCCGGTTGCACGATCCGGCCGGCGCGCTCGTGCAATCTGCAAGCAGCGCCGGGGGCCGCTTCAGCTGCGGCGCCCCGCCGCGGGGTCGTGACCCCGCCATGACAGAGGGTCCGCATATCTGGCGGCATGGACGCATACCTCGACTACTTCGAACTGACCGAGCGCAAAGGCTGGCGGATGCACGATCTCCCGTGGGACGAGCCCGAGCTCGACCGGGTCACCGAAGCCGACCGCGCCGCGGTGCTGGCGACCTCGGTGATCGAGAGCGGCGTGCCCCACTACAGCAAGCTCTGGGAGATGGTGGACGGCTTCTTCCAGGACTGGGAGCTGGCGCAGTTCGTCACCCTCTGGGCCGGCGAGGAGGAGCGCCACAACGTCACCCTCCAGCGGCTCGCCAACTTGCTGGGCAAGGGAGACGAGGCGCGGCCCGAGTACGCGCGCATCGCGTCGTTTGATTTTCCCAAGGCGCAAAAGGCGGAATGCCCAAGCCGCTGCTACTCGAACATCCCGGGCATGCTGACCTACACCGTGCTGCAAGAACTGGTCACCTGGAAGTTCTACTCGGCGGCGGCGCGGCAGACGAAGAGCCAGCTGGTGCGGGAGGTCTTCACCAAGATCGGCGCCGACGAGATGCGCCACCACGTCTGGTACCGCGACGCGCTCAAGGCGCGCTGGGAGAAGAGCCCGGATCGCGCCTGGTTCTCGGACCAGATCGTCGAGGCGGTGCGCCACTTCCACATGCCGCACAGCATCTTCCACCTCCAGGAGAAGTTCTTCGACGTCGACTCCACGGTGGTCGGCAAGCTCGGCTACCTGGAAGTGAAGATGAAGGCGGCCAAGGCGCTCTCCTTCGACAAGAGCATCTTGAAGCGCCTCGCCACCGGCGACTCCGAGGAGCAGGAGATCCTCTCCAAGGTGGCCGGCTCTTCGCTCGAGAGCGCCTCAGCCTGACCCTGACCCTGGCCTGAGGCCCGAGGCCTGAGGCCTGAGGCCTGCTCTCCGGGCGCGAACGGCGGCGGCCAATTCGCGCAGCGCCGGCACCGTCTCCTCCCAGGAGAGGCAGGCGTCGGTGATCGACTGGCCGTAGACGAGCTGCCGGGGATCCTTCAGCTCCTGCCGCCCGGCCGCGATGAAGGACTCCATCATCACGCCGGCGATGCCGGCCTCTCCCGCGGCCAGCTGGGCCGCCACTTCGCGCGCGACCAGCGGCTGGCGGCGGTAGTCCTTGCCGCTGTTGCCGTGGCTCAAGTCGACGATGAGGCGGGGCGAGACGCCGGCGTCGCGCAGCGAGGCGAGCGCCTGCTGCACGCTTTTGGCGTCGGAGTTCGGCCCCCGCCCGCCGCCGCGCAGGATGATGTGGCAGTCCGGGTTTCCCCGCGTCGAGACGATGCCCGCCAGCCCCTGCTCGGTGACGCCGATGAAGCGGTGCGGATGTCCGGCGGCGCGGACGGCGTCGATGGCGATCTGGATGCCCCCGTCGGTGCCGTTCTTGAAGCCAACCGGCATCGAGAGCCCCGAAGCCAGCTCGCGGTGCACCTGGCTCTCGGTGGTGCGCGCGCCGATGGCGCCCCAGGAGACCAGGTCGGAGATGAACTGCGGCGTGATGGGGTCGAGGAATTCGCAGCCCGCCGGCAAGCCGAGGTCCACCAGATCGAGCAGGAGCCGCCGGGCCAGCCGGAGCCCTTCGTTGATGACGAACGAGCCGTCGAGGCGCGGGTCGTTGATCAGGCCCTTCCAGCCGACGGTGGTGCGCGGCTTCTCGAAGTAGACGCGCATGACGACGCAGAGGTCCGGGCGCAGCTCCCGCTCCAGCGCCTGCAGCCGCCGCGCGTAGTCGATGCCCGCCACCGGATCGTGCACCGAGCAGGGCCCGACCACGGCGATGAGCCGGTCGTCGGCCCCCGAGAGGATCCTGCTGATCGCTTCCCGCGCCTGCCCCACCACCTGCGAGCCGGCCTCGCTGAGCGGCAGCTCCTCGACGAGGATGGCCGGAGGCAGGAGCGGACGGTTGCTCTCGACGCGAAGGTCGCGGGTCTTCATGGCTTCTCGAGGAGGATCTTCCGCACCAGCGGAATCGGCAGGGCCCCCTGCACCACGAAGGCGTTGTGGAACTCCTTCAGCGAGGCGTGCTTCGCCGCCTGGTAGTCCCGCGCCAGCTCCTGGATCTCGAGCTTGCCCAGCGTGTAATAGAGATAGGTCGGATTGTAGGTCCCGCGCCGCGCCTC
>JAYWAJ010000163.1:0-16688 GCA_043782525.1 Deltaproteobacteria bacterium | reverse complement strand
GAGGTCCGGCGCTGCGCTTCTGCGCCCACGCCTATGTCGAGCTGTTTCGCGGCACGCCGGTCCTCTTGCAGCTCTATATCCTTTACTATGGCTTTGCTCCCCTTGTTCACCTCTCGGCGCTGGCGGCGGCGACCTTGGGATTGGGATTGAATTACGGCGCCTATGAAGCCGAGGTCCACCGGGCCGCGCTGCAGGCCATTCCTCCCGGTCAGGGCGAGGCGGCGGCCGCGCTGGGCCTGTCCCGCGCGCTCGCGCTGCGGCTGGTCCTCCTGCCGCAGGCCTTGCGGACGGCGCTGCCGGCCATGACCAACGACCTGATTGCGTTATTGAAGGACAGCTCATTGGTCTCGGTGATTACCGTCGTCGAATTGACCAAGCAGATGACCATTACCGCGGTGGACGTCCGCTCCTGGGCGCTGCCCGGCGCGCTCTGCGCCGGGTTGTACTTCGCCCTCAGCTATCCTTTGGCACGGCTGGCGGCGCGGCTCGAGGCGAAGCTGGGGGAGCCTTTGTGATCCTCTCGGTGAAGGGCCTCCACAAGGCGCACGGCGCGCGGCAGGTGCTGCGGGGCATCGACGCTTCCGTCGCCGCCGGCGAGACCATTGCCCTGGTGGGCCCCAGCGGCGGCGGCAAGAGCACTTTTTTGCGCTGCCTCAACGGGCTCAACTCCTTCGACGCGGGAGAGATCCGCATCGCCGGGCTCCAGCTCGCCCCGCACACGCGGCCCGACGCGCCGGCGCTTTTGCCACTGCGCGCCCGCGTCGGGATGGTCTTCCAGGGCTTCCACCTCTTTCCGCACCTGACCGTGCTCGACAACCTCTGCCTGGCGCCGCTGCACGTCCGCGGCGAGGCGCCGGCCGCCGTCCGGGCGCGGGCGCAGGCGCTGCTCGAGCGGGTCGGGCTGGGCGATCGCGGCGACGCGCGGCCGGCGCAGCTCTCCGGCGGCCAGCAGCAGCGGGTGGCCATCGCCCGGGCGCTCTGCATGCAGCCGGAGGTGCTGCTCCTCGACGAGCCCACCAGCGCGCTCGATCCGCAGATGCGCGGCGAGGTGCTGGCCGTGCTGCGCGACCTGTCGGGCACCTGCACCATGCTGGTGGTGACGCACGAGATGGGCTTTGCCCGCGGCGTCGCCTCGCGCATCTGGGTCTTCGACGAAGGCAAGCTGGTCGAGGACGGGCCGCCCGCGCAGGTCTGCGATCATCCGCGCAGCGAGCGCGCCCGCGCCTTCTTCCTCGACCGCCCTTGAGCTAGGGTGCGCGCCATGAACCGAACCCTGGCCCTCGTCCTCCTCCTGCTCTGGGCGTGTCCCTCGTCCCAGAAGCCCGCGACCCTGCGCGTCAGCATGATCCCGACCACCGACCCTTCCAAGGCGGTGCGCGAGATGCAGCCGCTCGTCGACTACCTGGCGCGCCGCACCGGCGCCAAGGTGGAGATGACCGTCCCCACCAACTACGCCGCCGTGGTCGAGGCGCTGGTCAACGACCAGGTGGACCTGGCGCACCTGGGCGGCTTCACCTACGTGCAGGCCTCCAAGCGCGCCGGGGTGCAGCCGCTGGCGCAGCGCGAGCGCGACCGCAACTTCCACAGCCTCTTCGTCACCCAGCCGGCCTCGCCCATCAAGTCGCTGGCCGACCTGGAAGGCCACAGCTTCGCCTTCGGCGACGTCAACTCCACCTCGGGCCACCTCATGCCCGAATTCTTCATGCGCGAGGCCAAGGTGAACCCGGCGGTGATCTCCAAGGCGATCTACACCGGCGGGCACGACGCCACGCTGCTCGCCGTCGCCAACGGAAAAGTCGACGCGGGCGCGCTCGACGAGGCGGTCTTCCAGCGGCTCACCAGCGGAGGCAAGGTGGACCCCGCCACCGTGCGCGTCTTCTACACCACGCCTCCCTTCTTCGATTACGTCTGGGCGGGGCGCAAGGGCCTCGACCCCGCGCTGGCCCGGTCGGTGTCGGAGGCGTTCTTGGCGCTGGACCCCGGCGACCCGGCCCAGAAGCAAATCCTCGACGTGCTCGGGGCATCCAAGTACGTCGCGGTGCAGGACCAGAGCTACGACAAGCTGCGGACGGCGGCGAAGGAAGCGGGCCTCTTGAAGTGATCTACGAAGCGCGGCGGGTGGGCCATCTGTATCCGAGCCGGACTGGCGCCGTGGCTTCGCTCCTCGACGTCGAGCTGCGCATCGAGAAGGGAGAGCAGGTCGCGCTGCTCGGTCCCTCCGGCTCGGGCAAGTCGACGCTGCTGCGCCTGCTCAACGCCACCCTGCGGCCCGGCAGCGGCCAGCTCCGCTTCGAGGACCGCGATCTGGCGGCGCTCTCGCGTCGCGAACTGCGCCAGGTGCGGCGGCGGATCGGGACCGTCTTCCAGCACCCGTCGCTGGTGCCTTCGCTCTCTGCCGCGCAGAACGCGCTCTGCGGCCGGCTGGGAAGCTGGACGCTGCCCCGGGCGCTGCGCGCCCTCCTCTCGCCCACCGCCGAAGACGGAACCCTCGCCCAGACCGCGCTGGAGAAAGTGGGCCTCGCCCACAAGGCCCGGGCGCGCGCCGACGAGCTCTCGGGCGGCCAGCAGCAGCGGGTCGCCATCGCCCGCGTGCTGGTCCAGGACCCCGAGGTGCTGCTCACCGACGAGCCGTTCTCGGCGGTCGATCCGTCGCTGCAGAAGCAGCTGGCGGAGCTGCTCTTCGACGTGGCGCGGGGGCGGACGCTGGTGGCGGCCCTGCACGACGTGGAGATGGCGCTGGCTTACTTTCCTCGCGTCATCGGACTGCAGGGCGGAAGGATCGTCTTCGATCTGCCGACCGCGCAGGTGAGTTCCGGGCTCATCGAGCGCCTCTACGCGACTCGGGCGGCTGGGTGAGGCGTGCGGCCCTCGCCACTGCGATCGGCGCAGGCCTCGCGCTCTGCTGGTGGGGAGCGGGCCTGCACGCGGGGCTCGACCTGCACGCGCTCTCCGGATTTGCGCGCGGCCTCTTTCCTCCCGACCTCTCGCCGGCTTTTTTGCGGGTGGTCGCCGTGGCCATGGTCCGCACGCTCGGGATCGCGGTCGCCGGCACGGTCCTCGCGGTCGGCCTCGGGCTGCCGCTGGGCTTGCTCGCGACGCCGGCGCTCTGGCGGCGCGGTCCACTCTGCGCGGGCGAGCGGCCCGGGCCGTCGGCGGCGCTGAGCTGGGCCTTTGCCGCCCTCGCCCGCTTCCTGCGCGCCGTGCCCGACCTGGTCTGGGCCCTCTTCTTCGTGGTCGGCTTCGGGCTGGGCCCGCTGCCGGGCACGCTTGCGGTCGGGATCAACACCGCGGGCGTGCTGGGGCGGGTCTACGCCGACCTCTTCGAGGCCGTCCCACCGGGGCCGGTGCTCTCGCTGCACGCGTCGGGCGCCTCCCGCCTGCAGGCTTTTGCCGCGGCCATCTGGCCACAGGCCGCGCCCTCGGTCCTCGCCTACACGCTCTACGCCTTCGAGTGCAACGTTCGGGCCGCGGCGGTGCTGGGGTTCGTCGGCGCCGGAGGTATCGGGCAGGAGATCAACCTCTCCATGCGCCTCTTCGAGTACGGGCAGGTGACTACGCTGCTCTTCGCCTTCGTCGCGCTGGTGCTGGCCACCGACGCCGTCAGCCGCCGGGCGCGGGGGCGGCTGAGGCGCAACGCCGTGCACGGCAGCGGCGTGATGCGCACGCCCGTTCCCGTCGAGACGCGGCAGGGGCGGACGGCGCTGCCGGCGCGGCTGACGGCGGTGCTCGCGGTGGTGCTCCTGGCGGTGGCCTTCCAGCAAGCAGGCTTCCTCAACCTGGCCGTGCCGGCGCACCTGGGGCGCTTTGCCGCGCAGCTCTTTCCACCCGATCTCTCGCCCGCTTTTCTCCTCGCCCTCATCGAGCCGCTCTGGCAGACGATCGCCGTCTCCATCCTCGGCACGGCCATCGGCATCGCGCTCGGGGCCTTGCTGGCGCTCCCCGCCACCGCGACGCTGATGCGCGACGAGCGCGATCCCGACACCGCCGCCGCCCGCGCGCTGCGGACGGCTGCCTACCTCGCCGCGCGCTTCGTGCTCGCGCTCCTGCGCTCGATCCCCGAGCTGGTCTGGGTGCTCCTCTGCATCGTCGCCTTCGGCCTGGGCCCGTTCGCAGGCGCGGCGGCGCTCGGGCTCCACACCGCCGGCGTGCTGGGCAAGCTCTACGCCGAGACGCTGGAAGAGGTCCCCGAAGCTCCCGGAGAAGAGCTGCGTGCCATCGGCGCAAGGCCCCTGCAGCGGCTCGTCTGGGCCTTCTGGCCGCAGGCCCGCGAGACGCTGCTCAGCTACACGCTCTTGCGCTGGGAGACCAACCTGCGCCTCTCCACCGTGATCGGGCTGGTGGGCGGCGGCGGCCTGGGACTCGCCCTCTACAACGACGTGCAGCTCGGCTGGTATCCGCAGGCGGCCACGCTGGTGCTGGTCATCTACCTGCTGGTGGTGGCGACCGACTCCCTCGCCGGACGCCTGCGCTCGCCCCCTGCGGCAGGAGCGGCGCCGGCGAGCGCCCTCGACCTGGTCACCGCCGGTTAGCGGCGGGATCGAAGCGGATGCTCCATACCATCCACAGCGCCTCGGCGACGATGCGGCGGTTCATCTTGCTCTTGCCGACGCGGCGGTCGGCGAAGACGATGGGCACCTCGCTGATGGTGAAGCCGCGCTTGAGGGCGCGGTAGGTGAGCTCGATCTGGAAGGCGTAGCCGGTGGAGCGGACGCTGGGCAGGTCGATGTTCTCGAGGACCTCGCGGCGGAAGCACTTGAAGCCGCCGGTCAGGTCCCGCACGGGGATGCCGAGGATCATCCGCGCGTAGAGGCTGCCGCCCTTCGAGAGCAGGCGGCGGCCGAGGCCCCAGTTCACGGTGCCGCCGCCCTCGACGTAGCGGCTGCCGAGCGCGAGGTCGGTGCCGCTCGCGAGCAGGTCCGGCAGCCGCGCGGGGTCGTGCGAGAAGTCGGCGTCCATCTCGAGGATGCGGCCATACCCGCGCGCGAGCGCCTCGGCGAAGCCGGCCAGGTAGGCGCGGCCGAGCCCTTCCTTGCGGGCGCGATGGAGGACGCGCACCCGCGGGTCTGCCGAGGCCAGCGCGTCGGCCAGCGCGCCGGTGCCGTCCGGCGAGTTGTCGTCCACCACCAGCACGTCGATCTGCGGCGCGGCGGCGAGGATGCGGGGGACGATGGAGGGAAGGTTCTCGCGCTCGTTGTAGGTGGGGAGCACGACGCAGGCGCGGTCCTTCACAGGCGGCCATCCAGCAGCTGCAGCACTTCGGCGGCGGCCCGGCGGGCGGCGTGCGGCGCCCCGGCCGGCGCGAGAGTCTGGCGCAGCGCGCGCAGGCCGACCAGCTGGGCCGCGCGCTCCGGCCCCTCTTCGAGCAGCGGCGCGGCGGCGGCGGCGATGCGCTCCGCCGTGCACTCCCTCTGCAGCAGCTCCGGCACCAGCGCCCGTCCCGCGAGGAGGTTGACCAGCGAGACGAAGCGTACCCGCACCAGCAGCCGGCCGATCAGCCAGGTCAGCCAGCTCGTCCGGTAGACGACGACCAGCGGCGTCTGCGCCAGCGCCGCCTCCAGGGTGGCGGTGCCGCTGGCGACGATGGCGGCGTCAGCGGCGGCGAGCAGCTCCGGCGCGCGGCCCTCGAGGAAGACGACGTCGGGGGCGTGGAGCAGCCCGCGGTCGAGTGTGGGCGCGACCGGGACCACCAGCTGCAGGCCAGGCCGCTTCTCCCGGAGCGCGCGGGCGGCGGCGAGCATGGGCGGCCAGAGACGATGGATTTCCTGGAGGCGCGACCCGGGGAGCAGCGCGAGGACCGGCTGCGCGGGGTCGAGGTGCAGCGCGGCGCGACTCCCGCCGCGGTCCAGGGAGCCGGTGGCCGGCAGGGCGGGCAGGTCGTCGGCCAGCGGGTTGCCGACGTACGTCGCCTCGACGCCGTGCAGCGCGTAGAACTTCTCCTCGAAGGGCAGGATGACCAGCATCCGCGAGACGTCGCGCGCGATCTGCCGCACCCGGTAGGTCCGCCAGGCCCAGACGCTGGGCCCGATGAAGTAGGCCACCGGGATCCCGCGCTCGCGCAGCTGGCGGGCCAGGCGCAGGTTGAAGTCGGGGCTGTCGATGAGCAGCGCGACCCGCGGCCGGCGCTCGCGGGCCGCTTCCCGCAGGGCGTCCATCGACTCGAGGATGCGCGGGAGGGCGGGCACCACCTCGGCGAAGCCCATCACCGACAGGTCCTCGGCCCGGATCAGCGCCTCGAAGCCCAGCGCCCGCATCCGCGGCCCGCCCGCGCCGAAAGCGCGCAGCCCGGGGCGAAGCAGCTGGAGCTCGCGCAGGACGGCGGCGCCATGCAGGTCCGCGGACGCCTCCACCGCGACGATGAGGATCTCCGCCGCGGCTGGAGCGCCGGCCTCGCTCACGTCGCCTGCTCGAAGGCCACCTGGGGGCCGTCCTTGGCCAGGGCGGCCCGCACCAGCTCGACCAGCTTGAGGGCGTCGGCCGGCGCCTGGCCGCGCGACCGCACCACGATGCGGACGTCGGCCGGCTGCGCGTACGGGTAGAGCTCGCGGAGCTTGCCGTCGAGGATGAAGCTCGCGTAGGCGTTCAACTTCTCCTGCAGCAGCCAGACGGCGCGCGGCAGCAGCCATTCGCCGCGCTCGACGTCGAGGTAGAGCCGGAACTCGCGGCTGCCCGGGTCCTTCTGGATCTCGTCGATCTCGGCGGTGGTCGCGAGCACTAGATGCCCTCCACGGCGAGGCCGGCCCGGTCCGCCGCCGCCGCCAACTCCTCGCGGTCGAGCACCAGCGCCGCCCCGGCTTCGATGGCCAGCGCCGAGCAGCCCGCCGCCGCCAGCGCCTCGACGGTGCGCGGGCCGACCGCGGGCGCGTCGAAGCGGTCGTCCTGCTGGGGCTTGCGCGCCTTGACGACGATTGCGCCCTTCCCCAGCGCGCCGCCCCGGGCGATGCAGGCGTCGGTGCCTTCCACCGCCTCCACCGCCAGCACCACGCCGCGCTTCACCACCACCGTCTGTCCGAGGTCCGCCGCGCCCAGCGCCCGCGCCGCCGCCAGGCCGACAGCGGCGTCGGCCCGCTGCTCGTCCGTCAGCCGCCGCTTCCCCAGCGCGCCGCGGGACGCCAGAAGCTCGGGCACGTAGGGCATCGGCGAGACGATGCGCACGCCCTCCTCTTCCAGCGCCAGGGCGATGGCCCGCAGCGCCGCGTCGTCGCCGAAGCTGCGCATGCGGGCGAGCGCCTTGAGCCCCAGCCAGTCGGGCCGCACGTCGAAGAGCCGCGGCTTCTGGATGCCGCCGCAGAAGACCGCCTCGGTGACGCCGGCAGAGCGCAGGACCTCGACGATGCGCCCCAGCTGCCCCAGCTTGACCCAGGCCTGGGCCGGCAGCGACGGGTCGGCCTCGCCCTCGTGGGCGACGATGATGACGCGGCGCCCGGCCCGCGCCGCCGCCTGCGCAAAGAGGATCGGCAGCCGCCCCGAGCCCGCGATCAGCCCGACCGGCGCGGGGCCGTCCGTCACCGGGCGATGCCGCGTTCGGAGTTCTCGAGGAAGGCGACCAGGTGGTCGATCTCCTCGAAGCCGCCGTGCTCCGCCCGCACGTGCGCGATGGCCTCGCGGAAGCCGAGCTTGCTGCGGTAGAGGATCTTGAAGGCGTTCTTCACCCGCGCCTGCGCCTCGTCCTTGAAGTGGGCGCGGGTCAGCCCGACGGTGTTGATGCCGACCACCTCGGCGCGGTCGCCCTGGACGGTCACGTAGGGCGGCACGTCCTGGGTCACCATGGCGCCGCCGCTGACGAAGGCGAGCCGCCCGATGCGGGTGAACTGGTGGACGGCGGAGAGTCCTCCGAAGATGACCCGGTCCTCGACCACCACGTGGCCGGCCAGCGCCGACGAATTGGCGAGGATGCAGGAGTCGCCCAGCTTGACGTCGTGCGCGATGTGGCTGTTGGCCATCAGCAGGCAGTGGTTGGCGATGCGGGTGACGCCGCCTCCGCCCGCGGTGCCGAGGTGGACGGTGGCGAACTCGCGGATCTGGTTGTGGTCGCCGATCTCCAGCCGGGTCGGCTCGCCGGCGTACTTGAGATCCTGCGGAATCGCCCCCAGCGCCGCGAACTGGAAGATGTGGTTGTCCAGCCCGATGGTGGTGTCGCCCTCGATGACCGTGTGCGGGCCGATGCGGGTGCCGCGGCCGATCTTCACCTGGGGCCCGATCACCGCGAAGGGCCCCACCTCGACGGAGGAGTCCAGCTCGGCGTGCTTGTCCACCACCGCGGTCGGATGGATCGGCATCAGTCCTTCCTGTCGGTGATCATGGCCATCAGCTCCGCTTCGCTGGCGAGCTGGCCGTCCACCTTGGCCTCGCCGTTGAACTTCCAGATGGACCCCTTCACGCGGCTGATGGTCACGTGCAGGTCGAGCCGGTCTCCCGGCGCGACGATGCGCCGGAACTTCACCTTGTCCATCGACATGAAGAGCACCAGCTTGGTCTTGGGGTCCCAGGGCGTCGTCTCGTAGGCGAGCAGGCCGCCCGTCTGCGCCAAAGCTTCCAGCTGCAGCACGCCCGGCATCACCGGCGCGCCGGGAAAGTGGCCCTGGAAGAAGGGCTCGTTGAAGCTGACGTTCTTGTAGGCGTGGATGCGCTCGCCCTTGACCACCTCGACGACCCGGTCCACCAGCAGGAACGGGTAGCGGTGCGGCAGCGCCGCCAGGATCTTGCCGATGTCCATCATCGTGTCTCCAATGCTTCAGCCTGCGGCTTCCGCCCGTCGGCGCGCCCGCGCGCCTCCTCCTCCAGTTCCGCGACGCGCTTCTCGAGCTTGCGCACCACCCGCAAGAGGTCGGCGACCCTGGGCAGCGCGGCCACCATGCGCAGCCACTCGCGGTGCGCGATGGCCGGCGCCCCCGAGACCGTCTCGCCGGCCTCGAGATCGCGCGAGACGCCGCTCTGCGCCCCGACCCGCGCTCCGTCGCCCAGCTTGAGGTGTCCGACCACGCCCACCTGCCCGGCGAGGATGACCCCCTGCCCCAGCTCGGTGGAGCCGCTGATCCCGCACTGCGCGACCAGCAGGCTGAGCGGTCCGACCCGGACGTTGTGGGCCACCTGCACCAGGTTGTCGATCTTGGTCCCGCGGCCGATCACCGTCTCGCCGAGGGTGGCGCGATCGATGCAGGTGCAGGCGCCGACCTCGACGTCGTCCTCGATGCGGACGATGCCGGCCTGCGGAACCTTGCGGTGCATGGGGCCCTGGCCGTCGCCCTCCAGATCGAAGGCGAAGCCGAAGCCGTCGCTGCCGACGACGCAGTTGGGCTGCAGCACGACGCGGTCGCCGAGGATGCAGCGCTCGCGGACGATGGCGCCCGACCAGAGCGTGCAGCCCGCGCCGATCTGCGCGTTGTCGAGGACGCGGGCGCCGGCGTGCAGCGTGGTGCGGGCGCCGATGCGCGCTCCGGGGCCGACGTAGGCGCCGGGCGAGATGGCCGCGGTGGGGTGGACTTCAGCGGTGTCGTCCACCAGCGCGAACCGCTGCGCGCCGGGCTCCATGGTCAGCTCGCGGTAGAAGACCGCGCTGGCCTTGGCGAAGGCGACATACGGCTGCGCCGCGACCAGCGCCACCGCGCCTTCTGGAACCTGCGCGGCCTCGTCGGGGGAGACGATGACGCCGGCGGCGCGCGTGCCCGCCAGCTCCTTGCGGTAGCGCGGGTTGGCGTAGAAGGCGAGCTGCAAAGGCCCTGCCGTCTCCAGCGCCGCCACTCCCGAGACGCGGCGGGCGCCGTCTCCGCGGACCTCCGCGCCGATGCGCGCCGCCAGGTCCGTCAGGGAGAGCTGCATCGGCACCGGGGCTACTTCTTGCCGGGCGGCGGCGGCTTCGCGTTGCCGGCCGGCGGCTTGGCGGGCGCCTTGGCGCCGCTGCCGAAGCGCTCGTTGTAGCGGCGCACGACCTCGTTGGTGACGTCGGAGGCGGCCGGCGCGTAGAGGAGCGCGGCCTTGTCGAGCACGAAGGTGAAGCTCTCCTTGTCGGAGACCTCGGCGACCACTTGCAGCAGCCGCTTGGAGATGCCGGCCATCGCCTCCTGCTCCTTGCCGGAGAGCTCCTCCTGCATCTGCCCGGCCTCGTTCTGCGCCTCGATGAACGCCTTCTGCAACTCCTCCTGCTTCTTGCGCTTGGCCTCCTCCGAGAGGGTGACCACCTGCTTGTCGTAGTCGGCCTTCATCTTCTCCAGCGTGGCGCGCTTCTGGTCGAGGTTGGCGCGCTTCTGCTCCAGCTCGGTCTTGAGCCGGGTGCGCGCCTGCTTGCCCTCCTCCACTTCCTGCACGGCGCGCTGGACGTCGACGTACCCGATCTTCATCTGCGCGCGGGCGGCGAGTGGGACTGCGGAGACGAGGGCGAGGGCAAAAAGGAAACGGCGCATCTGGTTCTCCAAAAGTGTGCGGACAATACCTTAGAAAAAGTTTCCGATGGTGAATTCGAAGAGGTAGGCGTCGTCGGTGGGCCGGCGCGTCAGCGGGAAGCCGGTCTCGAAGCGGAGCGGCCCCAGCGGCGAGAACCAGCGGATGCCGGCGCCGACGCTGTGGAAGAGGCCGAGCGGCAGGTTCCCTCCCCGCTGGCTGGAGTGGAAGAAGTTCTCGGTGTCGGAGAAGACGTTGCCGGCGTCGTAGAAGACCACGCCCTTGACGCCGGCCGACTCGAAGAGCGGGAACTCGATCTCCCAGTTGGTGATCAGCTCCTTGTTGCCGCCCACCGGGAAGTCGATGGTGGTGGCGTTCGGCTCCAGGGCGGAGGCGATCTTCTTGGTGGGCGAGATGCTGCGCAGCACGTAGCCGCGGATGGAGTTGATGCCGCCCGCGAAGAACTTCTCGCTGATGGCGATCTGGTGGTGGATGGGCTCGGTGGCGCGGATGTACCCGGCCGAGACGTTGACCTTGAAGACCAGGCCGAAGAGGAGCGGATGGTAGTAGCGCTCGATGACCCGGAAGCGCTGGAAGAGGTTGTCGCTGGCGAAGAGCGAGGAGGCGAACTCGGCCGAGGCGGACTCGAGGTGGCCGCTGGTGGGGAAGAGCCGGTTGTCGCGCTTGTCGTAGTTGAACGACAGCCGCACGCTGGAGGTCCGGCCCGACTGGAACTGGTTGGCGAGCACGTCCTCGGAGCCCGCCGACGCGACCACGTTCACCTTTTCCAGGGTGTAGGTGATGAAGGTCCGGAAGTCCTCGAAGACCTCGTAGCCGGCGGTGGCCGCGCCGCCGTTGGCCTGGCGGTCGAAGCCGGAGAAGATCAGCTCGCTGCGGTAGAGGTCGAGCGAGCCCGTCCAGGGCGTGTCCCAGACGTAGGGGTCGAGGTAGCTGAGCTGGAAGAGCTGCCGGACGCTGGAGATCTGCAGCGACAAGGACGCGGTGTGCCCGTAGCCGAGCAGGTTGTTCTGCGCCAGCTGCGCCTGCCCGAAGAAGCTCTCGCCGCCGGTGAAGCCGAAGCCCACCTGGAAGGTCCCGGTGAGCTTCTCCTTGACGGTGACCTCGAGCAGCATCTTGTCGTCGGTGGCGCCGCGCTTCTGGTTGATCTCGACGTTGTCGAAGAAGCCCAGCGCGGTGACGCGCAGCTTGGAGAGGCGGACGGCGCTGCCGCTGTAGAGGTCGCCTTCGTTGATGCGCAGCTCGCGGCGGATGACCTTGTCGCGGGTCTTGTTGTTGCCGGCGATCTCGATGCGCTCGATGCTGACCAGGTTGCCCTTCTGGAAGTTGTAGGTGAGGTCGACCAGCTTCTTCTCGGCGTCGACCGCGGTCTCGGGCGTGACGTTGGCGTAGGCGTAGCCCTTGTCCTTGTAGACGTCGAGCAGGCGGTTCATGTCGGTCTGCAGCTTCGACTTGGAGAAGCGGTCGGCGCTGCGGGTGCCCACCAGCTTGAGCAGGTCTTCGCGGGGGATGAGCAGGTCGCCGGAGACGTCGATCTTGCCGACGTCGTACGGCTCGCCCTCGTCGACGGTGAGGGTCAGGTAGATGAAGCGCTTGTCCGGCGAGAGCTCGATGGCGGGCTTGCCGAACTTCACATAAATATACCCGATATCAAAATAGAGACCCTGGAGGACGATCTCGTCGCGCTGGAAGGCCTCCTCGCGGTAGGTCCCGGCGCTGGTGACGAAGGAGAAGGGCGAGCCCTCCTGGGTGAGCATGGCCGCCTTGAGGTCTTCGGTGGGGATGGCCTTGTTGCCGACGAAGCGGACCTCGCGGACGGTGACCTTGGCGTGCTCGTTGATGACCAGGACGACGTTGACCTCGTTGCCGGCCAGCGGGTCGATGCGGGGCGTGACCTCGGCGAGGAAGAAGCCCTTCTCGACGTACTTCTCCTGCATCTTCTTCGCCGACTTGCGCACCGCCTCCTGGTCGAGGATCTGGAACTGCTTGACCTCGATGGTGTCCTTGAAGTCCTCGCGGGAGAGCTCCTCGTTGCCCTCCAGCTTGATGTCGCGGACGGCGGGCTTCTCGCTCACCAGCACGGTGAGGACGTAGCCCTGCAGCGGCGGCTGCGCGGGCGAGACGTCGAGCTTGACGTCGTTGAAGTAGCCCATCCGCCAGACGGCGAGGAGCGTTCTCTTGAGCTTCTCCTTGTCGTAGGTGTCGCCGGCCTTGAGCGGCACCTGGGCGCGGATGGCGTCGGCCTCGACCCGGCGGTTGCCCTGCACTGCCACCTTGGCGAGGGCGCCGGTCTCGGGAGCGGGGACGGCGGCTTCCTCGGGCGTCTCGCCGGTGGGAAGGCTGGGCGCCTCGCCCGGCTTGAGCAGCGGAGCCGGCGGCACGGCAGGGGCAGGCGCGCCGGCGGCCGGCGCGGCTCCTGCGGGTGCGGCTGCCACGGGCGACGCTCCCGCGGGTGCCGCACGCCCGGGCGGAACGACGGAGGGCGCCGCTCCCGCGGGCGCAGGAACGGCGGCCGGCGGCGTCGCGGGCTGCTGCTGAGCGCGCGCTGCCGGGGAGAGAAGCGCGAGGATCGCGAAAAGGAGTGCCGTCCGCATGGCGAGAGGGCGCGGACCTTAGTCGATCTCCCCCGGTGCCACAACGGGAAAGCGCGGCCGACACAACAGTCAAATTTTCAGGCGATCCGCCGGAATTTTGCGGCACCGATCTTTCGCTGGTACCGAATCCCCATGCCCGTCCTGCAGCTCCGCCGCCCCGAGAGTCCGCTCCGCACCGTCCTCCCCGAGGAGCGCGCCAGGGCGACGCCCTTCATCAAGTGGGTGGGCGGCAAGACCTCCCTCCTGCCGGAGCTGCTCAAGCACGTGCCGGGGCGGCTGCGGCGCTACCACGAGCCCTTCGTCGGCGGCGGCGCCCTCTTCTTCGCGGTGCAGCCGCGGCGCGCGCTCCTCAGCGACAACAACCCGGAGCTGGTCCACACCTACCAGCAGGTCCGCGACAACGTCTACGGCGTCCTCGACGCGCTCGCCCGCCACGTCTACGAGCGCAGCCACTTCGAGGCGGTGCGCGCGCTGGAGCCCAAGGCCCTCCCCGCCGCCGCCCGCGCCGCGCGCTTCATCTACCTCAACAAGACCTGCTTCAACGGCCTCTGGCGCGTCAACCGCGCCGGGCGCTTCAACGTGCCCTTCGGCCGCTACAAGAACCCGCGCTTCGCCGACCCGGCCACGCTCATCACCGCCAGCCACGCCCTGCGCGGCGTCGCCGTCGAGCACCAGCCCTTCGAGGTCGCCATGGGCAAGGCGGCGCCGGGCGACTTCGTCTACCTCGACCCGCCCTACGACCCGGTCTCGCCCACCGCCAACTTCGCCTCCTACACCGCGGGCGGATTCTCCTGGGAAGACCAGAAGCGCCTCGCCCACGCCTGCATCGTGCTCAACCGCCGCGGTGTCCGCTTCCTGCTCTCCAACTCCTCGACCGAGCGGGTCCGCGAGTTGTACAGCGGCTTCGAGCAGCGGCTGGTCCGCGCCCCGCGGTTCATCAATTCAAAGGCCGAAGGGCGCGGCCGTGTGGACGAATTGTTGGTCTTCAACGCTTGAGAGGCGTCGAAGGCGTCAGGCCTCAGGTTAGCGCGGCGTCGTCTCGGTCGGCTGGGCGGCCGTGACGTCGATCTGGAGGGCCTTGGCCTTGCCGTCGATCAGCTGGTAGGAGGCGCGGATGTCGCTGCCCGGCTGGATCTGCGAGAGCTTGCCGCTGGAGCCGTTGAAGTTGATGGCGGTGGAGTCGGTCACGTCGAGCTTGACCAGCTGCTGATCGCTGGTGCGGACCTGGATCTCGTCGCCGCTCGCCTGCATGACGCGGCCCTCGAGGTCCTTCTGCGCGGTCCACTCCTGGGTCCGGCTCTTGTTCAGCTCCGAGTTCTTCTGCGTCGTCTGCTCCTGGTACTGGCTGGCCTGCTGCTGCTGCTGCTTGACCTCGGCCTGCGCCTGCTCGGACATCCGGGTGGCGTCCTCCTGGGCCTGCTTCGCCTTCATCCGCTGGCCGCTCAGCCGGGCCTGCGCGTCGGCGAGCGCCTTCTGCGCCTGCACGACCGCCTGCTGATCCTTCTCGGCAGCCGCCTGCTCAGCCGAGGCCCGCTTCTGTGCGTCGGCAGCCTGCTGCAGCTGCCGCTGCGCCTGGTCCTGGGCGGTGAGCGTCTCCGACTTCTTCGACTCCTGCCCGCCCATCGCGCAGCCGAACGCCAGCGCGACCGCAGGCAACACCATCATCTTCCGCATCATGTTGTGATCTCCCGAAATGGTTTGCTCTTCGAGAGCGAAGCTGTGGACGGAGCGCCCCTCCTGCTACTGCGCCTCGACCACCAGGCCGTCGGTCAGACGCAGGCGGCGAGGCATCCGCTCGGCGAGCCTCGGGTTGTGCGTCACCACGATGGCGGCGATGCCGAGGCGCTGGTTCAGCTCGACGAGGAGCTGGTGGATGCCCTCGCCGGTGGCCTCGTCGAGGTTGCCGGTGGGCTCGTCGGCGAGGAGCAGGCGCGGCTTGAGCACCAGCGCGCGGGCCAGCGCCACCCGCTGCTGCTCGCCTCCGGAGAGCTCGCCGGGCTTGTGGTCGAGGCGGTGGGCGAGGCCGACGATCTCCAGCATCTCCCGGGCCTGCGCCTCCGCCTTTTCGCGGGTCAGGCGGTGGATGAGCCCGGGCATGGCCACGTTCTGCAGGGCGGTGAACTCGGGCAGCAGGTAATGGAACTGGAAGACGAATCCGATGCTGGTGTTGCGAAAGTGCGCCAGCTGCTCCTCGCCCATGTGGAAGGCGTCCATCCCGTCGAAGAGCACCTCGCCCGCCGTGGGCGGATCGAGGGTGCCGACGACGTGAAGGAAGGTGCTCTTGCCCACGCCGCTGGGCCCCACCAGCGAAGCCATCTCGCCGGCGTTGAGCGCAAACGAGGCGCCGCGCAGGACGTGGATTTCCCTTTCGCCCAGCCAATAGGACTTATGGACCGCGCGGGCTTCGACCAAGGCGGTCATTCATTCCTCCCGCAGGCCGTCGACCGGCGAGAGGCGGCTGGCCTTGGTGGCCGGATAGAGCGTGGCCAGGTAGCTGAGGCATAAGGAGATACCGGCCACCAGGATGAATTGCACGCCGTCCACGTTCACCGGCAAGTTGGAGATGTAGTAGACGTCCGGGTCGAGCTGCAGCCCGTACTTCTCGATGAAGGAGCAGGAGGCGAGCCCGAGCAACAGGCCCATGCCGGTGCCGATGGCGCCGATGGTCAAGCCCTCGACGACGAAGATCTTCATCACGCTGGCGTCCCGCGCGCCCATCGACTTCAAAATCGAAATCTCCTTGGTCTTCTCCAGCACCAGCATGATCAGCGTGCTCAGGATGTTGAAGCAGGCCACCAGCACGATGAAGGTCAGGATGATGGCCATGGCCAGCTTCTCCAGCTTCAAGGCGGAGAAAAGATTGCGGTTCAATTCGGCCCAATCCTTGGTGCGGTAGGGAAAGCCGCCCAGCATCGCCACCACGCGCCGGCCCAGCGCCCGGGCCGCGTCGACGTCGTTGAACTTCAATTCCAGGCCGACGACGTTGTCGCCCATCTTGAAGAAGCGCTGCGCCTCGGGAATGCCGATATAGACGAACTTGGAATCATATTCATACATCCCCGAATAGAGGATGCAGGCCACCCGGAAAGGGCGGCTGCGCGGCACCGGGCCGGTCGGCGTCATCTCGCCGAGCGGCGTCAGCACGTTGACGATGTCGCCCACCCAGGCGCGCAGCTGGTGCGACATCTCCTTGCCGATGCAGACGCCGGGCAGGTTCTTCACCGCCTCCGGGTCCATCTTGCCCTGCTCTTCCGGATGCTCCTGGCGGCGCTTCAAGGTGTCCTGCAGGTATTGCTCGTATTCGGGGCCTTCCAGCTGCCGGGAGGCGTCGCCGTGCGGCTCGACCACCGACGAGGAGGGAATGCTCTGCGGCGAGGTGATCCAGCCCAGTTCGCCGGCGATCACCTGCCGGGGCAGCTCGCTGACCGCGCCCGCCGTCCCGGGGTCGATGCCCTTCAGCTCCGCGCCGGTCACCGTCTGGCCGTGGGAGAGGATGACTTCGTTGAGGATGAAAGGAGAGACGCCCGCCACGCCCGGCACGGCGGCGACCTTGGGCATGACCGTCTTCCATTCCGAGAAATCATTGGAATACTTGAGCAGCAGCGCGTGCGAGTTGGTGCCGAGGATCTTGTGCTTGAGATCCGCCTCGAAGCCGCTCATCACCGAGAGGACGACGGTGAGCGCCCAGACGCCGACGGCCAC
>JAYWAJ010000162.1:0-16696 GCA_043782525.1 Deltaproteobacteria bacterium | reverse complement strand
GGTGCAGGCGATGGTCATCGCCACCGTGGTCGCCAACTTCGCCAACCTCGGCCTCGACATCGTCTTCGTCTTCGGCAAGCTCGGCTTTCCCGCGCTGGGCGCGCCGGGCGCGGGGCTGGCCACCAGCATCTGCTCTTTCCTGCAGCTCGGCATCGTCGCGGCGGCGATCCGGGGACACCATACGCAACTCGCCGTGCCAGGTTCCGGTGGCATGGAGTTGCGTATGGTGTCCCCGGATCTGCCGCGCCTCGCCGACCTGCGCAAGGCGCTCTCGGTCGGAATTCCCGTCGGCCTGCAGATGGGCGCCGAGGTCGGCGTCTTCTCGCTGGTCGGCCTCCTCGCCGGACGGCTCGGCGCGCAGGCGCTGGCGGCCCACCAGATCGCCCTCTCGCTGGCCAGCTTCACCTTCTGCGCCGCGCTGGGCGTCGGTCAGGCTGGCTCGGTGCGGGTCGGCTGGGCGGTCGGCGCCCGCGACACGCCGGCAGCGCGCCGCGCGGGGCTGTCCGCCTTCGCCGGCGGCGCGGCCATCATGTCGGTGAGCGCGCTCTGCTTCTGGCTGATCCCGGCGCAGCTCGCGCGCCTGCTCAGCGACCAGCAGGAGGTCATCGCCGCGGCGGTGCCGCTCCTCGCCGTCTGCGCCTTCTTCCAGCTCTCCGACGGCATCCAGGGCGTGGGCGCCGGGGTGCTGCGCGGCGCGGGCGACACCCGCTTCGCCTTTCTCGCCAACGTCGTCGGGCACTACGCCATCGGGCTGCCCGTCGCCATCGCGCTCGGGCTCTGGCTCGGCATGGGCGTCATCGGCCTCTGGTGGGGACTGTGCGCCGGCCTCACCGCCGTGGCCGTCGCGCTCCTGACGCGCTTCTTGCGGCTTTCGTCGAGGGAGATCGTTCCTCTCGAGGACCATCCCTCGCTGGCTTCCCTACCGTGAGCTTCCTCTACGACGCGCAGATCGAAGCGCAGCCCGACGCGGTGCAGGCCGCGCTCGACCGGGACGCGCCGCGTCTCGACCTCTCGCGTCCGCTCCTCTTTGCCGGGCTGGGAACTTCGCTGCACGCGGCCCGGGTGGCGGCGGCGTGGGCCGGCTTTCCGGCGCAGGCCATCGACGCCCACGAGCTTGCGCTGCGCCTGCCGATTCCGCGCGGCGCGCAGGTGGTCGTCGTCTCGCACGGCGGCACCGGGCCCTTTGCCGCGGCGGTGCTGGCCAAGGCGCGCGCGGCAGGAGCGCAGACCTTCGCGGTCGTCGGCGAAGGCGCCCCGCAGCCCGACGCGGACACGGTGCTGCGCACCTGCCCCGCCGAGCGCGCCACTACCCACACCGTCTCGTATCTGACCGCGCTCGCCGTGCTGGGCCGGATGCTGGGCGTCGATCTGGCGGCGGCTCCCCGCCTCCTGCGCGAGGCGCTCCTGCAGCCCGCTCCGCTCGAGGAAGCGCGGCGGCTCGCGGGCTGCGATCCGCTGCTGGTCACCGGCTTCGGCCTCGACGCCATCTCCGCCGCCGAGGCCGCGCTCAAGCTCAAGGAAGCAACCTTCAAGTGGGCGGAGGGCTTCGCGGTGGAGCAGGCGCTGCACGGCCCGCACGCCGCGCTGCGGGCTGGCCTGGGCGCGATCCTCATTCCGCCCGCGACCGACGACGGCGGAAGGACGGACGCGCTGCGCGCCTACTGCGAGAAGCGCGGCGTCGCCGTGGTCGAGCCGCGCCTCGTCCCTTGCCCGGAGCCGCTGCGGCCGCTCATCGCCGCCGTTCCACTGCAGCGCCTCGCCGCCGAGATCGCCCGCCTGTGCGGCGGCGACCCCGACCACTCCAACCTCTAGGGGCACGTTGCCGTATTCGGCAACGGCTCCTGTCCAGCGGCCAGGGCTCGGAGACGCCCGGCCGTCGGGCTAGCCGAGCGCCTTCAGCATGGTCCCGGCGTCGCTGACCTCGAACTTCGGGCCCTGCTCGAGGTGGACCGCCTTGACCACCCCGTCCTCGACCAGCATCGAGTAGCGCTGCGAGCGCAGGCCCATGCCGGGGATCTCGCGGTCCATGCCCAGCGCCTTGGTGAAGACGCCCGCGCCGTCGGCCATCATGCGGATCTTGCCGGTGGCCTTTTCGGCGCGGCCCCAGGCGCCCATCACGAAGGCATCGTTGACCGAGATGCACCAGATCTCGTCCACGCCCTTGCCCTTGAGCGCGGTGAAGTGCTCGAGGTAGCTGGGCACGTGCCTGGCCGAGCAGGTGGGAGTGAAGGCGCCAGGCAGGCCGAAGATGACCAGCTTCTTCCCCTTGGCGAGCTGCCCCACCTGGAACTCGTTGGGGCCGACCGCGCAGCCGGGCTGCTCGGTCTCGACGAACTCTTTCAGGGCGCCGTCCGGCAGCTTCTCTCCGACCTTGATCATCTTTTTTCTCCTCTAGAGAACTGCGAACCGATCGATCGCGGCGGCCAGGATGTCCACCGCTTTCTGCAGCTCGGCCACCGGCACGAACTCGCCGGTGCGGTGGGCGACGCGGATGTCGCCGGGCCCGAAGACGCAGGCCTCCGCGCCCAGCGCGACCAGGTAGGGAAGCTCGGTGCCGAAAGGGATGGTCTCGGCGGCGTGGCCCGAGGCGACCTCCAGGAACCGCACCATCTGCGAGTCGCGGGGCACCGCCACCCCCGCGTCGAGCCGCTGGGCTTCGACCTCGATGCGAATGCCGCCGGTGGAGAGCCGCGCGCAGGCCTCCTCCACCAGGACGAGCGCGCGGCGCAGGTCCTGCGACGGCAGCGGGCGCCACTCCAGCGTCAGCGTGCAGAGGCCGGCGATGACGTTCTTCGCCTTGCCGCCCGCGATCAGCCCGACGTTCAAGGTCGTGAAGGGCGGCGCGAACTGCGGATCCTGCTCGGCCCGCAGCTCCGCGCCGATGCGCTCCAACTCGCGCAGGACGCGCCCGGCCGCCAGCGTCGCCGAGGCGCCCGTCTCCGGATAGGCGCTGTGCCCCTCGACGCCGTGGATGCGGATCTCGGCCAGGCAGTAGCCCTTGTGGCCGAGCACCGGGATCATCCGCGTCGGCTCGCCGACGATGGCGCGGCGGGGCCTGACCGCGCCCTCCTCCACCAGCTTGCGGGCGCCGAGGCAGCCGACCTCCTCGTCGGCGGTGAAGACGAGCTGCAGCGGGCCGCCGGTCGTGCGCGAGGCGGCGGCGAGAGAGGCCGCGAGGAAGCACTTGGTGTCGGCGGCGCCGCGGCCGAAGATCTTGCCGCCCTCTTCATGAGGTCGCAGCGCGCCTTCCCAGGCGGCGTCGAAGGGAACGCAGTCGGTGTGCCCCACCAGCGCAAGTCCGCCCTGCTCACCGCCGCGGCTGCAGACGAGGTTCGCCTTGCGAACGCCCGCGGCGTCGGTCCACTCCAGGCGCCGCGCCGAGAAACCAAGCGCCCGCGCCTGCCGCTCGAGCACGTCGAGCACCGGCCCGTTGCCGCGCGCGCTGGTCGAATCGATGGCGATCAATTCGCGCAGGATCTGCGCCGCGTCGATCATGTCCACAGCCTCCGCATCGCCGCGAGGAACGCCGGCCGGGCGGCGTCGAAGTCGAGCCGCAGCGGCTCCCCGGCGACGCGGGTCTCCAAAAGGGCCGTCCGCTCCATCGAGAAGACCACCTGGGCCATCAGGTCGTCTGCGCCGGCGCCGGCGATGGAGGGATCGTCGAGATCGACGACCACGAAGTCGGCCGGCTCGCCGGGCAGGAGCGCGCCGCCGGGCAGGCCGAGCGAGCGCATCCCGCCCTCGGAGGCGATGCCGTACAGCTTCGCGCCCAGCCCGCCCGGCCCGGCCTGCTCCGTGTCGAGGATGGCCCGCTGCAGCTCGACGAGGCGCAGGTGGTATTCGAGCTGCCGCACGTCTTCGAGCGGGTTCAACTGGACTTCGGAGTCGCTGCCGACGCAGAGCCGGACGCCGGCAGCGAGCAGCTTGTCGGCACGCACCACGCCGTCCCCGAGATTGCGCTCCGTGGTCGGGCAGGCGCAGACGGTAGCGCGGGCGCGGGCCAGCGCGGCGATGTCCGCGTCGGTGAGGTGGACCCCGTGGACGGCGGTGGTGGTCTCGCGCAACGCGCCCAGCTGCTCGAGCAAGAGCGCCGGCGTGGTGCCGTGCTCCGCCTGGCACTGCGCCACCTCGCCCGGCTGCTCGGAGACGTGCAGGTGGAGGACCCAGTTGCGCCGCCGCGCTTCGTCGGAGATGGGGCGGATCCACTCCGCCGGGCAGGCACGCACGCTGTGCGGCGCGGCGCCCACCGGCACCTGCTTCGAGAGCGCGTCGAGGTTCTTGAGGTACTCGTCCGCGGAGCCCTCGATGAAGCGCCGCTGCCGGGGATTTTCGGCGAGGCCGAAGCCGCTGCGCGCATAGGCCACCCGCAGGAGCACGACGCGCAGCCCGGCTTCCTGCGCCGCCCGCGCCACCGCCAGGTCCAACTCGTTGGGATCGGCGTAGGCGCGCCCGGCCGGATCGCGGTGCAGGTAGTGGAACTCGCCGACGGCGGTGATGCCGGCGCGGGCCATCTCGAGGAAGCAGAACTTCGAGACGGCGTAGAGCTCGTCCGGGGTGAGCCGCTCGGCCGCCGCGTACATCGCCTCGCGCCAGGTCCAGAAATCGTCTCGCTGGTGCTGGCGATGCTCGGTGCGCCCGCGGATGGCGCGCTGGAAGGCATGGCTGTGCGCGGCCACCATCCCGGGCAGGATGGCGCGGCGCCGCAGCGGAACGGGCTCGGCGCCTTCGGGAGCGGTGCCCACCGACTCGACCCGCCCGTCGCGCACCACCAACGCCGCGCCCCGGTGGACGCGGCCACCGCTGAAGAGAAGCTCGGGCTGGAAGGCGCTCACCGGCATGGCGCCCGCCGTGTAGCCTCAACCGCGCAAAAAAGCCACCCGGCGCGCGCGACGGCACCCCTGGGTTCGCGGTACGATACCTGCCCCTTTCAGGAGCGTCCGTGATCAAGCAAACCTGCTGCGCCCTCGTGCCCGCCCTGGCGCTGGCGTTCGCCGCTCCGGCCCGGGCGGAGGACCCGCCCGCGCTCGAGCTGGCGCCGCTGGTGCCGCCGAAGGCACCGTGGCTGAGGAAGGACACCAAGCCCGGCAAGAAGAAGCCGGCGCCCGACGCGCAGGCGAAGAAGACCCGGCCCAGGAAGGCCGCGCCGCAGCAGCTGGAGGTGCAGCCCGGCGCGCCGTTCGTGGCGGCGCCGCCCAGCGCGCCGCCGGCCCTGCCGCTGCCCGAATCCGCCAGGCCGCCGCCCGCCGTCGCCCAACCGGGCTCCGCCGCCGCCCTCCCGCTGCCGCCCCTCGTCGACGCGCCCTCGGCTCCGCCCATCCTGGTCAGCAGCGTCGGCGTTCTCTTGCAGAACGACGGGCTCGACGCCCTCTCCGCCGCCCGCGTCGAGGAAGGCCTGCGCGGCGTGGTCAAGGCCGCGCCCCTCATGCGCCTCGGCCCGGTGCTGGCGCGGCCCGCGAAGCCCTGCGCCGACGACGCCTGCCTCTCCGCGCAGGCGGCGGTGCAGGCCATCGACCAGCTGCTGGTGGCGACGTACGCCGGCGGCGGGCTGCGGGTCCGCCTCCTCGACGTCGTGGGCAAGAAGACGCTCGCGGAAGCCGCGCAGGCGGCGGTGGCCAACGAGCCGCAGCAGGCGGCGGCGTGGGCCGAGGCGCTGGCGTGCAAGCTCCTCGTGCCGGCGGGCTGCAGCGCCGAGGTCGCGGTCGAGGCCGTGGGCGGCGTGCGGCTCGAGCTGGACGGAAAGCCGCTCTCGCGCGGCGAGAAGCGCACGGTGACGGTCGGCGTACACCAGCTCACCGCACGCGCCGGAGCGGGCCTTGCGCAGCGGGCCCTGCCGGTCACGCGCGAAGGCGCGCCGGCCCTCTCCGCCCGCGTGGTCGACGGCGAGCCCCGGCTGCTCGCCGCAGGAGAAACCTTGCCGCCGCCCGCAGCGCGGCCGCTCCCGCGGGAGGCGGTCGCCGCGACCTCCGCACCCGGGACGCCGCCGGCCCGCTGGACCCGTCCGGCCGGAATCGCGACCCTGGGAGTCGGCGTGGCGGTGGCCGTCGTCGGAACGGCCTTCGGCGTCAAGAGCCACTCCGACTTGAACCAGGCGGAGTCCTCCTTCCGCGCCAACGGCGGCGCCTACCGCCAAGGCGATCTCGCCACCCGCGACTCGGGCAACTCCGCCGCCCGCAGCGCCAACGCGCTCTTCGTCGCCTCGGGCGTGCTGCTCGCCGCCGGCGCCCTCCTCACCTGGGCCTTCTGATCATGCGCGCAATCCCCTCCTTCTGCCTCCTCGCGGCGCTCGCGGCCTGCCGCACCTCCAACCTGGGCGCCTGCGCCTCCGACGCGCAGTGTCCGCAGGGCTCGGTCTGCGACACCGCCGCCGCCGTCTGCGTGGCCAAGCAGGGGGCCTGCCTGCCGGCCTGCGACACCGCCCACCTCTGCAACGCAGCCACGCTCAAGTGCGACGCCGCGGGCACGCCGCAGGTCACCATCACCAGCCCCGCCGACGGCGCCACCGCCAGCGGCACGCTGCAGGCCAGCGCCACGGCCAGCGCTCCCGGCGGGGTGACGTCGGTCCGCTTCGACCTCTCCCGCGGCGCCACCGTCGTCGCCACCGCGGCGGGCACCGCGTCGTCGAGCAACCCGTCCAGCTTCTCGGCTTCGCTCCCGCTCGCCTCCGTCGCCGACGGCCCCGCCTCGCTCACCGCCACTCTCACTGCCGCCGCCGGCACCGCCACCAGCGCGGCCGTGGCCGTCACCGTCGACCAAACGGCGCCCGTCATCACGCTGCAGACCGACGGCACCCTCGCCTTCTACGGCGCCGGCCAGACCGCCACCGTCGCGGCGCAGATCACCGACGCCACCTCCGGCGTGCAGGACTCGACGGTGGCGCTGCTCATCGCCGGCCACGCCGCCATCCCCGGCGTTCCCGGCAGCACTGCCGGCGCGTACACCTTCTCCGTGCTCATCGACGACACCATCGTCGCGGCCGGCGCCTCGGCCGCGGTGCATTACCAGATCGTCGCCGCCGACAAGGCCGGGCAGCAGGCCTCGGTGTCGGGAGATCCGCGGGAGGTGATCCAGGCGGACCGCGACGCGCCGGCGATCAGCGCCGTCAACTACACGCCGGCCGCCGTCGCCGGACCGTCCGGTCACCTGCTCCTCGGCGGCCCCGCGGGCGGCTCGGTGATGGTGCGGGCCACCCTCACCGACTTCTCCGGAGTGGGCGCCGCCTGCCTGCGCCTCGCCGGCGAGACCGGCGCCTGCCTGCACCCGGGCGCCAGGCTGATCAGCACCACCTGGACGTTCACGCTCCCGGACCCGGCGCCGCCGCAGGATGGCACGGTCGCGACCAGCTTCACGATCCAGGCCGACGACACGCTCGCCGCCGCCTTGTCCGGCCCGAGCAAGCTCGAGCACCAGGCCAGCAGCGCCCAGACCGTCTACTTCGACTACGGACCCACCATCGCCGTCTTCACCGACCCGGCCCCGTATGCCCGGACGGCGATCCCCATTCCGGTCTCGGCGCTGATCACCGATCCGAGCGGCGTTCCCGACGGTGGCGTCTTCCTCAACGGAACGCTGCCACCGTCGAGCCGCGACGGCGGGCTCTTCGTCTTCCAGCTCGACCCGCGCGGAGCACCGGCCGGCGTGGAAGGCGCCTACAACTTCCAGGTCTCGGCCACCGACAACTTGAGCAACACCACCGACGCGGGCGGCTCCCGCCTCGTCGACGATGCACCGCCCGACGCGAGCGTGCGCATCTTCAGGGGCACCGATCCCGGAACCGGCGGCGTCACCTATCCCGCCGCGGTCGCCGGCACCGGCTGGGACGGAACCCAGTTCATCTACAACGACACCGTGCACGTGAAGGGCACGCTCACCGACGTGAGCGGCGTGGGCGCGGCCAGCGTTCACATCGACGGCACCGACGTCGCCGGCGCAGTCACCCGCGGCACCCCCATCTCGCTGGGCTGCACCGCCGGCCTCTCGCCCTGCACCTTCGACGTGCAGGTGGCGCTCAACGCCGCCGGCAACGGCGCCTTCAACTCGCGCGGCGCCATGCACCCGATGGGCCCCGACATCATGGCGCCCTCGGGGCCGCTGCAAGTGGTCGTCGACGCCGTGGACTCGGCGCACGCGGCTGGCGGCGCCGACGCGGGAAATGCGGGCAGCACCACGGTCGCCGCGCAGACCACCCGGCTGCTCTGGCAGATGTACCTGCCCAACTCGGTGAGCGGCCTCGGCGTGCATCCCGACGGCGATTTGATCGTCACCCTCGACGGCGGCACCGATACGGTGGTCGCTCTGCGACCCGACGACGGCGGCGTGCATTGGTCCTTCGGGGGTGGCGTCAGCGCGACCGGACTGGGCGCAGTCGACGGCACGCCGGCCATCGGCGCAGGCGACGCAGGCAACGCGCGCATCTACGTGGCGGCGCAAGACGGCGGAATCTTCGCCATCAATCCGGACGGCGTCGAGGCCTGGCACTATTATACTGGTGACACGCTCAACGTCGGCCCTGCAGTGGCGTCGCCGACCGCTGACCCGGTGACCGACCAAGTGATCGTGCCCGGCGCGCTCGCGACCTCGAAGATGTATTCGATCGCATCCGGCGTGCTCCTCAACACCACGGCGCCCAACGTGGCAAACTCGAACAGCTCGTCCGCCCCGCTGCTGCTGGGCGGAGCGGCGTATTTCGGCAACGCCACCAAGCTGGAGATGCATCCGATCAGCGCGCTCGGCGCACTCGGTGCCGCAACAGTAGGGGGCGGCACCGCCGTCTACCGGGAAGTGATCACCGACGGCAACAGTCTCTTCGCCTGGCGCTCGATCACGAGCGGGTTCAACAGCCGCGACACCTCCCTGGGCTTCAATTGGAGCGTCTCGGTGACGCCGACTGGAGCCGGGGCGGTCGCGCTCGACCACTCGATCATCGTGGCGCTCGCGAGCGGCCCGGTGAACGCCTTCGACCCGAATCCGGCCGGCACCGGAGTCAACAGCACGCTCTTCAACCTGGGGGGGGCGGGGGGAGCGCCCTTGATCGCCTGGGACGGAGTGGCACCTCACGAGCACTTCTATTTCCCCCGCATTCCGGCGTTTCTCTTCGCC
This sequence comes from Deltaproteobacteria bacterium, assembly GCA_043782525.1. Lineage (GTDB taxonomy): Bacteria > Myxococcota > Myxococcia > Myxococcales > 40CM-4-68-19 > 40CM-4-68-19. The sequence goes on along the minus strand of JAYWAJ010000162.1, from coordinate 7,600 downwards.
TATGACGCGACTGGAAAACTATCCTGGGAGGCTGCCCCCAACGGCACCACCTACCGCGCGGCGACGATGGACTGCTCGGGCCGCCTCTTCGCCGCCACCAACGGGCTCGCCGCCGGGCAGTCGCTGGTCTACGCCCTCATCACCGACGACCGCGGCCTCGCCGACACCGCCTGGCCCTCGTACCGGCTCGACGCGCGCAACACCGGCAACGTCGGCGCGCCCAAGTACGGGATTCTCTCCAACGGGACCTGCTCCCAATAACTTGCGGCGCCGCGCCGGCGTGCGATGCCCTTCTCATGCGCGCCATCGAGACGGAGCTGCTGGCCGGGAGCGCGCTCTACCGCGAGGTGATCCTCGACAAGCTCGCCCACGCGCGCGAGTCGGTGTGCATCGCCACCGCCAACGTCAAGGACATGCAGATCGAGCGCGGCGGCAAGTACGCCTCGGTGACCGCGCTCTTCAGCGAGCTGGCGGCCCGCGGCGTCGAGCTGCGGCTGCTCCACGCCGAGCTGCCCTCGCGGCCGTTCCGGCGCAGCTTCGACAAGCGGCGGTCGCTGGTGCGCGGCGGGCTCGCGCTCAAGATCTGCCCGCGGGTGCATTTCAAGGCGGTGCTGGTCGACGGCGCCTGGGTCTACCTGGGCAGCGCCAACCTCACCGGCGCGGGGCTGGGCGCCAAGGCCGACGGGCGGCGCAACTTCGAGCTGGGCTTCTGCACCGAAGACTTCGAGACCGTCGACCGGGTGAAGGCGATGTTCGAGGCCATCTGGAGCGGCGACGAGTGCGGCGCCTGCAAGCTGCGTCGCATCTGTCCCGACCCCATCGGGCAGCCCACCGCGAGGCGATCTCTCGTCCGCCTCGGACATGCGCGGCGCCTGGGACGGCTTTAAAGCGCACCGCGGAGGCGCGAAGAACGCGGAGTTTTTTTTGGGGGTTCGCCTACACCCGCCCCGCACTCCGAGATCGCGCCCGCCTCGGTCCCCCACCCCACCCTCCGCGCCTCCGCGGTGAGATTTAAATGCTGCTGTCCTCGAGACTCTGCGCAAGCCCCGGATGCGCTAGTGTCCGCCCCTCATGACCGAGCGACTCTACCTGACGGATCCATATCTGAAATCCTTCCACGCCCGCGTCCTGGAGATGCGCGACTTCAAGGGCCAGCCCGCCGCCGTGCTCGACCGGACGGCGTTCTATCCCGAAGGCGGCGGCCAGCCCGGCGACCGCGGGACGCTGGGGGGCGCGCGGGTGCTCGACACCCAGGAGCAGGAGGGCGTGGTGCTGCACCTCCTCGACCAGCCCGTCGCCGGCGAGGTGGAGGCGCAGCTCGACTGGGACCGCCGCTTCGATCACATGCAGCAGCACCACGGGCAGCACCTGCTCTCCGCGGCCTTCGACAAGGCGGGCGCGCCGACCGTCTCCTTCCACCTCGGCGAGCGCACCTGCACCATCGACCTGGACGTGGCCATCGGAAAGCTGGACCTGCAAAAGGCCGAGCGCGACACCAACCAGAGCATCTGGCGCAACCTGCCCGTCGTCGCCCGCGACTTCAGCGGCGAGGAGCGCGCCCGCCTGCCGTTGCGCAAGGAGCCAGTCAAGGGAGACCGGGTGGTGCTGGTCGAAGGCGTGGACGCCTCGCCCTGCGGCGGAACGCATCCGGCGCGCACCGGCGAGGTCGGCTGCGTCGTCCTCCTGCGCGCGCAGCGCTGGGGGGAGGGAAAGGCCCGCATCGAGTTCGCCGGCGGCAACCGCGCCGTCCAGCTGCTGCACGAGCTGAACGACGGCCTGGCCGCCGCGGCCGAGGTGCTCAAGTGCGCGCCCGCCGACCTGGCGCCGTCGGTGGCGCGCATCGCCGCCGAATCGCAGGCGCGGCGCAAGTCGCTGGAGGCGCTGCAGGGGGAGTTGGCCAAAGTCGAGGCCGCGCGGCTGCGCGCGAAGTCCGGCGCCGCGCCGGTGGTGGTCCGTCTCGATCGCGGCGCCGCCTTTGCCCGCCTGGTGGCGCAGGCGATCTCGGCGGAGGGCGGCACGGCCCTGATCGCCTCGACGGAAGACGGCCGCGGCCACCTCTGCTTCGCCCGTCCCAAGGGCGCCGGCCCGGCCATGGGCGCGCTGCTGAAAGAGGCGCTGGCGCTGATGGCCGGCAAGGGCGGCGGCAGCCCCGACTTCGCGCAGGGCGCCGGCGAGCCAGCGCGCCTCGACGAGGCGCTGGCCCTGGCGGCGGAGAAATTGTCGGCGCGCTGATTAGCAGGCCTCAGGCCTCAGACCTCAGGCCTCAGGGGGCTCAAGCGGGGCGCGGTCCGCAGCGAACAGCTTCTCATTCGCGAGGTCCAGCGGCTGCAAAGAGCGGCCTCAGGCCTGAAGCCTGAGGCCTGAGGCCTGAGGCCTCATGTTACGCTGGGCTTGGGAGAACTCCTTTGCGACTGCCCGTCAAGCTCGCGCTGCTGCTCGCCGCCACCACCGCCTTTCCGCTGGTGCTGGCCACCGCCTATACGGTGCCGCAGGGCCGCGAAGCGCTGCGCAACCAGCTCGATCAGATCTATGCGCAGGACGCCCGCGCGCTGGCGGCCGAAGTCCACCGCACCCTGGTGGAAAAGCTCGACGCGCTCACCCTCGCCGCCTCGACGGTCAGCCTCGGCGACCTCGATCCGGAAGCGCGGCAGCAGGCGCTTTTGCTCATCTACAAGGAGACGCGCGGCGCCGACGTGGTCGGCCTCTTCGACGCCAAGTCCGACCAGGTGGGCGCCACCATCCACTTCAGCCGGCTGCAGGGAGAGCTCGCCACCGAGCACGAGCCGGTCGACGACGTCGGCCTCACCGCCTACGCCAACAAGGTGCCGCTGGCCGGGGCGCTGCAGGCGGGGCTGGCCATCGGGCCGGTGTACGTGCTGCCCGACGCGCAGGGGCGGCCCATCCCGCGCCTGGTGCTGGCGGTGACGGTGGTCGCGCCGCGCAAGGCCAAGTGGGTCCTCGCGGTCGAGATCTCGCTGCGCGGCCTCGCCGAGAGCTTCGAGCGCTTCCGCCCCGGCGAGAGCGGCGCGGCCTTCCTCATCGACGGCGAGAGCAAGGTCATCCTCCACTCGCAGAAAGACCTCGTCTTCCGGCAGGCGAGCATGAAGGACCACCCGCTGGTGACGGGCGTCGCCAGCGAGGACCTGCTGGGCGCCAACGCCACCGTGCCGCTGCTGGGCTGGAAGGCGGTGGTGCAGGAGCCGGCCGACGAGGCGCTGCGGCCGCTGCGGCACCTCCAGCGCCAGTCGCTGATGTGGCTGGCCCTGGGCCTCCTGGTGGCGGTGCTGCTCGGCTTCACCGCGGTGCGCACGGTGACCGCGCCCATCGGCAGGCTGCGCGAGGCGGCGCTGGCGGTGACGGGCGGCGCGCTGGAGACGCACGTCGAGACCCACCGCCGCGACGAGCTGGGAGAGCTGGCCGAGGCCTTCAACACCATGGTCCGCGGCCTGCGCGAGCGCGAGGGCCTCAAGCTGACCCTGAGCCTCTCCGAGACGCTGGAGCTGGGCGAAGTGCTGGAGCGGCTCCTCGACAGCGTCGGCCGGGCCGTGCGCTTCGACGAGGCGGCCGTCCTCATCCGGGGCCGCGAGGGCATGGAGGTGATCGTCAGCCGCGGGCCGCGCGGCATGGACGAGGCGCGGCGGATCATCCCCAGCTCGGCGCACGTCGACAAGGCCATGCGCCACCTGCAGCCGGCCCTGAGCGAAGGCCGGCAGATGCTGGCGCTCCCGCTCATCCAGCGCGGGCAGGTCATCGGCGTGGTCTGCATCGAGAGCATGAAGCCCTACTCCGAGTCGGAGGCGCGGCTGGCCTTCTCGCTGACGCAGCCGGCGGCCATGGCCGTCGAGAACGCGCGCCTCTTCGAGCAGGTGCAGAAGCTGGCCACGCTCGACGGCCTGACCGGCACCTACAACCGGCGCCACTTCATGGACCTGGCGCGCATGGCCTTCGAGTCGGCGCGGCGTTTCGGGCAGCCGCTCTCGGCGGTGATGCTGGACGTCGATCACTTCAAGAGCATCAACGACCGCTACGGCCACGCCGTCGGCGACCAGGTGCTGCGCGCGCTGGCCGACCGCTGCCGCGCGGCGCTCCGCTCCATCGACGTGCTCGGGCGCTACGGCGGGGAGGAGTTTGCCATCGTCCTGCCCGGCACCGGCCGGCACGCGGCCACGGTGATGCTCGCCGAGCGCATCCGCCAGCGCATCGCCGATTCGCCCATCGCCACCGACGCCGGCCCGGTGGAGGTCACCATCAGCGTCGGCGTCGCCGGCATGGACGAGGCCACCGCCGATCCGGGCGAGCTCTTCAAGCGCGCCGACGCCGCGCTCTACGAAGCCAAGCAGGAAGGCCGCAACCGCGTCGTCGAAGACCGCGGCGAGCTGGTTCAGAAGCCGGTGGCGTAATCCTGTGGCACGTCGACGTGGAAGGCGAGCTCCAGCGCCCGCTTCTCGCCCGCCGCCAGCGTCAGCTTCCAGGTGATGATCCCGTCCTCGGCCTTGCGGGTGTAGCCCGGCGTGGTCTTCTCCTCGAGGCCGACCTCGACGTCGCTCAGCTCGGAGACGGGCACCTGCTCCTGCAGCTCGATCTGCTCCTGCCGCGGCAGGTGGTTCTCCACCTCGAAGCGGTAGGCGTAGCGGAAGCGCCGGGAGCTCTTGAAGAGGCCTTCGTCGCGCACGATCTCCTCGAGCACCACCCGCTTGACCTTGACCCCCTCCTCGAGCCCGAAGCTGAGGTGGAAGCGCGCGCCTTCCGCCACCCGCTCGAGCGGGATGCGCCCCAGGTAGCCGCCGCCCCGGAAGAGATCCACCTCGCCGGCCAGCAGCGGAAAGGGCGCGCTGTTGACCAGGTCGGCGACCCGGAAGACGAAGGGAACCTTTTGCGGCGCCGTCTTCCAGGCGAAGGCCGCCGGCAGCGAGGTCGAGGCGACGAAGAGGCGCGCGGGCGTTCCGTCGCCGCTCACCTCGGCCCGCCCCGGCACCAGGAGGCGCACCGAGAGGCCCTGCTCCTCCGCCGGCATGCCGCCGCTGGCGGTCCGGTCGGCGCTGCCCTCTTCGGCGTGGCGCTGGCGTTCGTCGCGGCGGACGAGGACCTTCTTGGGCGGCTCGCGCTCCCTGGCGTAGACCCGGAGCGGCGCGATCTCCGGCGGCGTCGCCTCCTGCGCGGGCAGCGCCGTCGAGAGGGCGAGCGAGGCGCCGTCCCAGCTCTCGCCGGTGGACTGGCGGACGGTGGCGAAGAGCGAGAGCAGGACGCTGCCGTCCCCCGCGCGCGCCTCGTAAGCCGGCTGCCAGGAAGCGCCGCCCACCAGGTAGCTCAGCTCGACGCGGGCGGTCCTGCCCGCCGGACAGGAGACGCGCACCTCGGCGCGCCGCTCGCTGCGGGCGCGGGCCGCCCCCAGCCGGGAGAGCTTGCGCTGCGCCTCGCCGGCCTGCCGCCGCAGCTCCCGCTCGCGCACACCCGCCTCCGCCCGCTGCCGGGCCGCCTCCATCCGCGCCCTCAGGGTCTGGTCGAGCGCCGCCCGCCACGACTTCACCTCCGGCTGCTGCTGCATCTCTCCCGAAATCAAGTGGGCCGTCACCGCCTCGAGGTTGCCCGCCAGCCGGTCGAGGCCCTGCGCCTTCTCCCGCGCGTCGCGCAGCGCCTGCAGCTGCCCGCCGATCTGCCGCAGCCGGGTCTCGAGATCGTTCACCTCGGCGCTGAAGGCGGTGGCCCGCGGCTCCTCGATCAGGTCCACCGACTCGACGCCGCCCTCGCTGGTGAAGGCGCGCAGCGAGCCCGGATCCAGGGACGGTGGCAGCGCGGCGAACTCGACCTGGGCCGCCTGGCCGCCGCACTGCACCTCCTGCGTGCGGGTCACCTGCGCGCGGTCGGGATAGGCGACGACGCGGGCCACCTGCGACGAGAGCAACAAGCCGATGAGCGCGATCATTGGTGCACCTGGTAGCCCCGGGGGCGCTTGAGCTGGTAGACGAAGCCGATCTTGACCTTGCCCGCCGCCGGCGCGGTCAGGCGCCAGGTCAGCTTGCCGGTGCCTTCCTCGCGCTGGGCGCCCTCCGCCTCGATCAGCTCCACCTCTAGGTTCTTGTCGCCCTGCAGCGGCAGCTGATCGACGACCCGCAGCGGCAGCGGCACCGGATACGGGTTGGCCACCTCGATGGTGACGGCGTAGCGGGTGACGTCGTCCTTGGTGAAGAGCCCGGTCTCGCGCTTCACCTGGGCGATGTTGCGGAAGGAGCGGAACCCAGGGTCGAGGCCGAGCGGCAGCGTCACCTCCTGGCCGGGCGCCACCAGCGGCAAGGTCGCGGTTCCCGACCGGTCGGCGCCCACGCTCAGCGACGCCTGGCCGCGCGGCAGCGTGCGCCGCGAAGGATTCTTCAGCTGCGCCACCAGGTAGACGTCGGGCGAGAGCGCCGGGAAGAGCAGCCGCTCGGTGGTCACCGGCCAGGTCTCGGTGAAGAGCAGCACGCGGCGCGCGCCCTGCCCGCTCTTGACCGTCTCGGGGCGCAGCGAGGAGAACTCGAGATCGAAACCGCCGGCCAGCGCGGCCGGGGAGTCGGGCGGCAGCGGGGTCGGTTGCCACGAGGGCGGCGGCGCGAGGCCCACCTCCTCGCCGGAGGTGACCGCTCGCGGGGCGGCGGCGCTGGCGACGGCCACCGGCCCGCTGCGGCGGCGCTGGGGAGAAGGCGGAGCCAGGCCGGGCATCGACTTCTTTTCCATCCTGGGAGCAGAGGCCGGCGGGGCGCCCGGCGCGACCTGCGGGAGATTCGCGGCGACGCCGGCCGCGTCGTCGGACTCGGGCTCCGGCGCGGCCGCGGCGGTGGGCTGCGCCTGCTGCGCGCGGGAGAGCAGCTGCTGGCGAAGCGCGTCGGAGGGATTCTCCGGCAGCTCCAGCGGCGAGCGCGGCACCGGCGGCGGCGGCGGCGGCGGGGGCGGCGGCGGCCGGTCGGCCCGGTAGGGTGTGGGGATGAAGCGCTCCTGCTCGCCGATCTTCCAGGTGAAGAGCTCGGGCAGCGCGCGCACCGTGGCGGGGATGGCGGTGCTCAGGGTCATCGCCGCCTGCTCCCAGTCCTCGCCGGTCTCCTGCGAGGCCGCGCCGCTGAAGGCGACGCGCACCGTCTTCTGATCCGGCAGGAGCTGCAGATCGTAGCCCGGCGCCCAGCGCGCCTGCGCCGCGAGATAGGTCAAGGTCAGGTGTGCCGTGCCCTGGCCCTGCAGCGTCGCGGTCACCCGCCACCCCGACCGGCGCACCGCTCCGCCGAGGAGCACCGCCTTCTCCGCCAGCGGCTGCCGCTCGCGCCGCAGCGACTCGGACTTCTGCGCCGCCTCGCGCAGCCGCCCCTGCGTCGACCCCTCTTCGTCCTGGACGAAGCCCAGCGCCTCGGCCCACCCGCGCGGGTTCAGCTTCGGGCGCGGTTTGAGCGGCTCGTCCTTCACCTGCGGCGCGATGGCGCGGATGGCCGCGAGATGCTGCTGCAGCTCCGCCTGCTGGTCGGCGAGGAGCGCGAGCTGGTCGTCGATCTTCTCCAGCCGGGTGAGCAGCGCGCGCGCCTCGCTGAGCGGGAAGTCGTCGGGCTCGACGTGGGCGAGGTCGAGCTTCTGCAGCGCG
>JAYWAJ010000161.1:0-6251 GCA_043782525.1 Deltaproteobacteria bacterium | reverse complement strand
CGTCGCGGGAGGCGAGCCGGAAGAGGTTGTAGCCGGCGCGCTCGAGGGCGGCGAGGCGCTCGGAGCGCGGGGCGAGACGAATCGGCTCGACGCTGCGGATGCGGTAAGGCTCGGGTGCGATCATTCCTTGCGGACGTGCAGCGCGCATGCCGGACCGGCGGCCAGTGGGCGGGACCGGGCGCCCTCGCGCACTGTGTGCACGGGTCCGCGGCGGGTACGCAAAGGCTGCGCCCCCGCCGGGCGGAGATCGCCTCATCGTGCCTGGCGCCCCGAGTGACGGAATCGGGGCGGGCAGACCGGCTTTCGGTCGACCTCGCGGTGTTCCCCGGCCTCGAATGAGAGTACGCTGGGCGCGCGGGTAGCCAGGGGGAAATGCCGTGTTCAAGGTGCGCGGCGCGCTCGGTTGCGCGGGAGTCTTGCTGTGCGCGGCCTGCCACTCGCAAGGCGCGAGCGGCCCGGGCGACGCCGGCAATCCGGCGGCGGGGATGATCGATGAGTCCGTGCGGCTGGCGACGCTGGCCGCGAGCGAGCCGGTGGTCCGCGCCAACCTGCAGCAGCCGGTGGCTGCCCGCAACGCGGCCTTGGTGGCCTTCTACCTCCAGCAGCCGGCGATCGAGGCGGCAGGCGTGTCGTCGGCAGGCAACGTCTGGGCGCGCTTCACCGACGGCACCTTGCTGATGCACTTCGACAACAAAGGGGACCCGCCCGTCAGGGCGGCGGGCGCTGTCGGCCCGGCCGCGACCTCCGGCACGACGGCACTGACGGGCATGCCCGGGAGCGTCGATGCCATCGCCGCATATTCGCTCGATCCAGGCAAGTGGACCGACGTGACCTCCGAGATCTCCTCCTGGCTCACCGACGCCGGCTACACCCCGCGCACGGGTGGGCTCACGGTGGACGATCTGCTCGCCATGTCCAACATCGGCGTCCTCTTCTGGCAGACCCACTCCGGCCTCGGCGAGCTCAAGGCCGATGCCGGACTGCCGCTGCAGCCCGACGGCGGCCCGCCGGTTGCGTTCTCCTTCCTCACCAATACGCAGCCCGACGACGTCATCGCCGCGAAGTACAAGGCGCTGCGCGACGACGGCTCGCTGACCCTCGGCGCCGTCATGGTGGACGCCTCCGACGGAGGGCTCGAGCAGAAGCCCCGCTACGGCGTGACCGAGAAGTTCATCTCGGAGAAACTCGCCGGCAAGTTCGCCAAGAACTCTCTCGTCGCCACCGACAGCTGCACGGGCATCGCGGCGGCGGCGGCCTGGCACACCGCGGGAGTCGCGCACTTCGCGTCCTGGAACGACGCCTCGGGTCACCAGAGCGCGCTCGCGTTCGAGCGATTCTTCGACCGGCTCACCGGCTCCAACGCGGCAGCCCCCGTCTCCACCCCGACGGAGCGGGCGTTCGAGGCCCGGGCGGTCGAGCAATGGATGCAGGCCCAAGGCTACGACCACGACAAGAGCGCCTTCGCCACTGGCCCCTCGAAGGCGGTGCTCTCGTTCTCGAACGGCGCGGCCAACGGTCTCTTCGAGGAGCTTCGCCCCACCGTGATGCGCGTGCTCGTCACCGCCCCCGGGGCGGGCTCCAACCTGGAGCGCTTCACCATCGAAGGCTCGTTCGGCGAAGATCCTGGTCCGGCGGCGCGCTCGGTCACTTACGGCGGCGGCCCGCTGAACGTGGCCGGCTGGGACGCGGGTTCCATCAGCGTGGAGCTGCCGGCGACGCCGCCCTCCGGCAATCTTCGGGTCACGGCCGGTACGCACGCCAGCGAGATCGTGCCGATCACCGAATGGACCATCCCGTTCACCTACACCTTCAACGGCCCCGAGACCCTCCAGTACGTGCTCACCGTCTCCTGCCGGCTGCGCGCGGACGTGCGCGGCATCCGGATCCAGCCCGGGCCTTCGATGTTGCCCGCGACCACCTCGGTGACCGCCCTGCAGGATTCGGGCGGCACGCTGGTGGCGAGCGGCGTGCGCCACAATGCGAACGGCACGGTGGCGGAGCAATGGAGCGGCGGGCAGAGCCTGGCCTGGCTCGCGCCCGGCACCGCACCGTCCGGGTTCGTGCTCTGCCAGGGCTTCTTCAACTCCAGCCAGGCCGCGCTGGCCGCGTTCGTGGTCTCGGGGACTGGCGTGTACACGGCCACCGGCTCGGGCGGCGGACCCCGCAGCGGAAGCATCCGTGGCATCCAGGTCCCGATGCCGATCAACATGGACTGGGCGACCCTCACCATCAACGGCGATAGCTTGACCGCCGACTCCGCCCAGTTGGGCAGCGGCAATGCGGCCACCTTGAGTTGGCCATCGGTCGGGCCGTCAAATGCGCCGGTCAGCACAGACCCGCGCTGACGCGATGCCCACGAACGACGGCGGGATAGCTTCACGGCCGGGACGCTTCTGCCCCACAGGAGTCCCGGCCGGCCACCATCCTGCCGATGCTGCTCGGGCAGCGTCTGAAACTCAGCGGGATGTGAGTGGAAAATCGGACCGGTAAACCGGAATCGACTGCGGCGTCACACCGCTGGGCGGGCAACCCTGCTTACTTACTCGCAAGCGGATGCTCACGAAAGAACTCCCACATCAGGCTCGTGGCGTTGATGCTGCGGCTGGTGGGTCCGACGAACCATTCCGGCAGCGGCTTGCCGCCGGGCCAGGTGTGGCCTCCGCCCTGGACCGTGTAGAGCGCCACCGCCGCATCGTCAGCGCAGCTCGTGTATGCGCGACGGGTGACATCCTCAGCCACCGCGGAATCGCTCGGGTCCGGCGCGCACCGGTTTCGTCGAGCCCAATTCCTCGTCCAGGTCAGGACGTTTGGAAACGCGTCGGGGGCGACCCAGGACTTACCGCCGTTGTAGGGAACAGCCTTGTCGGCCGTACCGTGAAACGCAATCATCGGCACCGGGCGACGGTCCGTGCACCAGCTGAACGGCAGCAGTTGCGCAGCCCCCACCATCCCGACCGCCGCGATCCGGTTGGACATCGTGCAGGACAGCACGAAGGCCATGCCTCCGCCGTTGGAGAGCCCGTTTGCGTAGATCCTCCTCGGGTCGAGGTTGTAGGCCGCCTCCAGTTTGTCGATCAGCTCTGAGATGAACCTGATATCCCGCATGAGCCCGGGCCCCTCGTCGACGTGCCAGACCCTGGGGCCCGCGCCCTTCACGCCTGCCGGGTATACGACGATGAACCCCTGGCGGTCGGCTTCCTCGTTCCATCGACTGATTTCCTTCTGGGCGGCCGGCCACAGCCCGGCGCCGTGCATACTGATGACGAGCGGCGTCGCCTTCGTGCGATCATAGCTCGCCGGGACATGGAGCAGATATTCCCGTTCCACGCCCGAGGAGACGATCGTGCCGTTGCTCCGGTTCAGGACGTAGAACGACACGGCCTCCGTCAACGCCAGAACCACCGGCAGGCTGATGAGCACCAGCACTGTGCCGAGGACCCTCATCGATGCCGATTCCACGCGAGGGCCAGCGGCGCCGCGGAGACTCGCGCCAGCGGGATGGCCAGTATCGCGACGAGGACGAGAAAGTACCGCGGGATGAGCGGCCCGGAAGCCAGCCAGACCAATAGACCGTAGAGCGCGAGCACGGCGGCCACCCAGCAGGCGGCGCCGGTCACCAGCGCGCGGTCGCTCAGCAGCCGGCTGCGATAAAGGCGTGTGCCGGCCCAGGCAGCGGCGGACATCTTGACGCACACCAGGACCGCGGCAATCCAGGGCAACCCGTTCCACAGCGCGGCCCGCGCGCCCGAGCTGTCATGGAGCCATTTTGTGATGGGCCCGAACAGGCACAAAACCGCCAGGCCAAAAGCCACGCTCGCCTTGACGGCCCATTCGCGGCCGGTCAGGCCGATGTAGAGCGTCTGCACGAGCTGCTTCCACGTCGATGCCAGAAATCCCGCGAACACCACCAGCAGCATGACGGCCGCGCGGGGCGTCCCGAAGACGTCGATCACCCCACGCTCTACCTTGACGACCACCGGCCAGGTGCCCGACAGCGTGAGCGCAAGCGGAATGGCGACGAGAACCAACAGCCACGCGGCGAGCGTGCTCCAGATCGTCATGTTCAGCTTGGCGGCGGTGAGCGCGGCGCTGGTCACCGGCCGCGTCGCAATGAACGGCGTCAGGCCCGGCTGTCTGACCGTTGCCGCGGCGAACAGGGCCATGAATGGCGGCGTGAACAGCGCGCCGAGCAGTGTCAACAAGACGAGTGCTTGCGGAGCATCCGGGATGAACAGCAACGCCAGCTCGAACGGCAGGAGGATTCCCAACAGCGTGGGCAGCGACCAGCCGTGCCGCCGCCACTCGAACCAGAATTGGGCGCGGGCGGGCGAAGCAAAAGCCGGCAGGTTCGCGGCCTGGCCGAGGCGATCGAATGCTCCCAGCCAGTCCGGCACGTCACTGCGGCGAGCGCGTGCAACGGCGAAACGGGCGGCGAGATACGCGATGGGAAGCTGCGGCAGCAGGAAGGCTACCATCACGGCCTCGGCAACCTTGTAGTGCATTGCGAGCAAGACGATGCTCTCTGCCACGATCAGCCAGAGCATGAGGACGATCACGCGCAGTCCCCTGAAGCCGTACGGCATCCACGTCACCGCCTGGATCCAGGCGAGAAATACCGCGGCAAGCAGCGCCGGCCAGATCAACGGCACGTGGATTCCCGACGGCCACAGTGCCAGGAGCGCCGTTGCCAGCCACAGGCTCGCCACGGTCACCGCGCCGTAGAGCATGGGCCAGCCCGCCAGCGCGGTGGTGGTCACCGGCAGGGTGAACAGGCGGGCGGGATAGATCGATTGGCGCGCGGCGAAGTCACCATCGAGGCCGAAGCTGAACACCGCGAGGAAGAATATGAACGCCGCCATCAGGGGCGCGAGCACCAGGAACCACATGCTCATCGAGCGTTCGATGTCGACCGGCGGCCCAGGAGTGAGGATGAGGAGCCTGATCGTCGCCAGGGCAACGAGGTAGGCCGCGAGCGCGGTCAGGCCCCAGCGATATCGTCGCCGGAATTCCCAGGCGATGGCGACTGCGGGAGACCGCATCCCTCACGCCTCCGGAGGCCGCGTCCCGACGAGGGCGACGAACGCCTCGTCGAGCGTGCGATACGATTCCTTGATGGCGCTCAGCGGTGTGCTCAGCGCAATCTTGCCCTGGCTGATCATCGTGACGTGATCCGCGACCTGCTCCACTTCGTCCAACAAGTGCGAGGAAAAGAGCACCGTGCGGCCCTCGCCGGCGATGGTGCGCATGACGGCGCCGAGGATGTCGCGGCGAACGATCGGGTCGAGGCCGGACGACGGTTCATCGAGCACCAGCAATTCAGGCCGATACGCCAGCGCGACGAGCAGTCCTGCCCTCGCCTTCTGCCCCTTGGAGAGGTCCTTGACTCTTGCCGAAGCGTCCAGGGCGAACGCCAGCCGCAGCTCCTCCGCGTACGCGGCGTCCCAGGCCGGATAGAACGCGCGCGAGTAGCGCAGGAGCTCGTCGACGCGCATCCAGCCGGGGAGGTCGTGTTCCTCGGAGAGATAGCCGATCCGCGAGAGGACGCCGACCGGATCGGCGACGGGATCGAGGCCGAAGACGCGCACGGTGCCGCTTTCGGCCCGGAGCAGGCCCAGGATGTGCTTGATGAGCGTCGTCTTCCCCGCTCCGTTTGCGCCGACGAGGCCGTAGACGGCCCCGCGTTGCAGGGACAAGCTCACCGAGGCCAGGGCCGTCTTGGCACCGAAGCGGCGCGTCAGGTCCGATACGTTGATGACGGATTCACTCACGGTCGAACACCTCGTCGCCCTCCGCAAATAACGCCAGCGAGCCTGCCGCCGTGACGATCGCCCGCGCGAACGTCACCCTGATTGTGCTCGCGCGGACGTTCGCTGTCCTCCTCTCTCCTAACGCTGTACCGCTCTTCACCGCCTTCTCAACGTCAACTCTCCACTCGTTCAAGCCTCTCCATCAACTCCAACCTCCCCACCAACGCCAACGTCCCCACCGACTCCAACCTCTGCACCACTCCAACCTCTCCAGCAGCTCCAACTTCTCCACCAACTCCAACTTCTCCACCAACTCCAACTTCTCCACCACTCCAACTTCTCCGCCACTCCAACTTCTCCACCACTCCAACTTCTCCACCACTCCAACTTCTCCACCACTCCAACTTCTCCACCACTCCAACTTCTCCACCAAAACCTCCCTGCACTGATCCCGTTTCTCCCCCCGACCGCCCCCTCCTCCTCTCTTCTCCAACCCCTGACTAC
>JAYWAJ010000160.1:0-16731 GCA_043782525.1 Deltaproteobacteria bacterium | reverse complement strand
TGCCCCGCGACGTGCGGGACCTGCTCCTCAACGGCTCGGGCGACGAGACCATGAGCATCCGCTGGAGCGAAGGCGGACGGACGGGCACCTACAAGACCTCGTTCGAGGGCATCATCCCCATGCTCATGCGCCGCTTCAAGGAGACGACGTCAGAGAGCATGCGCAAGCACTACCTGCGCTACTTCAGCGACAAGGCCTGCAGCGCCTGCAAGGGCGAGCGCCTGCGGCCCGAGAGCCGCGCCGTCAGCGTCGGCGACCTCATCGACCGGGCCGGCGTCGAGACGCGGGGCAAGAGCATCGTCGAGGTGTCGGGGATGACCATCGACAACGCCATGGACTTCATCGGCACGCTGCCTTTGCAGGGCAGCGACAAGGTGGTGGCGGTCGAGCTGCTCAAGGAGATCGGCAACCGGCTGCGCTTCCTCCTCGACGTCGGTCTCGGCTACCTGACGCTGGACCGGCCCGGGCCGTCGCTCTCCGGCGGCGAATCGCAGCGCATCCGCCTCGCCTCGCAGATGGGCTCGGAGCTGACCGGCGTCATCTACATCCTCGACGAGCCGTCCATCGGCCTGCACCAGCGCGACAACGCGCGGCTGCTCGCCACCCTCAAGCGGCTGCGCGACCTGGGCAACTCGGTCATCGTCGTCGAGCACGACGAGGAGACCATGCAGGAGGCCGACTTCATCGTCGACTTCGGGCCCGGCGCAGGCGAGCTGGGCGGCGAGATCGTCGCCGCCGGCACGCCGCGCGAGGTGATGAAGAACGAGAAGTCGATCACCGGCGGATACCTCTCGGGACGACGCCGGATCGAGATCCCCATGGCGCGCCGCCGCGGCAACGGCAAGTCGGTGCGGCTGCTCGGCGCCGCCGCCAACAACCTGAAGGACGTCGACGTCGAGTTCCCGCTCGGCTGCCTGGTGGCGGTCACCGGCGTCTCGGGCGCGGGCAAGTCGACGCTGGTGAACCGGATCCTCTACCCGGCGCTGGCGCGGGCCATCTACGGCTCCCGCGAGGTGCCCGGCGCGTACAAGGCGCTCTCCGGCATTGAGCATCTCGACAAGGTGATCGAGATCGACCAGAAGCCCATCGGCCGCACGCCGCGCAGCAACCCGGCGACGTACACCAAGGTCTTCGACAGCATCCGCGAAGTCTTCGCCCGCACGCCGGAGGCGCGCGCCTACGGCTACGAGCCCGGACGCTTTTCCTTCAACGTCAAGGGCGGACGCTGCGAGGCCTGCGAGGGCGACGGGCTCAAGGTCGTCGAGATGCACTTCCTCGCCGACGTCTACGTTCCCTGCGAGGTCTGCCACGGCAAGCGCTTCAACGACGCCACCCTGCGGGTGACCTTCAAGGGCAAGAACATCGCCGAAGTGCTCGACATGAGCGTGCGCGAGGCGATGGAGCACTTCAGCGTCCACAACGAGATCATCCGGATCTTGCGGACCCTCGACGACGTCGGGCTCGGGTACATCAAGATCGGCCAGCCCTCGCCGACGCTGTCGGGCGGCGAAGCGCAGCGCATCAAGCTCTCCCGCGAGCTGGCCCGCATCGACACCGGGCGGACCCTCTACGTGCTCGACGAGCCCACCACCGGCCTGCACTTCGAGGACATCCGCCGGCTGCTGGTGGTCCTGAACCGCCTGGTCGAAGCCGGCAACACGGTGCTGGTCATCGAGCACAACCTCGACGTCATCAAGTGCGCCGACCACATCGTCGACGTCGGTCCCGAAGGCGGCGACAAGGGCGGCCGCATCATCGCCACCGGCACTCCCGAGCAGGTGGCGCAGACCAAGGCCAGCTACACCGGGCAGTACCTGGGCAAGGTGCTGGGCCGCGGACGGGCCGCTTCCTAGCCGCGCTCAGGGCTGCCGCTGCGGCGCCTTGGGGGCGGTGTCCGGGTCGGGCTGGAAGAGCTCCAGGTTCTTCACCAGCTCCAGCTGCTCGAGGAGCGCCAGCTCCTTGACCAGCTCGGCGTCTTCGGGCGAGAGCGGCGGCGGCGCCACCGTGTCGGGCAGCTTCGGAGGCACCGGCTGCGGCGCCACCTGCGCAGGCGGGGGCGCAGGCCTGGGCCCTTCCTGCGCCTGGGCAGTGCCCGCGCAGGCCAGCGCGGCGAGCACGGCGGAAGCGAACGGACGCATCGGCTATCCGCCGCCCTTCCGGTGCTCCTGGCGGTGCTCCTGCTTGCGCTCCTGCCGCTCCTGCTTGTGCTGCTGCCGCTGCTCGCGGAACTTCTGCCGCGCCTCCTGGCGCTGCTCGGGCGACATCTGCTGCCAGCGGTGCATGTTCTCGAGGAGCTGCGCGCGCTCGCCCGGCTCTGCCTCCAGCACGCGGCTGAGCTGTTGCCGCAGCTCGGCCCGCTTCTCCGGAGGCAGCTTCTGGAACTCCCCCCAGTCCTTCAGGATTTGCTGGCGCTCGGCGGGGCTCATCTGCTGGAAGCGGCGGTAGTTCTCCTCGACGTGATGCCGGTCCTCGGGCGTCATCGCCTGCAGCTTCTGGAGACTTTGCCGCAGCTCGGCCCGCTCTTGCGGCGGAAGCTGCTGCAGCTCGCGGAACTTCTGCCGCAGCTCCTCCTGCTTCTCGGCGGGCAGGCTGCGGAAGCGGTCCTCCGCCGTCTGGGCGTGGACCGGCGCGGCGCAGAGCAGGGCCAGGGCGACCAGCAGGGTCCGGGTCATGGGCGGGCCTCCGGCTGCAGCGTGTGCAGCACTTCGACCACGTCGAGGTCTTCCAGCGCCTGCTGGTTCTGCACCACGGCCAGGTCCTCGAACAGCTCGAGCCGCTGGGCCAGCATGACGTCGTCCTCGCGGTGCGGGGGCGGCATCGCGACTGCCAGGGCCACCGCGGCCACCCCGGCGACGGCCAGGCCCGAGAGGCTCCACCGCAGCCAGGCCGCGAAGGGACGCCGCTGGTCCCGGGCCGTGAGCGCCACCATGGCCGCGAATCCGGCCCTGGGCTCCCGGACGGGCAGCGGGGGCAGGAGCGTCCGCGCCTCGCGCAGGAGCTCCTCGTCGTCGGGAATGTTCCGCTGCGTCGCCATGAAACCGCCCTCCGAAGCCTGGAACCCGCCAGCCCTCCTCCGGGTTAAATAAACCTACGCCAGCCGGAATCTCACCGGGAGGAACCCGCCCAGGTCGATCTCGTCGCCGGTCTCGATGAACCGCACCTCCACCGGTTGTCCCAGGCGGAACGAGCCCTTGTCGGAGCGCAGGTCCTCGAAGAGGTGCCGGCCCTCCTTCCAGAGGACGCGGGCATGACGCGGCGAGATGAGCGGCAGGTCGAGGCGGAGATCGACGCCCTCGCCCGAGCCCATCACGAACTCGGGCCTGTCGACCTCGATCTCGGGCTTGCCGTCCACCGAGAGGAAGAGCTTCTGCGGCGGCGGCTCGCCTTTCTTGCCCTTGCGCGGCGGGTCGGGGTGCAGCGGCATGCCCGGGGCGACGGCGGCGGCGTACCCGGCGAGGGCGCGCTCGAGGATGTCGCGGGGCGAGAGGCCGCTCCGTTCGGAGAGCCGGCGCACCAGGTCGCGGTCCTCGTCGGTGAGCTGCAGCGCCGTCTTCTTGGGAGCGGCCGCGCGGCTGGCTTTGGCCGCCGGCTTGCGGCCCAGGGTCTTGCGCGTCTTGGCCATGGCGCGCTCTCTACCACGGGCAAGCGACCCGGATCGACCCTGGTGGAGCGGCGCGGTCAGCCTTTGCCGAAGAGCTTCTTGCCCAGCTGCAGGTCGCCGAACAGCACCACCGAGAGGATGAGCGCCGCCAGCAGCAAGAAGCCGATGGCGTGCATCGCCGTCTCCACCTTGGGGTTCACCTTGCGTCCGCTGACGACCTCGACACCGAGGAAGACCAGCCGCCCGCCGTCGAGCGCGGGCACCGGCAGGAAGTTGAAGAGCGCGAGGCCCACCGAGATGTTGGCGAGGATGCTGGCGAAGTCGGCGAGGCCGCGCCTCACTTCGGCCGCCGACTGCCGGACGATGGCCACGGGCCCGGCCAGGGAGGCGGAGCCCTTGCCGCGGGCCGCGTCCCAGAGCGCGCCCAGGGTGGCGGCGTTGAGCGACCAGACGTCCCGCAGCGCCCGCGGGATGGCGGCGGCGGGAGGCAGGCGCACCAGCACGTGGTCGAGCTTCACCGAGATGGTGCCGTGGTCGGGATGGACGTGGAAGGTCTGCCGCGCTCCCGCCCGCAGCGCCTCGACCTGCCGCTCCGCCGGCGCGTCCGACTTCTGCAGCTCGTGCTTCAGCTCGTCGAACGACGCGACTTTCACGCCGTCCACCGCGATGACCTGATCCCCCGTCTGCAGGCCCGCCGCCGCCGCCGGGCCGGCCGGAATCACCTCGACGCGGGTGGTGGTCAGGTCGAGGAAGCCGTGGGTCGAGTAGAGCACCGCGATGATGAGGAAGGCGACGAAGTAGTTGACGCCCGGGCCGGCGGCGATGACGAGGAACCGGCGCCAGGCCGGCTTGTTCATGTACGAGCCGGCGTCGTTGGGGTCGGTGGCGGCGGGGTCGTCGGGGGTGAAGCCGGCGATCTTGCAGTAGCCGCCGAGAGGCAGCGCCGAGAGTCGGTAGTCGGTGTCGCCGCTCTTGAAGCCGGCGATGCGCGGGCCGAAGCCCAGCGAGTACGTCTCGACCCGCATGCCCATCAGGCGAGCGAGCAGGAGGTGGCCCGCTTCGTGAGCGGCGATGAGGAGCCCGAGGCCGACGATGGCGACGACAATCGACATGAGCGCGCCACCATAGCCCATGCCTGCCGAGCATGGGGTGACTACGTTGAACAGCGGACGGTCGATGGGGGGAGCAAATGAAAAAACTGATGATGTGGGGGGCGGGGGCACTGCTTGCGGTTGGTTGCGCGCAGCACCACGCCATGACGAAGGTGGACGATTCCGGGCTCGCGCGCTTGAACGAGAGCCAGATGCAGCCGGTGGACGACGCGCGCATCGAGGAGGGCCGCGCCAACGACGCGGTCGCCAAGGCGCGCGCCAACGAGGCCGACGCCCGGGCCCGGCTGGAGGTGGCCAAGAGCGAGAAGGACGTCTCCGAGGCCCAGCTCAAGCGGAGCCTGGCCGAGCGCGATCTGCTGAAGAAGCAGTACGGCACGCCCGACCAGATGAGCCGCTCGGAGCAGGACATCAAGGGCGCGCAGGAGCGGGTCAAGGCCACCGAGTTCAAGATGCAGTACCTGGCGCGGATGATCACGGTCGCCGAGACGGAGCGGAAGGCCGCCGAGGCGCACGTCGCCACCGCGCACGCCGCCACCGAGCAGGCGAAGTACCGGGCCATGAAGGCCGGCAACGCCCCGCAGGCGGGAGCGGTCAACCCGGGCGACCTCGACCAGCAGTTCGCCGCGGCGCGGTCGCACGAGGCCGAGCTGCAAAAGGCCGCCGCGGAGGAGCGCTCGGAAGCGGTCGCGCTCTACAACAAGTGGGAGCAGGCCGACTCGAGCGCGCGCACGCAGGCGCGTCCCGAGAACGTCCCGGTGCCGTCGCCGATGAGCGAGCCCGGGAAGTAGCAGTCCTTTGGCCTCGGGCCAATGGCCTGAGGCCAAAAGACCTGAGGCCTGAGGCCTGACGCCTGAGGCCTGACGCCTGAGGCCGCTTCTCAAATCCGCCGGCGCTCCCCCGTCCGCAGCCACCGGAAGTAGTCCCGCAAGATCTCCGCGTGGTCGAAGCAGAGCACTCCCCAGGGGATCTCCTCCTCGGCGAACCAGCGCGCTTCCTGCGCGTCGTCGGCGCCCACGGGCTGCGCGCCCGGCTTCGACTGGCAGGCGTAGACGGTCGAGACGGTGTGCTTGCGCGGATCGCGCTTCGGATCGGAGTAGGTGAAGAGCTGCGCCAAGAGCTCGACCTCGAGGCCGGTCTCCTCCCGGGCCTCGCGGCGGCAGGCGGCGCCCAGCTCCTCGCCCTCCTCGACGAACCCGCCCGGCAGCGCCCAGCCGTGCGGCTCGTTCTTGCGCAGGATCAGCACCACGCGGCCGTCGGGACCGGCGATGACCGCGTCGGTGGTGGGCAGCGGGTTGCGGTCGACGCTCAAGGCGTGACCAGCGTGCCCGCGGGCGGCGCTGGCGCGGCAGAGGGGGCGGGCCGCTCCAGCCGCGACTGCAGCGCGTGGGCGAAGAGCGCGCGGCAGAAGGGATTGGTGGCGTCGCCGGGCAGCGCGCGGGAGACCGCCAGCGCCGTCCGCGCCGCGTCGATGCGGCCGGCCTGCGCCAGCACGTGCGCCATCTCCAGGAGCCGCCGGGCGTAGCGCGCGCACCGCTGCGGCGTGAAATAGGCGAGGGCCGCGTCCTCGGCAGCGCGGTCGAACGCCTGCTGCCGCTGGGGCGCGTCGAGGTAGAGCTGGCTGACGGCGATGGCGTCCACCTTGGCCGCGAACGACCGCAGCGCCTCCTCCTCCGGAATCCACGACATGAAGAGCGGATCCTCGAACAGCGCCGCCCCCGCCAGCTGGTGCGGCAGCGCGCCGTCCGGCCCCAGCTCGACGGCGTTCCCGGGCGGCGGCGGCGGCGTCGCGGGCGCCGGCCCGAGGAGACGCAGCGCTCCGCCGTAGCTCTCGGGCGGCGCGAAGCCGTTGCGCGTGCCCTGCGACTCCGCCTCGGCAATGAGCTGCCTCGCATGGTCCTTGGGGATCTCCGCCGTGGTCACCACGTTGGTGCGCGGGAGCCGCTTGACGAACTCGCGGTACGAACGCCGGGAGAGCGCCAGCGCGTCGATGGCGAGGATGCCCTTCAGATCGGAGATCACCACCTGCACCACTTCGACGCCTTGCCGCGCCGGGGCCGCCCACCACACCGCCCGCTCCCCGTAGGCGTCGATGGAGCTGGCGTAGCAGGAGGGCGCCTCCGACTCCGGCAGCGGCCTCAGCACCGCCTCGCCCTGCAGGCGCATCTCCTGCACCTGCACGCCCTTCTGCTTGAGCCGCTGCAGCTCGCGCTTCGACTCCTTGGCCAGCGCTTTGTGCGGGCCTTGCGCCAGCTGGCGCAGGACTTCTTGCCGCCCCTCGCGCCCCGCCGCGTGGACCAGGCAGAGCGCCAGCATCTCCGGCAGCACGGCGATGTCGGCCGCGGCCTCCGGACCCTGGAGCCCCGCCGCCTGCGCCCCCGCGTCTGCCTTCAACTTCGCCAGGGCGTCGCGGGCCGCCTGCACCTGGTCCGCCTGCGGCCTCGCGCAGCCTGCGCACTCCATCTCCTCGGCGATGCTGTCGGCCTTGAGCGATTCATCCTTGAGCAGCGCGAGCAGCTCGTCGACGGTCAGGTTGTGGGCCATAAGGGCGCGCACTCTAGAGAGCACCCTCGCGAGCGTCAATGAACGGCTCTCGCGGGCTTCGACAGAGAGCGCTAGATTGGGGCCGTGCGCGTGAACCTTCTCTATTTCGCGGCGGCGCGGGAGCGCGCCGGGCTCTCGACCGAATCGCTGGATCTCCCCGACGGCGCCACCGCCGCGCAGGCCCTGGCCGCTGCCTGCGAGCGGCATCCGGCCTTGCAGGCGCTCGCCGGCAAGCTGCGGCTAGCGGTCGACCAGGACTTCGCCCCGCCCGACCGCAAGCTGCGCGACGGCTGCGAGGTGGCCTTCATCCCGCCCGTCTCCGGAGGCTCGGGCGTGCACCGCGTCGGGCCGGAGCCGATCTCCCTCGAGGCGCCGCTGCAGGCGGTGGCAGGCACCGACTGCGGCGCGGTGGTCAGCTTCACCGGCACCGTGCGTTCGTCGAACCACGGCCAGGCGGTGGTGCGGCTCGAGTACGAGGCGTATCCGGAGATGGCGCTGCGGGTCTTCGGGCACATCGCCGCGACGGCGCGCGAGCGCTGGGGCGCGCGGCTCGCCATCCACCACCGCACCGGCGCGCTGCAGCCAGGCGAGGTGTCGGTGGTCATCGCCGCCGCCGCGCCCCACCGCGCCGACGCCTTCGAAGCCTGCCGCCACGCCATCGAGGCGCTCAAGACGGACGCGCCCATCTGGAAGCGCGAGTTCTATCCCGACGGCTCCTCCTGGGTCGGCCTGGGAAGCTGAGCACCGCTTCGGATCAACCGCCAAGCACGCCGAGCAGGCTGGGTTACCAGAGTATTGAACTTCCCATTGCGCCATTGATGCGACTTCGCACGGCGAATGGTTTGCCCGGCCGCACGGCTCCGTACCATTCGCGGCCGCTCGAATGATGCAATCGGTGCGGGAGCCGTTGGCTCCCTCCTTGCTAAAGCCCGCTACCGGGCCGGCCCTCGTGCAGGACCGGGGTGGGCGGAAAACATGAAGACCGGCAATCGGTACGGCCAAGGCAAAGTCGTTCCATTCACATTTGCCGGTCGTAAGCGCGGCGTGCTCCTAGCGGCGACCTTGGCCGCGGCTTGCGGAGGAGCGCGCGCACCGGGGCCCGTCCTCCCGACGGAGAGCAGCGGCGCCGCTCCCGACGCGGCAATCCCAGCAGAAGCCATCGATGGCGGGGCGAACGTCCCGGACGGTGGACCGGGTGACGTTGGCCCGCTGTCCTCCGATGCCGGACCGGCCGGCCTCGACGGCGGGGCCTCCGCGGCGGACGCCGGCCCGCTGCCCGCGAAGAAGAACGGATGTCTCCAGCCAATGCCTGCCGACAAAGACTGGGAGTGGGAGAGCCCGCAGCCGCAAGGACAGACGTTGAAGACGAGTTGGGCCTTCGCCTCCGATGACGTCTGGGCCGCCGGCGACTTCGGCGCCCTGGTCCACTGGGACGGCAAGGACTGGACCGCCACGCGCCTGCCCACGTACGAATCGATCCGCGCGCTCTGGGGCGCGAGCCCCGCCGACGTCTGGGCGGCCGGCAACAACGGGACCTTGCTCCACTGCCACGGCGACGGCTGGTCCAAGGTCGCGACTGGGACCGCGTCTGATCTCCACCACCTGTGGGGCAGCGGGCCCAACGACGTCTGGGCGTTGGGGGGAAGCACCTCTACCGATGACCAGCCGTCGCCTCCCGCCGTGCTGCATTGGGATGGCGCTGCGTGGTCCACGGTGACCCTCTCCTCCGATGTCCAGGAGGCGCACGACGCCCTGTGGGGAATTGCGGCGAACGACGTCTGGATCGGCGGCTGCGGCAGGTCCGGGTCGTTCCTGCACCATTGGGACGGCGCGCGCTGGACGCAGACGAACGCTGGCGGCGGCTGCGTTTATCAGCTCGCGGGGACCCGCTCCGACGACGTCTGGGCCAACGTCCGCCACACGGCCGCGTGCCCCAACGGGTACGGCGGCTTTGTTCCCTGCCCCACCTACGATCTGGCCCATTGGGACGGCAAGGCGTGGACCCACGCGGACGGTCCAGCGCCGGGCAGCCTGATCGTCGCTGCGAGCGGAAACCTCACCGACGTCTATGCGCAGGCGGGCACGGGCACGGGCGCCATCGAGGTGCACCGCTGGGCAGGCGGGACCTGGTCGAAGGCGGCGCGCTACGACGAGGCGGTCGAGCCCTTCTCGCCCTACTTCGAGGCGCTGGCCTTCGCCGGCGTGTCGGCTCGCGACCTCTGGCTCTTCGGCGCGAGCGGCGAAATGCACCACTGGGACGGAGCCGGCTGGAACGGCTTCGCCGACAAGCGCCCCGGCGACGGCTGGCTCTGGGCGTCGTCCCCCGACGACCTCTGGGTGCTCCGGTCCAGGAGCGTGTCGCGCCGGGCGTCCGGAGTGTGGACGACCACGGACCTGAGCAAGCTCGTCACCTCGCCTGCGCCCGGAGGGCTTGGCTACATCTGGGGCAGCTCGCGCGACGACGTGTGGGCGGTGGGAGACGGCGTCGCCCTGCATTGGGACGGCGCGGAGTGGAAGAGCGTGCCGGTGCCATTCAAGTTCTACCAGCGGACGCTTTGGGGCAGCGGTCCGCGCGACGTCTACTCGGGCGGCGAGGAAGGGCTGTCGCACTTCGACGGCACCGCTTGGAAACACCTCTTCGGGGGCAACGTCGAAGACGTCTACGCCGTCTGGGGAAGCTCGGCCGCGGACGTCTGGGTGCTCACGGATTACTGGAAGCAGGGCGAAGACGAGTCCGCGAACTTCTATCACTTCGACGGCAAGACCTGGACCCTGAACTTCCGCATCGGCTTCGCGTACGACCAGAAAACCGTGCGGATGGCAGCGCTGTCCGGCACCGGTCCCAACGACGTCTGGGCCACGGGCGATGAGCGCGTCATGCACTGGGACGGCACTACATGGACCAAGATGGAAGCCGGGCTGCCTGTCGGAACCGGTTCCTGGCACGTCTGGGCGCGCGCGCCCGGCGACGTGTGGATGGGGTCCGCCGGAGGAGGTGCCCGCATCCACAGCGCGACTCATTTCGATGGCCAACGCTGGTCGCAGATCCCGACCCCCGCTGGATGGCTCTTCTTCTCGCTGCCCGGTGGCCCGCTCTGGTCGTTCGGAGGAGGTATCGTCCGGCACCGCTGAATGCAACGGGAGTGGAGCGGGAGACGGGATTCGAACCCGCGACCTCTTGAGTGCATGTTAGGCTGAAAAAACCATGCAGATTCCAGTGCTGCTGGCCGGGGACGCCAATTTTCGGGCGGCGGTAGGCTCTGCGCTGGGGCCCGAATACAGCGTCGTCGAAGTCGACTCCGTCCACTCCGCGGCGGACGCCCTGCTGGCGGCGAAGCCGGCCCTCGCCTTCGTCGATCTGCGCGGCTCGTCCGAGGCCGGGCTCGCCATCTGCCGGCGGATCAAGGGGGCCGCCTCCACCCGGCTCCTGCCGGTCATCGCCTGCGCCGACGAGGGCCAGCAGCCGCTCATCTCCGCGCTGGATGCGGGCGCCGACCACGTGCTGCCGTATCCGCCGCCCCTCGGCGAGCTGCAGGCGCGCTTGCGGGCGGCGCTGCGGACCCGGCTGGCCACCGAGCGGCTGGAGGATTCGTCGCAGGTGATCTTCGCGCTGGCCAACGCCGTCGAGGCGAAGGACGCCTATACCGAGGGCCACACCGAGCGCGTGGGCGCGCTGGCCGTCGAGGCCGGGCGCCTGGCCGGGCTCGACGAGGAGACCCGCGAGGCGCTGCGCCAGGGCGGAGTCCTGCACGACATCGGCAAGATCGGGATCCCCAACGAGATCATCAACAAGGCCGGCCTGCTCTCCGCCAAGGAGCGCATCGTGATGAACAAGCACCCCATCATCGGGGAGCGCATCTGCGAGCCGCTCAAGAGCCTGCGGGCGCTCTTGCCCATTATTCGATGGCACCACGAGCGGCTCGACGGCACCGGCTATCCCGACGGGCTCAAGGGCCGCGCCTTTCCGCTGCCAGCGCAGGTCCTCCAGCTCGCCGACATCTACGACGCCATCACCACCGACCGGCCCTACCACCGGGCGCGCACCCGCTCGAGCGCGATCGAGTTCCTCCTCGGCGAGGCGGAGAAGGGCTGGCGCGATCGCGAGCTGGTGAAGCTGGTCGGCGCGGCGGCGGAGAACCTGAACCTGGGCCGCACCCGCGACGAGGACATCCCCGCTCCTCCGGCGCCCGTCGGACAGCGGCGCACGGAGTAGGGCTCAGCGGCCGAGGCCGTCGGGGGCGGGCTGCGGCAAGGCCGGGCAGTGGTACATGTCGAAGAAGAGCGTGTAGACCGCGCCTGGGCAGTGCGCCTCGAAGGCGTCGACGATGTGCAGGTCGGGCTCGCCGGGCGCGAGCGGGCGCTCCGGATCCATCTGCAAGAGGATGCGCGGATCGTTGGGATCGATCGGCTCCTGGCGCGACCCGATGCTGCCGACGCGGCGGGGCCTGGGCGCGGCGCCGCCGGGACAGCGCAGCCCTTCGAGATACGCCTTCTCGCCGGGCGGCAGGCAGACCTCGACGGCGCGCTCCTTGCTGAGCCCGAAGCCGGGCGGCGCCACCGGGCCATGCGCGCAGCCGAGCAGCGCGGCGAGGAGCAGGCGGCGCAGGATCAGCCCTCCTCGTCTTCCTCGAAGAAGCCGCGAAACTCGCCGCGGAGGATCCGTCCGCCGGCCAGGATGGGCTCGTACTCGCGCCCGCACTCCGGACAGGTGAGCGCCGCCATCTCGATGGGCTCGGGGCCGGGCACTCCCGCGTCCACCTCGAGGTACGCCTCCAGCACGAACCGCTCCGAGCCGCAGGCGCAGCGCGTGCCGCCCGCCGGCGCGCTCCTCTCCTCGAGGGCGTCCTGCTCGGCGTCGGCCAGGGTGCGCTCGCCATCCCCTTTGCGTGACATGGCGAAATCCTAACCTCTGCGCAGCGCCTGCGCGAGCCGCGCGAGGCCGGGCGCCGCTGCCGCCGCCAGCCGGGCCAGCCCCGGCGCCACCACCAGCGCCGCGAACAGGCAGCTGGCCTCGCCGAGCAGCGCCGCCATTCCAAAGGACCGGATGGCGCCCGTGTCGGACGCGAGCAGCACCGCGTAGCCGATGGCGGTGGTCAGGGAGCAGAGCAGGACCGCGGCGCCGGTGCGTCGCAGGCCGCGCCAGGGCTCGCCGGCGAGGCGGTCCTGCCGCAGCCGGGCCAGCACGTTCAAGGGATAGTCGCCCGCGATGCCGATGGTGATGGGCAGCGCCAGGGCGCTGAGGAAGTCGAGGCGCACGCCCAGCGCCTGCAGCGCCGCGATCATGCCGAGCAGGCCGGCCGCGAGAGAGAGGAGCGCCACCGCACCTTCCAGCGAGGCGCCGAACATCGCCAGGAGCACCGCCCCGACCAGCGCCGCCGAGAGGAGCGCGGCTCGAGGCAGCGCCTTCTCCACCTCCTGCATCATGTCGGCGAAGATCACCTCCGGCCCGCTCAGCTGCACGCCGGCGGGCAGCCGCAGGCCGCGCAGGGATCCGACGGCGCGGCGGATCCCGCGCACGCTCCAGCCGTCGAAGGCCGGCCCCGGATGCACCACCAGCAAGAGGCCCTTTCGCCCGTCCACCTCGGTGAACGCCTGCTGGAGCGCGGGGGGAAGATCGGCGCTGGTGAGCGGCCGCAGATCCGGCGGCGGCACCAGCTCGGGCGGCAGCCGGCTTCCCGCCTCGCGCCGCAGCGAAGCCAGCAGGGCGATACGCTCGCGCTGCTCAGCGAGGGTGCCGGGCAGCACGGTGGGGAGCGCGTCCACCTTGCCGAAGACGCGCCCTTCCGGCGGCTGCGCGCTCTCCGCGGAAGCGAGTGCTTCGAGCACCCACTGCACCTGCGCCGGCGACTGCGCGCCGATGAAAAACCCGCCCGCCTGGTTTCTGCCGAACGACGCGTCGAGGCGGCGGCTCCAGGTGCCCGCCTCGCTCTGCGGCAGCGACCGGCTGCGCAGCGCGCGCAGGTCGTCCTGGAAGGTCACCGGCAGCGCGCGCAGTCCTGCCGCCGCGATTCCCAGCGCCGCCACGCCGGCCAGCGCGGCCCAGGCGAGCGCGGGCGGCTGCGCGCCCGGCTCCTCGCTGCCGGGCGGCTGGAGCGGCCGGCGCGCGTCGAAGAAGCTGAGCAGCGGCGGCAGGACGAGAAAGGTCGAGAGCCAGCAGAGGGCCATCCCGGCGGCGGCGATGGCGCCGAACTCGCTGAAGGCGCGAAAGCGGGTGGTGAGGAGCGAGAGGTCCGCGGCCATGGCGCAGACGGAGGCGAGCAGCGTCGGGACCAGCGTCCTGCGCAGGGCGGTCCGCAGCGCCGCCGGGTGGTCCGCTCCGGTGCGCCGCTCCTCGAGGTAGCGGACCATGAGGATGATGCCGGCGTTGATGCCGTTGCCCGCCACCATCGGGCCGAGGAAGGCCGTCGCCGAGTTCAGCTCGCCGACCGCCAGGCGCGCCCAGGCAAAGGTCCAGGCGCAGCCCACGAAGAGCGCAAAGGCGAGGGCCAGCACCGCGCGCGTCGAGCGAAAGGCGAGGCGCAGCACCAGCAGCACCAGCACCAGGCAAAGCACGGCGGTGAGCACCACGTCGCGCAGCACCAGGTCGTGCTCCAGCGCCGCCGTCACCACGTCACCCGCGTACCCCACCGAGACCCCCGCCGGCAGCCCGAGGCGCGCCACGGCGCCACGGATGGCCTCGAGCAGCGCCTTGCCCTTGCCGGGCTCGGAGTCGCCGAAGGGCGCGCGCACCACCAGCATGCGCAGGCGGCCGCCCTCGCCGACGTAGCCGGGCGGCCGGTCGAGGGTGGCCGCGCGCAGCTCGCGCTCCTGCAAGAGCAGCTGCTGCAGCTCGCCCGGGCCTTCGTCGTCGTCGAGCCCGAGGTAGAGCGGATTCGCCTGCAGCGCGATCTCCGCGCGGGCGCGGCGCAGCGAGGCGAGCGGGAGGCGCAGGAAGCGCTGCTCCCAGGCGAAGCGGCGCAGGGGCGCGTCGTCGTCGTCCACCTCGCGCAAGAGCGTGGGCGGCACCGACGCCCGCAGCGCCGGGGCGAGGCGCCCGGCAAATTCTTCGGCCGCCCGCGGGTCGGCGGCGGCGATCCCCACCTCGACCACGGCGGTCGACCGCATCCGGGCGAGGAGCGCGTGCAGCGCCACCACCGAGGGAGCGTCCGCCGGCAACAGCCGCGCGAAGTCGGTGCGCACCGGCAGCGTGGCCGCCAGCGCCGAGGCCAGCAGCGCCGAGAGCAGCGCGCCCAGCAGCAGCGGACGCCGGCGCCGGATGGCGAGGTCTGCCCAATTCAAGACGGCTCCCAGGGCAGGAGCAGGCCGGCGAGGCCCAGCGCCGTCGTCGGCAGGAGGTGGACCGCGTGGTAGGCGAGCGCGAAGGCCAGCGCGGGCGCCGCCGGAACTCCCGCCGCGGCCAGCGCCACCACCGCGCCGGCCTCGAGGATGCCCACCTGCGCCGGCGTCGAGGGCAGGAGGATGGCGAGGTTCACCGAGAAGAGCACCAGCGCCCAGGCCGAGGGCGGCACCTCGAGGCCGAAGGCCCGCAGGCAGAGCCCGACCAGCAGCAGATCGGTGGTGTCGGAGAGCAGGGACCAGCCCACGCTGCGCAGCCAAGACCGCGAGGCGTGGACCGTGCGCAGCGTGCGCAGGAAGCCTTGCAGGAAAGCCGCCACCCGGCCTTTCGCGAGCTCGAGCGCAGGCATGCGCCGCGGCAGCGCCAGGAGCGCGACCAGCCCGCCCAGCGCCAGCGCGCCGCCCAGCAGGAGCGGCACCCTGCCCGGCCCCGCGGTCAGCCCCAGCAGTCCGCAGAGCAGCCCCAGGCTGAGCGTCTCGACCACCTTCTCGGCGAGCTGCACCCCGACCAGCCCCGCCACCGGATAGCCGCGCCGCCGGTGCAGCCCCAGAACCCGGACCGCCTCGCCCGCGCGGGCCGGCAAGAGGTTGCTGACCGCGTAGCCGGCGTAGAGCAGTCGCGCCAGATCGAAGAAGCCGGCCCGCCGCGGCCCGTGGGGCAGCGGACGCAGCAAGGCCTCCCAGCGCCGCACCCGCGCCAGCGTGTTCGCCACCACGTTGCAGAGGACCGCCAGCCCGAGCGGCCAGGCCTGCGCCCCGCGCAGCGCGGCGATGAGCCCGGACGGCTCGATCCGCCCGGCCGCCAGCGCGGCCAGCGCCGCCGCCACCGCCCAGCCGGCCGCCTGCGCCACCCACCGCGGCCGCGGCAAGGCGCGGTCTACGGCCTCGCTCATGCCAGGAACCGCTGGCAGACCCAGGGGCCGAGGAGATCGGCGACCTTGCGCGGCAGCCGCTGCCAGAGCGCCACCAGCCCGCGCACCAGCGGCGTCTCCGCGTCCATCCGCGGCGCCTTGCCGCGCAGCGTCCGCACCAGGATCGGCTGCGGCGTCGTCAGCGCGCCCCAGCCCAGCTTGAAGTCGAGCGGCGTCGAGTCGCGCAGCGATCGCCCGAAGTCCAGCGTGCCCAGGCCCGCGGCGCAGGCGCGGGCGATGATCTCCCAATAGAGGAGGTTGTTCGGGTTCATGTGGAAGCTGTCCGGCCGGGACGAGGCGAAGGGCACCGTCACCACGCCCTTGAACGCCAGCGTCACCGCGCCCGAGACGGTGCGCCCCTCGTGCCGCAGCGTGATCACGCTGGCCGCCGGACCGAACGACTCGACCAGCGCGCGCATCAGGCGCAGCCCGTAGATGGGGCTGCCCTTGCGGTGCATGTTCTCGGCGAGCACGTCGTAGAAGCCGTCCACCTCGCCGTCGCGCACCTCGAGGCCAAAGCGCTGCGCCTTGCGGATGCAGTTGCGGACCTTGCCGCGCAGGCCGTCCCAGGCCGCGGCCGCGCTCGCGGGCAGCGGCAGCTTCGCCACCACCCAGTGCGGGAGCGGCGTGAAGCCGGGCGCACACGGCTCCTCGCCCAGCGCCTTGCAGCGCAGCGACCAAAGGCCCCGGCGGGCGGCGCGCGACGAGGCTTCTTCCACCAGCGCGCGGCCGATCTCCTCGCTCTCGGCCAGCACGCGCCCGTAGGCGCCGAAGAGCCCGGTGGTGGCGTAGCCCCGCGAGAGCGCGCCCTCGACGAAGAAGAGCGGAAGGACTCCGAGCAGCTCGCCCCGCGGCCGCGCCCGCGCAGCCAGAAACGGCGCGCGCAGGCCGTAGCCCCGCTCGCCGACTGCGCGCCAGCCGTGCAGGTGGTAGCAGTTCGCGTCCGCCTGGGCGGCCACGTACGCGTCCCACTCCTGCGCTGCCGCGGGGTCGAGCTCCTCGATGATCATCGCGCCTCCTCCCGGGCTGCCGGCCCGCCTGGACGAGCTGCAAGAGCAGCCGGCGTGCCAGCGCCAAGGCCCCGGAAATCCGCGCCGCGACCCGCCCCGGTGGCGTTGCGCAACGGTGACGGTGTGACGAACGTATCGGGCCTGAGGCCCGACGTTTCGGGCTTCAGGCCTCAGGCATCAGGCTGGGAGAGCGCGAGGGCGATCGGCACGGGGCGTGCTCT
>JAYWAJ010000159.1:0-16756 GCA_043782525.1 Deltaproteobacteria bacterium | reverse complement strand
CCGAGGCCAGCAGCGACCCGGCCGCCGCCGCGCAGGACAACAGCGCCACCGCCACCCGCTGCCGCCGCAGGTGCGGGCCGCGCAGGAGCAGGAGCGCGCCGCCGACGACCGCCGCCTGCGCGAGACCGCGCTGGGGCAAGGCCGCCGCCTGCGCCGCCCCCAAAAGCGCCGCCGCCGCCCCGCCGCCCAGCGCCGCCAGCGCCGCCGCGCGCTGGAACTGCGGATGATCCTCGAAGCGCACCTCCATGGCGTCACCAGCCCTTGACGGGAGCGCGCACCGCATCGAAGGCCTTCTGCTTGAGCGCCTTGCTGGCGGCGTCGCCCGGCGCCTCGATGGAGGAGACCTCGGTCGAGTAGTCGGCCGCGGCCTTCATCATCGGCGCCGCGGAGGCGGGCGCGTCGCTGGCAGTCCGCCGGGCCACGCCGCGCAGCAGCGCCACCTGGGCCGCCGCCTCGTCGCGCCGTCCCGATCCCTGCAGTCGCGCTGCGAGCTGCGCCAGGTCGGCCATCTCCGCCTTGCCGCCTTCGACCGCCGCGCCGGTGGGAGCCAGCGAGAGGAGCCCGGCTTCGGCGGTGTAGGCGCCCTGGACGCTGGCGGAGGCCTCGCTCCCCGCGCCGGTGGCGGCGTCGTCGAGCTTGAGCTGGACGCGCAAGAGCTCGGCGAGGCCGCGCCCCGGCGGGACGCGCAGCTTCACCAGCACGCGCCGCTCCTCGCCGGCGGCGAAGTCGGGCAGCCGCACCCAGCCGTCCTCCGCTTCGTACCCGAGCACGCGCTCGACGGTCGCGCCCTCGAGGCGCAGCCGGACGTTGCGCGCGACGGCGGCGGAGGCGCGGCTCAGCTCGTCGCGGAAGGCGCCGGGCAGAACCTCCGGCGAGGCGATGTACCGCGCCCGCCCGCCGTTCTGCGCCGCGAAGGCGGTCAGCAGATCCTCGTCGTAGTCCTCCCCCATCCCGAAGGTCGAGAGCGTCGCCCCGGCGAAGTCGCGCCGCGCGAGGCGGAGGAGCCCTTCGCGGTCGCAGATGCCTTCGTTGGCCTGCCCGTCGGAGGCGAGGAAGACCTTGTCGGTGCGGCCACCCGCATGTCCGCGCAGGAGCTCCGGCGCGGCCAGGTCGAAGGCGGCGGAGAGGTTGGTCCCACCCGAGGCCTGCAGCGCGTCGAGGGCCGTGAGGACCCGCGCGCGCGCCTCGCCGGTCATCGGCGAGGAGGGAAAGAGCACCGCGGCGTCGCTGGAGAACTCGACGATGGCGAGGCGGTCGCCTTCCCCCAGCGCCTGCACCAGCGCGCGGGCGGCGTCGCGGGCGCGGTCGAGCTTGGGGCCGGTCATCGAGCCGGAGCGGTCGAGGACGAGGACGGCGTTGACCGGGACGTGGCGGCGCAGGGAAGGCCCTTGGTCGGCGGCGAGGTCGATCTGCAGATACGCCTCGCCGCCGCCGCTCTCGGGGAGATAGCGGCGATCCAGCTGCGTGGTCATGCGCAGCGCGCCGGCGCGGACGCCCTGCTGTCCCGGAGGCTCGGGGCGCAGGACGGGGCGGAGCAGCGCGGCCACGGCGGCGGCAGCGAGGGAGCAGAGGGCGACGGCGGCGAGGGCGAGGGTGCGGCGCATGAGACCTCCCGGCAAGAGTCTCTGCGCAGGCTCAACGCGCGCCCGGGCGCCGCGATCTATCCCAGCTGCTCCGCGAGGAAGTCCACCGCCCGGCGCTCGGCGTAGAAGCGCGGCCGCCAGGGCGGACCCTCGACGAACCCCAGGTGACCGCCCTGCGGCCACACCTCCAGCGTGACGTTGGACGGCACGGTGCGCGGGATCGACGCGGGTGGAATGAAGGGGTCGTCCTCGGCGGAGAGGAGCAAGAGCGGCACCCGGACGCGCGCGACGAAGGGACCGCTGGAGGACTGCGCGTAGTAGTCAGGGGCGCCGGGAAAGCCGTGGACGGCGGCGGTGACGGCGTCGTCGAAGTCGAAGAGGGTCCTGGCCGCGGCCACCCGCGCCGTGTCGAGCGCGCCCGGGTGCTGCGCGCCCTTGAGGAGCGACTTGCGCTTCAAGGTCCGCAGAAAGCGCGTCCGGTAGACCCAGCGCCAGAAGCCCCCCGAGTCGAGGGTGCGCGAGCAGGCGGCCAGATCGAAGGGCACCGAGAGCGCGGCGGCGGCGCGGATCTGGCCGGGGACCTTGTCGCCCTGCTCGCCCAGCCACTTCACCAGCACGTTCCCGCCCAGCGAGCAGCCCACCAGGACGATGCGGTCGGCCTCGCCGCGCACCCGCTCGATGAGCTCGCCGAGATCGCCGGTCTCGCCGGAGTGGTACGAGCGCAGCAGCCGGTTCATGTCGCCGGAGCAGCCGCGGAAGTTGAGGGCGAGGCCGCGCCAGCCCCGCCTTTGGGCCTGGTGGAGGAGCCCGCGGATGTAGTGGGCCGACGAGCTGCCTTCGAGGCCGTGCAGCGCCACCAGCAGCGGCGCCTGGGCCGGGCCGTCCAGCCGGTCGACGTCGACGAAGTCCCCGTCGTGCAGCTCCCACCGCTCGCGGCGCAGGGGGAGCGCCGGCCCCTTGCGCAGGAGCGGGCCGAAGATGGTCATCAGATTGGGGCCGAAGAGGAAGCGGGCGGGCTGGTACAATTTTAGACTTCCTCTAAAAATTGGACGATGCGAGCCGCCACCCGCGCGCTCTGCTCGACCATGGGCAGGTGGCCGCTCTTCTCCACCAGCTCGACCGTCCCCCGGCGCAGGTGCGCGCGGAAGTAGTCCACGCTCGAGCGCGGCAGGATGCGGTCGGAGTCGCCCCAGAGGATCAGCACCGGCTTGTCGATGGAAGCGAGCAGCGCGGGGTCGATGCCGGGCAGGTCCTCCTCCAGCTCCGCGACGAACTTCTGCACCGGCAACGACGCCCAGTGCCGCCCCAGGTCCCGCGCGAAGAGCCAGCCGAGCCGCGGCGGGCGCAGGTAGAGACGCCGGTTCATCTCCAGCGCCGCCCCGGCGCTGCCGCCCTTGAAGGCGAGCCGCACCGCCTCCCGGTCGGCGCCGGCCAGCGGCGCCCCCGCGGGATTGAGGCCGACCACGCCGCGCACCTGGCCGGGCAGCGCCGCCGCGGTGTAGAGGCTGAGGGCGCCTCCCAGCGAGCTGCCCACCAGCACCGCCGGCTCGCCCAGCTCGTGGAGGGCGAGGGCCACCGCCTGGCCGCACTCGCGCATCGTCGCCGCCCGCTGCCCGGGGGAGAGCCGCGCCCGCCCGTGCCCGGGGAGCTCGACCGCCACCACCCGGCGCGACGTGCGCAGCACCGCCCGCAGGATGGGAAGGAAGCCCGCCGCGTTGCCTCCCATGCCGTGGACGAGGAGCACCGGCGGACCCTTGCCCCGGCCCTGGCGGTCGTAGAGGTGCGCGTCGTGGGCGCCCGCCCGCAGCAGGCGCGAGCGGAAGCCCAGCGCCCGGTAGAGGCCGTGCGTGAGCAGCCAGACCGCGCTCAAGGGAAGGATCATCCGCACAATGCTAGTCTCGATCGGTGCTGCGCGCCCTCATCGCCTTCGCCATCGCGCTGCCGCTCTACGAGACGCTCCGCTACTTCGGGCTCAAGAAGCTGCGCGAATACTGGCGCGACCGCGCCCGCCGCTACGCCGCGCAGTACGACGTCCGCGTCGATCTCTTCAAGTTCGGCGGCAAGCTGCTGGTCCGCGAGGAGCTGCTCAACGACCGGGTCATCCTGCGCGCGGTCGCGGCGGCGGTGGAGCTGGGCGAGCGGCCCGAAAACGTCCGCGAGCGGGTCGAGGAATACATCGACGAGATCGTCCCGGCCTTCTCGCTGACCGCCTACTTCGAGTTCGGGATGAAGCTCGCCGGCAAGGCCATCAAGGCCGTCTACCGCCCGCTGGTGGACGCGCAAAGCCTGCGCCGCGTCTCCGAGACCTTGCCGGCCAACGCGACGGCCGTCTTCCTCATCAACCACCGGAGCAACTTCGACTACGTGGTGGTCGGCTGGGCGCTGGCCCGCCAGGTGGCCATCAGCTACGCGGTGGGCGAGTGGGCGCGCATCTTCCCGCTCGACGTGCTCTTCAAGGCCTTCGGCGGATTTTTCGTCCGGCGCGGCTTTCCCGATCCGCTCTACCACACCGTGCTGCGGCGCTACCTGCAGCTGATCACCCGGCGCGGCGTCACCCAGGGCATCTTCCCCGAAGGCGGGCTGACCCGCGACGGCGCCCTGCGGCTCCCCAAGGTCGGGCTGCTCGACGCCATCTTGCAATTGTCGGCGGAGCCGGACTTCGACCGCGAGCTCTACTTCGTGCCGGTGGGCATCAACTACGACCGCGTGCTCGAGGACGAGGCGCTCCTCGCCGAACAGCGCGGCCGCGAGAGCCCGCCCACGCCCGCGGAGAAGCTGCGCGGGGCCCTGCGGCTCCTCTGGGTGGTGCCGTCGCGCATCGCCTTCAACCTGGGGCGGGTGGCGACCGGGCGACTGCAGCGCAACGGCTACGTGGCGGTGGCGTTCGGCGCGCCGGTGAAGCTGCGCGACCTGCCTGAGGCGCAGCAGCTGGCGGGCCTGGGCGACGAGGAGCGCCGTTCCCGCGCCAAGGCGGTGGCGGGCCTGCTCATGGAGCGCATCGCCCGGACCATCCCGGCGACGCCGGTGCCGCTCCTCGCCCGCGCCGCCCTGGAGCTGGGCTGCGACGCCACCGTCTCCGAGCTCTCCTCCCGCGTGCGCGACCTGCGCCTCACGCTGGAAGAGCGCGGCGTCCCGACGGCGCTGGGCCGCGAGTTCGATCCGCAGCGGGCCGCCCGCGCCGACCTGCGTGACGACCTCGACCGCAACCGCGACCTCCTGCGCCTGGAGACCGACCTGCTCGCCTCCGAAGAAGCGGAGCAGATCGTCCGGCTGGGCCTCGAGCGCCTGGTCGGCCGCCGGGCGCTCTCCCGCACGGGCGGCCGCGTGCGCCTGGGAGCCCATCCGCACGCCCGCGCCCTCCTCGAATACTACGCGCGCTCCCTGGTGGTGCTCGACGCGCCGGCCGTGCCGGCAGCCGTCCCCGCGGAAGCGCGCGGGGCGCCCCGTACCTAGATTCGGGCATGGCAGAATCCAGCCTTCCGCCGGACGTCCGCGGACGGCTGTCCGACTTCCTCCGCGAGCGCCGGGAAGACATCCTCGCCGAGTGGGAGGCGGCGGTGCGCAAGACCGGCGCCGGCCGCAACCTCGATCGCCCGCTGCTGCTCGATCACATGCCGCAGTTTCTCGAAGACCTCGCCGATTACGTCGCCGACGTGCGCGCCGGCATCTCGGTGGCGCCGCCCGACGAGTACCCGCGCATCCACGCGCTCGAGCGGCTGGAGCTGGGCTACGACCTCTCCGAGGTCGTCGTCGAGTACGCCATCCTCCGCCGCTGCATCACCGACCTCGCCTTCCACACCGACGCGCCCTCCATCCGGTCGCAGGAGCAGCCGCGGCTGCACGCCGCCATCGACCAGGCGATCTCCACCTCGGTGGTGCGCTACACCGAGGCGCGCGAGCGGACGCTGCGGGCGCTGGACCGCATCTCCAGCGCGGCGCTCATCCACCACGACGTCGAGGGGCTGATCCCGGCCACGCTGCACGCCTTCCTCGAGACCACCGCCTCCGTGGACGCGGTGGCGCTGGGGCTGCGCGACAAGGAGGGCGTGCTGCGGGTGCGGGCCGCGGTGGGCTTCCTGCAGGCAGTCGAGGCCGGCCAGCCGCTCGAGGGTTTTGCCGCCCGCGTGGCGGCGAGAGGTGCCCCGATCTTCCTGCGCGACGGCTCGGCCGACCCGGGCCTGACGCACGATCCCTTCCTCGCGCCGGGCACCCACGCGCTCTACGGCGTGCCGCTGCTCTTCGGCGACCGCGTCATCGGCGTGGCGGCGATGGGCTCCCGCACCAGCTACGAGTTCTCGCAGGAGGACCAGTTCCTCTTCCGGACCATGGTGGCGCGGGCCGCGGCGCTCATCGCGCAAGCCCGGCTCGACGCCGAGGTCGAGCAGCGCGCCGCCGAGCTGGAAGCGGTCATCGAGAGCATCCCCGACGCCGTCTACGTCGGCAACGCCACCGGCATCAAGCGCGCCAACCGGGCCGCGCTGGAGATGCTCGGCTACCAGAGCGTCGAGGAGCTGAACCGGAGCGTCGGCACGCTCATCGACGAGCTGCGGCTGCGCCACCTGGACGGCACCCCGCTGGCGCATGAGGATCAGGTCTTCGTCCGCGCGCTGCGGGGCCAGCCCGCCGTGGGCGAGATGTTGGCGCGCCACCGCCAGACCGGCCGCGACGTGGTCTTGCGGTCGAGCGCGGCGCCCATCCGCTTCAGCGGCGAGACCATCGGAGCCATCGCCGTCAACACCGACATCACCGACCGCATGCAGGAGGAGGCCGAGCTGCGCGCCGCCCTCGAGCTGCGCGACCGCATCTTCGGCGTGCTCAGCCACGACCTGCGCAATCCGCTCAGCGTCATCCTCACCTCGGCGGAGATGCTGCAGCGATCTGCAGAGCCGGAGAGCCGGCCGCACCAGATCCTGCAGCGGGTCATCAACAACGCCCACCGCATCGAGCGCATGGCGCACGACCTGCTCGACTACACCCGCACCAAGGCGCGCAGCCTGCCCATCGCGCCCCGCGACACCGACCTGCTCGCGCTCTGCCACCAGGCCGTCGACGGGCTGCAGCTGCTCAACCCGACGCGCACGCTGCAGCTCACCGCCACCGGGAACACGCACGCGCAGGTCGATCCCGACCGCTTCATGCAGGTGGTGGGGAACCTGGTCGCCAACGCGCTCCGCTACAGTCCGGAGGGGACGCCGGTCGAGATCGCGCTGCGCGAGGACCCACGCTTCTGCGAGCTGTCGGTGCACAACCAGGGCGCACCCATCGCCAAGGCGGTGCTGCCGCAGATCTTCGACGCCTTCCAGCGCGGCGTGCCCGATGAGAGCGGCCGCAGCGCGGGGCTGGGCCTCGGCCTCTACATCGTGCAGCAGATCGTCGAGGCGCACGGCGGCACGGTCACGGTGCACTCGGAGGCAAACGCCGGCACGACTTTCACGGTACGCTTCCCCCGTTGACCAGGCCTCGGGCTTCTGGCCTGAAGCCTGAGGCCTGAAGCCTGAAGCCGCCTGCGAAAGAGGAAAGTATGCCCCCCAAGATCGCCCTCATCACCGGCGGCTCCTCCGGCATCGGGCTCGCCATCGCGCGCAAGCTGGTGGCCGAGGGGACGCGGGTGGCGCTGGTGGCGCGCACCGAACGCAGGCTGCGCGAGGCGGCGGCAGCGCTCCGCGGCCTGGCGGAGATCTTCCCCCTCGACGTCAAGGACCTGCCCGCTGTCGCCGCCCTGCCCGCGCGCATCGTCGCGCAGATGGGCGGCCTCGACATCGTCGTCAACAACGCCGGCCTCAACCACCGCGGCGCCCTGCTCACCCACGCGGCGCTCGACCTCGCCGACGTGGTCACCACCAACCTCACCGCCCCCGTCGTCCTCTGCCGCGCCGCCGCGCCGCTCCTCCCCGCGGGAGGCTGCATCGTCAACGTCGCCAGCCTCGCCGGCCTGGTGCCGGTGCGCTTCCAGGCGACTTACGGCGCCTCCAAGGCGGGCCTGCGCGCCTTCTCGCGGGCCATCCGCCAGGAGCTGGGCGAGCGGGGCATCTCGGTCTCGTTGGTCTCGCCTGGGCCCGTCGACACCGGCTTCTTCGGCGAAGACCTGGAAAAGGTCCCCGACATCGTCTTCTCGCAGCCGATGCGCACGGCGGAGCAGATCGCCGACGCCGTCCTCGCCTGCATCCGCGAGGGGCACGAGGAGCTGGCCGTCCCCTGGCTCTCGGGCAAGCTGTGCACGCTGGGCTACCTCTCGCCGGGGCTGCTCGGCCTGCTGCGGCCGGCGATGGAGCGGCGCGGCGCCCGGGCCAAGCGCGCCTACATCGCGCGCAAGCGGGCGCGCTGACGCCTGCCCGCCCGGGCGGCGCATCCCCCGCCCGCGACCTACCTTGCAGAGGTGCACGCCGCGCTGGCCATCTTCGGGATCGTCGTCTCGACGCTGATCGTGCCGCTGCCCGAGGAGCTGGCGCTGATGGGCGCGGGGTGGTGGGCGCGGCAGGGGGCGCTTCCTCTCTGGGCCGCCTGGCTCGCCGCCACCGCGGGCAACGTGGTCGGCGACACCGTCTCCTTTTTCATCGGCAAGTATTTCCTCGACCGGCTCCTGCGCACGCGCCTCGGCAAGCGCGTCATCTCGCCCGAGCTGCGCGAGTGGGGCGAAGGCTTCGTCAAGCGCCACGGCTTCTGGGCCATCGTCCTCGGCCGCTTCCTCGTCGCGCTGCGCGGGCCCGTCTACTTCGCCATCGGCGCCTCGAAGGTTCCGCTCCTGCGCTTCGAGCTCGTCAACACCAGCGTCGCGCTGGTCGAGGGCGCGGCCCTGGTCTACCTCGGGTACCGCTTCGGGGAGTCCTCCCGCGTCTCGCACGAGGTGCGCTGGGTGGAGCTCGCGGTGACCGCGATCGTCGTCGCGGCGCTGGCCTTGCCGGCGCTGGTCAAGTGGCGACTCTCGAGGCAGCGGCGCGCGGCCGCCTAGCTCTGGCAGCCCGCTACCGGACGATTGCGCGCTTTGGCGTTGCGCTGCGAGCGCACCATCCAGACTGTAGGGCCATGCAGATCTGGCCCGGCCGTTCCTACCCGCTGGGCGCCTCGTACGACGGCGCCGGCACCAACTTCGCCCTCTTCTCCGAGCTCGGCATCAAGGTCGAGCTCTGCATCTTCGACGAGAGCGGCAACGAGCAACGCATCGAGCTGCCCGAGCGGGCCGGATACGTCTGGCACGGCTACCTGCCCGGCGTGGGTCCCGGGCAGCGCTACGGCTACCGGGTGCACGGCCCCTGGGCCCCGGCGCAGGGGCAGCGCTGCAACCCGGCCAAGCTGGTGCTCGACCCGTATGCCAAGGCCATCGAGGGCCACCCGCGCTGGGACGAGGCGATCTATCCCTACCCGCTGGGCGGCAGCGACCTGGAGGCGAGCGGCTCGGACAGCGCGCCCTTCATGCCCCGCTGCGTGGTGACCAATCCCTATTTCGACTGGAGCGACGACCGCCCGCCGCGGACCTCCTGGCACGAGACGGTGGTCTACGAAGTCCACGTCAAGGGCTTCACCCAGCGCCATCCGGAGGTCCCCGCCGAGCAGCGCGGCACCTATGCGGGGCTGGGCTCGCCGGCCTCGGTCGAATACCTGCGCGGCCTGGGCGTGACCGCGGTGGAGCTGTTGCCGGTGCACCAGTTCGCCCATTCGCACCGCCTGCAGGACGCCGGGCTGACCAATTACTGGGGATATGATTCGATCGGCTACTTCGCGCCTCACAATGAATATTCCAGCCGGGGGCAGCGGGGCGAGCAGGTGCAGGAATTCCGGCAGATGGTCAAGGACCTGCACCGCGCCGAGATCGAGGTCTTCCTCGACGTGGTCTACAACCACACCTGCGAGGGAAACCAGCTGGGGCCGGTGCTGTCGTTCAAGGGCATCGACAATCCCTCCTATTACCGGATGCTGGCCAAGGACCCGCGCTATTACATGGACTATACCGGCACCGGCAATTCGCTGAACATGCGCAATCCCTATGTCCTGCAATTGCTGATGGACTCCCTGCGCTATTGGGTGACCGAGATGCACGTCGACGGCTTCCGCTTCGACCTGGCCTCGGCGCTGGCGCGCGGGCTGCACGAGGTGGACCGGCTGAGCGCCTTCTTCGACCTCATCCAGCAGGATCCCATCGTCTCGCGGGTGAAGCTGATCGCCGAGCCCTGGGACGTGGGCGAAGGCGGATACCAGGTGGGCAACTTCCCGCCGCAATGGTCGGAATGGAATGGAAAGTTCCGCGACACCGTGCGCGATTACTGGCGCGGCGAGCATTCCAAATTGGGGGAATTCGCCAACCGCTTCACCGGCAGCTCCGATCTCTATGCGCCCAACGGCCGGCGCCCGCACGCCTCGGTCAACTTCGTCACCGCCCACGACGGCTTCACCCTGCGCGACCTGGTCTCGTACAACGAGAAGCACAACCAGGCGAACAAGGAGGAGAACCGCGACGGCGAGAGCCACAACCGCTCCTGGAACTGCGGCGCCGAGGGCGAGACGCAGGACCCCAAGATCCTCGAGCTGCGGGCGCGGCAGCAGCGGAACTTCATCGTCACCGTGCTGCTCTCGCAGGGCGTGCCGATGCTGCTGGGCGGAGACGAGCTGGGCCGCACCCAGGGCGGCAACAACAACGGCTACTGCCAGGACAACGCCATCTCCTGGTTCGACTGGGAGCACCTCGACGACGGGCTGCTCGACTTCACCCGCGGCGTCCTCAAGCTGCGCAAGGACCACCCCATCTTCCGCCGGCGCGGCTGGTTCCAGGGGCGCGAGCTGCACGGCAGCGACGTCAAGGACCTGGTCTGGTTCACCTTCGAGGCGAAGGAGATGTCGGAGGAGGACTGGCAGGTGGGCTACGCCAAGTCGCTGGGGGTCTTCCTCCACGGCGGCGCGCTGCAGCGGCCCGGCGTGCACGGCGAGAAGCTCAAGGACGACAGCTTCTACATCATCTTCAACGCCCACCACGAGGCGATGTCGTTCATCCTGCCGGCGCAGCAGTTCGGCAGCGGCTGGATGCGCGTGCTCGACACCGCCACCGACGCGCCCCCGGAGCTGCGCCGGTCGCGACACGGCCACCGCCTCGAGCCGGGCGACGCGGTCGAGGTGCAGTCGCGGTCGGTGGTGCTGCTGCGCTGCCTGGACTGACCGGGGCGGAAACCCCTGGCTTGCCGTTCGCGATCGGGCGGCGACTGGCCGTCGCCTAACCGAGCAGCAGCACTTCCGGCAGCGCGCTGGTCTTCATGCAGCGGCAGCCGCGGGAGTGCGACGCCGTGCGGGCGCCTTCCCATTCTTCTTCGGCCAGCTCGAGCAATCTCCGGACGGCTGCGCGCGAGGCAAGATCTCCCCGCATCCACTCCACGCCCACCTCGCCCTCACTTGTCCACGCGAGCCGTCCGAAGGCTTCCAGCTGTCCGCCCAGCGGACCGGCTTCGGGCAGGGTCACGCGCACCCGCGTGCCCACCTCGCCCAGGTCGCTGCCGCAGGCGCCCAGCCGCGCGCCGTTCTCGCTGACGTCGCGCAGCCGGCAGAGGAGCGCCGGCTGGCCGGCGCCTTCGGCGAGGATGAGCTGCCCGGTGGCGACGCGCGCCGGCCGCGAGGGCGAGGCCATCCAGCGGGCCGCGCCCGGGAGCTCCAGCCAGACGCCGCCGTTCGACGGTCGCGCCCAGACCTGCCCGCGCAGCACCGCGCCCTCGGCGCCGCCGGTGAAGGAGAGGTGCAGCACCGCCTCTGTCCCCTCCGCCGCGGAGACCTCGGGAAAGAAGAAATATCCCGCGCCCTCCACCAGGTGCAGGTGCTCCTCCAACCGCTCCGGAGTGTCGATCTCGTAACGCAGCCGCAAACCCATCCGCCACCTCCCCCGGCCGGCGCATAGAGCAAGCGGCCCGCCAACCGCACCTGTACGAAAAGGCGACGGAGCGGAAGGAAATCCTGTGCTGCGCAGGACAGGTGCGGCAGCGCGCTTCCTAACCGCGCATCGGGAGCGCCCAACGGGGGCAGAAGCTTTCGCGACCCGGGGCGGCGGGGTTCCACACCGGCGAGGAAGCGCGCCTTGACAGCCTGCGCACCGCCGTCGTCCCATGCGCGCATGGCCGACCTCGACGATCTGCAGCGCAAGCAAGCCGACGTCGCGAAGTTCGCGATGAAGATGGTGGACGAGAAGGATCCCGAGCGGCTCAAGGAGATGGCCGAGCAGGTGCAGGCGCGCTGCCTCGATCTGGAGAAGATGGCCCGCAGCATCGAGGCCGCCTTCACGCCGCCCGCCAGCGAAGGCGCGGAGGTCCGCGTCCTGCTCACGCCGGCGCAGAAGGCGCGCATCACCGAGCAGACCGGCGTCGGCGTCGAGATGGTGACCCTGCGGGACAGCAAGCAGCGCATGTGGTCGAAGGACATGCCGCGCATCGAGCCGCGCGAGATCGAGAAGATGGCGGCGCTGCAGGCGGCCGAGTCGAGGCTGATCAGCGAGACGCGGTCGCAGGTGGAGAAGATCATCAAGCAGCTCGAGGCGCTCAACGTGCCGGAGCTCGTCGAGACCATCGCCGAGCTGAAGAAGGATCCGACGCTGGGCCGCGGAAAGAAGTCGAAGTAGCCGGCAACCCGGGAAAATGGTAGAGTACGCGCCGTCGCGAATCTTTTTCGAGGGACGGCATGCCCGGCATCAGCCCCATCAAAATCCTGGGTAATCTCAAATTCTTCGCCGCCAGCTTGACCTTGCCCACCAAGGACAAGTCCAGCGACACCAAGGAGAAGTGGTCCGAGAAGTACTTCAAGGACCGCGACAAGGCGGAGATGGACGGCGTCCCCGAGTGCATCCCGCCCTGGTTCATGCCGCAGAAGCCCGGCTACAAGCCGCACCAGGAGAGCTGCGACAAGATTGGAAAAGACTTCAAGGAGTTCCACGACGCCATGATCGACGCCGTGCAGTTCAGCCACGACATGTGGAAGCTGCAGGCCAATTTCAAGGACCTCCAGGTGATGTCGGTCTCGGCCATCGGCGCGCCCGGCTGCCTCGACGGACCCGAGCTGGAGAGCAACATCAAGAACGCGCCGATGGTGGCCTCGTTCACCGGCAACATGGCGAAGCACCGCGACGCCGTGGCCACCGGCGTCTCCAAGTGCTTCAAGAAGTGGCAGGACAAGGTGATGGTGCCGGGCCTGCCCTGGTACCCGGCCTTCGCGGCTTTCCCCAGCGCGATGGCGCCGCCCATGCCCAACATTCCCATGCCGCTCATCACCTGCCCGAGCGCGATGATGAGCGAGATCATCGCGCCCAGCAGCATGACCTCGGCCATGGACGACGCGCTCGACGGCGGGCTCAAGGACAAGGATCCGGACAAGCACTACCACGCGCTCCACGACGCCATCGCCACCGTGCTCTCGCTGGCCTTCCTCCTGTGGCTCCCCAGCCAGCAGGTGATGCTGGTGATTGGAAAGGGGCCGATTCCGTCGTTTGCTCCGCCCTTCGTCCCGGTCGGACCGGTGGTGGGCGGCGACAACATCGCGGCGCCCGGGCACCTCATGGCGTAGCGGCGCGGCCCGCCGCTGTGCATGCTTCGAGGCTGGAGAACCAGCGATGGAGCACAGGGTCACCACCATCTTCGAGGTCGCCGAGGAGGCCGAGCGGCAACTGAAGAAGTCGCAGCCGCAGGCGGGCGAACACAAGCTGAAGGCCGCGCGCAAGGCGAGCGGACGGACGCTGCAACGCCCGAAGCCAAAGCAGCAGAAGAAGCGCAAGGGAGGCTAGCCGCCTGCAGCGGGAAGCTTCGCGCGGTGGAGGCACGATGCGGGTGGCGGTCATCGGTGCGGGCATGGCGGGGCTGTCCGCCGCG
Source organism: Deltaproteobacteria bacterium (assembly GCA_043782525.1). Taxonomy (GTDB): domain Bacteria; phylum Myxococcota; class Myxococcia; order Myxococcales; family 40CM-4-68-19; genus 40CM-4-68-19. Next base: position 3,348 of record JAYWAJ010000159.1, on the reverse strand, counting down.
CAGAAGCTGCTTGGCGGCGGCGCCGACGTCGCCGTCTTCGAGGCTGCGGACCGGCCGGGCGGCATGGTCGGCAGCAGGAGCGAGCAGGGCTTCCTCACCGAGGACGGGCCCAACTTCATCGCCCGGCCTCTCGACGCGCTCCTCGAGACGGCAGGGCTGCAGTCCGAGCGGATCGACACCCAGGGTCCGTCGACGCGCTGGGTGCATCGCGGCGGCAGCGCGCTCGAGGCGCCCTCCCTCTCGTTCCTGCTCGGCGCCGGCGTTCCCCGCGCGCTGCTGGAGCCCTTCTTCGCGAAGCCGCTGCGCGAAGACTGCTCGCTCCGCGCCTTCCTCGTGCAGCGCCTCGGGCCGCGGGCGGGCTCCCTCCTTTCGACGCTGATGGCCGCGGGCGTCTACGCCGGCGACGCCGACCGGCTCTCGGCGCGGGACGCCTTTCCGCGGCTGGGGGCGCTGGGCGAAAACGGCTCGCTCCTCGTCCAGATGCTGCGGCGCAAGAAGGCTCCGCGCCAGCCCCTCTGGAACCTGCGGCGCGGTCTCGGCAGCCTGCCGCTGGCCCTCGCCGCTCGCCTCGGCGCGCGGGTGCGGCTGGGGGCGAAGGTCTCGCTGCTGAGGCCTTTGGCCGCGCCCGCAGCAGGGTTCCAGGTGGAAAGTGAGCGCTTCGACGCGGTGGTGCTGGCGGTCCCGGCGCAGGCCGCGCGCGATCTCTGCCTGCCGTTCGCGCCGCGCTTCTCCGAGGCGCTGGCCGGCTTCGCTTCGGCGCCGGTCACCGTGCTGCACCTCGGCTTTCCGCAGCAGGAGGTGCCGCGGGGATTCGGCATGCTCGACGCCGACGGGACCCTGCACGCCACCGGCGCGCTCTTTCCCTCCTCGATGCTGCCGGGCCGCGCGCCCGAGGGAGCGGCGCTGATCACCGCCATCTGCGGGGGCGCGCGCAATCCGGACTTCGCGGCGCTCGCCGAGGCGGACCTGGCCGCCGCCGTGCGCGCCGACCTGCAGCGGACCCTGGGCATCCGCAGCGCCCCGTCGTACCTGCGCGCGGTCCGCTGGCCGGCGGCGATTCCGCAATACGCCCCGGGGCACCGCGATCGGGTCCGGGCCGCGCGGGCCCTGCTCGCGGACTTCCCGCGCCTCCAGCTGGCGGGGGCGGCGTACGACGGCGTCGGCGTCCCGGACGTGGTCAGCTCCGGCGCGGCGGCGGCGGCGCGGCTCCTCGAATCGGCGCCCGCATAGATCGACGAGAGCCACGGAGCTGTCAGAGGCAACGGCACACCGCGAAGGCGCGAAGGAAGCGAAGGTTTCGCGAAGAAAAGAGATTGGGTTGGGTGCGAGCCCACGCGCCGGCTCGGAGGTAGCCCGGGCTGAAACCACCAACCAAACCTTCGCGATCCTTCGCGGATCTTCGCGCCTTCGCGGTGGCTTTTGCCTTTAAAGAATTCCCGAGACCGGATTGAGGTCCTGCTCCGCGAAGCGCGACGGCCGCAGCGCCCGCACGTCGAGCGAGGTGGCCCGCCCGTGCACGATGATCTCGGCGAGGAGTTGCCCCAGCGCCGGGGCGTGCATGACGCCGTGGCCGGAGGAGCCGTTGGCGAAGTAGAGGTTCTCGCACTCCGGCAGCGCGCCGAGGATGGCGTGCCGGTCGGGCGACATCTCGTAGAGCCCCGCCCACGCGCGCGCCGCATCGAGGGCCACTGCGCGCAGCGCCGGGACGCGGGCGTCGGTCTTGCGCCGCATCTCCCGGAGCCAGCTGCTCTCCACCTCCGCCGAGAAGGGGTCAAGCGGGTCGCCGGGCGTGGGCCAGAGGAGGAGGACGCGGCCGTCGCGGACCCGCAGGTGGAAGCCGTCCTCGACCCAGATGGTGAGCGGCAGGTCCGCGGGCAGCGCCGCCGTCTCCACGGTGCAGGCCACCTGCCGGCGCAGCGGCACGACCGGAAGCTCCACGCCGGCGAGGCGGGCGACCTGCGAGGCCCACGCTCCCGCCGCGTCGACCACCGCGCCGCAAGAGAGCTGCGTCCCGTCGGCCAGCGTCAGCGCTTCGACCCGCGCGCCGCGGCGCTGCAGGCCGGTCACCGTCGCGCCCCAGCGGACCTCCGCCCCCCGCAGATACCCGGCCAGGATCTCCAGGGGCCGGATGAAGCCGTCGCTCGGGCACCAGGCGGCTCCGGCGAGGCCGCCTGCGAGCACGTGCGGATTGACCTGTCCGATTTGGTCCCCAATCAAGATGCGCGCCTCGTGCAGGCCGGCCGCCTGCTGCACCGCCTGCGCCGCCCGCAGCGCCTCGAGCTGCTCCTGGCTGCGCGCCAGCCAGAGGTATCCGGCCGGCAGGTATCCGGGATCGACGCCCGTCTCCTCCCGGAAGCGCAGCAGCTTTTCGCGGGAGAGCAGCGACAACCGGACGTTGATGGCGGTCGCATATTGCGCGCGGAACCCGCCGGTGGCGCGCCCGGTGCTGCCGCCTCCCGGCGCCGCCTCCCGCTCGAGCAGCACCACCGAGCCGACGCCCAGCTTGCGCAGGTGCCAGGCCACGCTGGCCCCCACCACCCCGGCGCCGACGATGGCGACGTCCGCGCTCATTCCTGCCCGCACCCGACCTTTGTAACAGGAAAAGCAATCGGTATTGAACGTGTCACCGTCGCGTTGCCAGTCTTTTCAATCAACGTGCTATGTCTCTGCCCGCCGAACGTCGTCGTTGTCCTCCACCCCCCTTCGGGAGGCAGCATGAACGTTACTGGTCGTTGGCCGCTGTCCGCCGTCCTGCTGCTCACCGCCTGCGTCGGTAGCGACCCGGGCCAGAAGTATTCTCAAGAGGAAGAAGGGCAGTCGAACGTCAGCACGGGCTCGTGCGGCGTCGAGCGCTGGTCCATCAAGACCGGCAGCGACTCCGCCGTCGGCCAGGTCAACATGACCCCGCAGGACACCACCATCGTCAGCTTGCGCGGCATCCCGGTGCCGGCGGGCTTCACCTCCTCGAGCCCGCGCTTCACCTATGCCGGCTCGCCCGAGATCCAGAACTTCCGGCTCACCAACGTCACCCTCCAGCAATACAAGCTGGAGAACGACAGCGACTACCACCTGGTGATCCTCGACGGCGCGGGCAACAGCATGATCACCGAGATTCCCTATCCTGGCTGCCTCACCGGAAGCTCGTGGACGACGCAGATCACCAACTCGCGCAACGCCTTCGACGCCAAGTACGCGGTCACGACCTCGTTCCAGACCGCCAACGACACCGTCACCATCACCGGCGTCGGCTTCTTCGACATCCTCCATGGCCAGACCGGCGTCGCGCCCAACGGCATCGAGCTGCACTCGGTGCTGAGCATCTGCTGGGGCCTCAACTGCGCGGGCGGC
>JAYWAJ010000158.1:0-6279 GCA_043782525.1 Deltaproteobacteria bacterium | reverse complement strand
GTCGCCGACATCCAGACGCGCGAGCCGCGGCTGGAGAACGTCATCCTCGAGCTGCTGCGCTCGCCGACGCCGCTCCTGCACGTGCAGGGCAACGGCGCCACCGGGCTGGAGCGCCCGCTCCCGCCGGCCTCCCCGCCCTCCCAGCCCGGGCTGGGAATGCGTACTTTGTATAAAAAAGAAGTGATGCGCTTCCTGCGCGTGCCGGGGCAGACGGTGCTCTCGCCGCTCATCACCACCGCGCTCTACTTCGTCGTCTTCGGCTGGTCCCTGGGCGGCCGGCTGCGCGAGGTGGAAGGCGTGCCCTACATCCGCTTCCTCGTGCCGGGCCTGGTCATGCTCGGCATCATCAACAATGCCTTCCTCAACACCTCGTCCTCGCTCTTCATCATGAAGCTGCAGGGGACCATCGTCGATCTGCTGGTGACGCCGCTCAGCTACCGGGAAATGCTCGCGGCCTTCCTCGCGGCGGGGACCACCCGCGCCCTCCTGGTGGGCGGGCTCACCTGGCTGACGGCGGCGTTCTTCGTCGGGCCTTCCGTGCCGCATCCCCTCGAAGCCATCCTCGCGGCGGCGCTGGTCTCGATCGCCTTCTCGGCGGCGGGCCTCATCGTCGCGCTCTGGGCGGACAAGTTCGAGCAGGTCAACTTCATCCCGACCTTCGTGATTACTCCGCTGGCGTTCCTGGGCGGCGTCTTCTATTCGGCCTCCATGCTGCCGCCGGCCTTTCAGATCGTGCTTCACCTGAATCCCATCTATTACATGATTGAATCGATGCGCTCGGCGCTCATCGGCGTGACGGCGGAGCCGCCCTGGCTCGGCTTCTGCGTGCTGGGCGTGCTCACCGCCGCCATGGTCGGCTGGGCCTTGCGGCTGCTCAAGGGCGGCTACAAGCTGCGCAACTGAAATGGCCAGGGTCCTCTGCCCGGTGCCCGCGCGCACCACCGGCCGGCCTTCGTGGTCGAGGAAGGCCGGTATTTGTCGGCGCCCTCGGCTAACGCTGGGCCTTCATCCGCCGCTCCATCTCCTCCGGCGGCACGTCCTCGACGTGGGTGGCGAGATACCAGCGGTGGCCGAATGGATCGAGGACGCCGCCGGTGCGGTCGCCGTAGAACTGGTTCGCCAGCGGCCGTTCCACCGTCGCGCCGGCCTGCACCGCCTGGTGGAACACCTGGTCGACGTCCTCGACGTAGACCATGAGCGAGACCGGCGTGCCGCCCACCGACTTCGGGCTGCGCGCGCCCATCTCCGGATTTTCGTCGGCGAGCATGAACATCGAGGTGCCGAGGCGCATCTCGGCGTGGCCGATGCGTCCGCCCGGCACCGGCATGCGGAACTTCTCGATGGCGCCGAACGCCTTGGCGTAGAACTCCAGGGCGCGGGCGGCGCCGTCGACGATCAGGTAGGGAGTCAGCGAGTGGTACCCGTCAGGAATGAACTTCACCGTCATGGGCGTGCCTCCTGCCGGCTACAGCGCCGCCGGCACCCGGAGCACTACCACGGACGGCGGCGTCGCTTCACCGCTGCGCACGGTCACCCGCGCGGGGGCGTTTTCACCGGCGCCGGAGAGGAAGGCGGCGATGCCGTTGGTCCGCAGCGTCACCGCGCCGGGGGCGCGCGTCTCGAGCCGGCGCAGGCGCTGGTGCAAGGGAGACCAGGCCTCGCCCGAATAGCTGAAGGCGGCGCCGGGCTCGTTGGAGACGAGCAGCGCCGTCGCCCACTCGGCCATGGCCCGCGAAAGCGGCCTTCCCAGCGCCCCCTCCAGGCTGTCGCGCCCGCCCGCCCCGCCCGCCACCTCGCCGACGAGCTGCGGCCCGAACCGGTCGGCAAAGAAGCGCAGGAAGCTGTGCGCGCCCTGGTAGTTGCCGATGGGGTCGCCCTCCCAGCGGGTCAGGCTGCGGCCGTCGTAGCCGCGCAGGTCGCCCTCGGTGCGCGAGAGATAGGCGGCGCCTTCCGAGCGCCCGAGGGCGCCGTTCCAGCCGTAGCCGGCGAGGTCCTCCGCCACCTTGGAGAGCGCCTCGTTGATCCAGGTGTCCTCCGCCGCGTCGCAGCGCTTCTCGACGCAGCGGTGGCCCAGGTTCAACAGGTGTTGAATTTCGTGGGCGAGGGTCGCCGGGTAGACGGTGTCCGAGAGCTCCTGCGCCGAGTAGCCGTTGGCCGCGCCGTTCTGGACGCCGTTCAGGTAGACGATCTCGGCGTGGTTCGAGCCGCCCGCGGAGCAGTCCGGGGAGGTGTCGCGCGCGCGCAGCAGGTCGCCGTTGCCGAAGTAGCCGATCAGCCAGCCGCCGTTCAGGTGCGCGCCCAGCTCGTGGGTGAGGAGGACGAGGATGCGGCCGTTCTGGTCGACGTCGGTGGGCGCGCCGAACGCCGCCGTGTCCGACGGCCAGACCCGCTGCTCGTAGGCCTGCGCGAGGGCGTCGACGAAGGGCGCCTGGTAGTGCGAGAGGTCGTCGTCGTCGACGTAGAAGGCCCCGTGCGCGGTGAGCGCGACGCGCGTCGCCGGCTTGCGGAGGTGGCGGGAGAACTCCATCCCCGGCACGACGCAGAAGGCGCGGTGCGCCTCGGGCGCGGCGGGCTCCGGCGCGGCGGCGGCGACGCCGGCGAGGTCCGCCTCCGGTGCATGCAGGGATTGCGGATGCCGCACCCCCGTCGAGAAGAGCGCGCCGCGCTGCGGGGACGGCGGCACCGGATCGGAGGAGACTCCCGAGACCTCGACCTGCGCGCGCGCATCGTCCTGGCCGTCCGCATTCACCAGCAGGACGCCGAGCCGTTCGCCGGGAGCGAGCCGCGGAAAAGCGGCCTGCAGCACGCCGCCGCGAAAGTCCTGGGGGCCGAACATCTGCCAGGCGCCGCCGGTCCCGCCCGCGCCGCCCGCCGTCACTCCACCGACCGCGCGGGCCCCCGGCAGCGCGTCGACCCAGACGCCGGCGCCCTGCGAGAACGCGCCGCTCAGCGTCGCTCGCGTCCCGCGGACGGTGACCGCGGCGGAGAGCGGCTGGTGGGTGTCGAGATCCACCAACTGGACGCGGTAGGAGGACGCGCCCGACGCCGGGCTCCAGGAGACTTCGACGGCGCCATCCTGCGCGGAGGCGCGCAGGTCGCGGGGACGCTCTGGTCCCCGGGCTCCGCAGCCGAAGGCCGTGGCCAGGCCGGCAATGACAATGAGGCGCACGAAGTCCAGAACCCATCAATCGCGCACGGTCTTCCATTGACGCAAGGATTTACCAAAGAGTTTCGCCGATAGATGGAGACCGGTTCTCTCGAGCGGAGAAGGGGGAATTTGACCACCTCCGCATACCCATATCGTAAAAATATGGATTCATTCTGATTTGCCGTCGGACTCTGCGTCGGGTCCGCCGTGCGGGCGCCCCTTGTGCCCGCGGTCGAAGGCGGCCTGGAACTTCTGCAGCGCCTCCGGATGGTCGTCGACGAACTTCATGTTGTCGGGATTCACATAGGGCGGCACCGGCGCCTGCGGATAGCTCTTCTTCATCCCCGACCACATGGCGGCGGTCATGAGCGTGAAGGTGCCCACCACGAACTCCCGCGGCGAGACGCCCGCGCTCTTCATCGCGCTGACCGCCTGCGGATGCTCCTCGAGGCGCTTGACGCTGTCGGCGAAGGTCTTTCCCTCCGTCATCGGGTTTGCCTTCTCCAGCGACTTGTCCTTCTCGAGCAGCTCCTGCACGCGCTTGCCGGCGGCGGCCAGCTTGTCGGTGTTGGAGGAGGTCAGCTTGTAGTCGTGGATCGCCTTCTCGTCCTCGGGGGCCAGGTCCTGCATCATCTTCCCGCGGGCGCGTCCCGGCGGCCCGCCGCGCGGACGGTCGGCGAAGGCGGGTGCGGCAAGGCAGAGCACGGCCAGGATCATCCAGCGCGACATGCAACCTCCACTCGTGGGTGACAGCTGCGGCAGTCTGGCGGCATGGGCCAGCGGCATCAATTGGTGGTGAGCGCTTCGGTCTCGCGGGCGATGGCGCCCTTCCAGGTTTCAGCGTCGCGGTTGGAGGCCACCGCGCGGTCGGCCTTGGCCTGCTTCTGCCGCGCCACCAGATCGGCGTGGGTGGAGAAGTAGCCGAGGCTCTTGCCGATCACCTGGCGCAGGTCGGTGAACTCGTGGTCGACCATGAACTTCTCCAGGTCGCGCTTGAGCTCAGAGATGATCTCGTAGCCGCGCAGCATGGCGCCGGTGCAGACCTGCACGGTGCTCGCGCCCAGCAGGAGGAACTGCGCCGCGTCCTCGCCCGTCTCGATGCCGCCCATGCCGGAGAGGGTCACGCCGGGGAAGGCGCGGGCGATCTCCATCACCTGCCGCAGCGCGATGGGACGGACTGCCTGCCCCGAGTAGCCACCCGCTACCGTAAAGCCCTCGACGGTGGGCATCGGCCGCAGCGTCTTCATGTCGATGCCAATGATACTTAGTATTGTATTAATTGCGCTGATGCCGTCGACCCCGGCCTTGACCGCCGCGCCGGCAGGCTCGGTGACGTGGCCGACGTTGGGGGTCATCTTGGCCCAGACGGGGATGGTCGCGACCTCCTTCACCCAGCCGCACACCTCGCCCACCAGCTCGGGATTCTCGCCCATGGCCATGCCCATCTTCCGCTCGGGCAGGCCGTGCGGGCAGGAGAGGTTGAGCTCAAAGCCGTCGACGCCGGTCTCCTGCACGCGGCGGACGATCTCGTGCCAGGCCTCGCGCCGGTACTCCTCCATGATCGAGGCGATCAGCACCTGCTTCGGATAGTTCTTCTTCAGCTGCCGCAGCTCATCCAGCCAGATCTCGAAGGGGCGGTCGCTGATCAGCTCGATGTTCTCGAAGCCGATCACTTCGCCCGTCTCGCGCGAGCGCAGCTTGCCGTAGCGGGGCGCGGTGTTGATGACCTTCGAGGAGTCGAGCGAGATGGTCTTGATGACCACGCCGCCCCAGCCCAGATCGAAGCTCTTGGCGATGACCTTGCCGTTGGTGCCGGGCGGCCCCGAGGCGAGCAGAAACGGATTGTCGAACTGGATGCGGTCGTTGACGCGGATGGCGAGGCTGGGCTGCATGCGACTCCCCGGGAAAGCGGCAGCATACTGCCGCGCGCCTCTGGGAGGCGAGTCGGACAGGGGGATCCTGCAGCCTGCGTGATCTGAATCGGTGGGCTGACTACCGGGCGCCGGCGACGATGCGGGCGAAGTCCTCGGCCTTCAAGGACGCGCCGCCCACCAGCGCGCCGTCGATGTCGGGCTGGCTCAAGAGTTCGGCCGCGTTTTCCGGCTTGACCGAGCCGCCGTACTGGATGCGGATACTCTCCGCCGCCTGCGGTCCGGCCAGCTCGCGGATGAGCCCGCGGATCTGCCCGTGGACCTCCTGCGCCTGCGCCGTGGTCGCGACCTTGCCGGTGCCGATGGCCCAGACGGGCTCATAGGCGAGGGTCAGCTTGCCCACCTGCTCCGCCGCGATGCCGGCGAGCGCGCCGCGCACCTGCCGCGAGACCACTTCCCAGGTGCGGTTCGCCTCGCGCTCGGCCAGCGTCTCGCCGACGCAGACGATGGCCTGCAGCTGCGCCTCGAGGACGGAGCGCAGCTTCTTGTTCACGCCCTCGTCGGTCTCGCCGAAGAACTGCCGCCGCTCGCTGTGGCCGAGGATGACGCCGTCGCAGCCGGCCTCCGCCAGCATGGAAGCGCTCACCTCTCCGGTGAAGGCGCCCTGCTTCTCGAAGTGGCAGTTCTGCGCATAGAGCTGGATGGGCGATCCCTGCAGCGCCGCCTTGACCGGATGGAGCGCGGTGAAGGGCGGCGCGATGCCGACCTGCACCTGGGTGTTGAGCCGCTGGCGCAGGTCGCGCACCAGCGCCACCGCCTCGGCGACGGTCTTGTACATCTTCCAGTTGCCGCAGATGAACTTCCGCCGCGTCATGGTTCCTCCAGCACTTTCACGCCCGGCAGCTCGCGCCCTTCGAGGAACTCCAGCGAGGCGCCGCCGCCGGTGGAGACGTGGGTGACCTGGTCCGCCAGGCCCATCTCCGCCACCGCCGCCGCCGAGTCGCCGCCGCCGACCACGGTCCGGGCGCCGCGCCGGGTCGCCTCCGCCAGGGCCTCGGCGACCGCGCGCGTGCCGGCCGCGAACTCCTGCACCTCGAAGAGCCCCATCGGCCCGTTCCAGAAGACCGTTTGAGCACCAACGATCTTCTCCCGGTAGAGCGCGCGGGTCTTCGGCCCGATGTCGAGGCCCAGCATCCCGTCGGCGATGGTCGAGACGACTTCGACCGGCACCCCGCCCTTCGCCTCGCGGGCCACCACGTG
>JAYWAJ010000157.1:0-6293 GCA_043782525.1 Deltaproteobacteria bacterium | reverse complement strand
GGGCCGCACGAAGCGGAGCGCGAAGCGATCGCTCTGGCCGCGCTTGCCTGCCTTGGTGGCGGCGCCCGGCGACGAGTTCCAGTCGCGGGCGTCCTGCGGGTTGCGCAGGAAGCTGCCCTCGGAGGCCAGCTTGAAGCCGGCCTTCTGGACCTCTTCCCTGACGATGGCCTCGTCTATTCTGTGCAGGGTCCCCGTCTGGGAGAGCCCGCTCCCGTCCTTGGCGCTCGAGTCGATGACCAGGTAGGTGCCGCCCGGCTGCAGGGCGTTGAAGAGGATCCTGTTCATGCGCAGGCGGTCGACCGGCGTGTTGGCGATGTCGTGGTAGATGACGTTCATCACCACCGCGTCGAGGTTCTTCGCCTCGGGCGGCAGGATGTCGCCGAAGGGCACCTCGGCGCGGACGACGTTCTTCATCGCCGCGGTGTGGGTCATCCGCTCGGCGAGGGCGTCCTTGAGGAAGGGCAGCCAGGAGGGCTCGTTCTGCATGTAGACGACGCCGCTCGGCCCCACCGCGCGGGCGAGAAGCTCGGTGGTGTAGCCGCCGCCGGCGCCCAGGTCGGCGACCTTCATGCCGGGCTTCAAGTCGAGGAACTCGAGCAGCTCGGAAGGGTGCCGGCCGGCGTCGAGGGCGCGATCCTTCTCGCTGCGATCGGGCGCGTCGACCACGGCTCTCCAGGCGCCGCGCGCGTCCGGCTTCGCCGGCTGCGGGGTCGAGGTGGGAGCCGGCGCCGCGGTCCTGCAGGCGGCGACGAAAAGCAGAAGCAGGGAGAGTCGCTTCATCGAGAGCCCCTTTGCGGAAGGCCCTTCGCTTAGCAGAGGAGCGTGCACACCGCTACAATGGCCAGATGTACAGCGTGACGCAGGAGCTGCCCTTCTGCTACGGCCACCGCCTCTTGCAGTACCCCGGCAAGTGCGGCCGGCTGCACGGGCACAACGGCGTGGCGCGCGTCACGCTGCGCGCGGCCGGCCTCGACACCCAGGGCATGGTCGCCGACTTCGATCTGATCGAGCGCGCCCTGCGCAGCTACCTCGACGAGAGCATCGACCACCGGATGCTCCTGCACCGCGCCGATCCGCTGGTCCCCCTGCTGCGCGCCGCCGGCGAGGTCTTCGTCGCCCTCGAGGTGAACCCGACGGCGGAGAACATCGCCCGGCTGATCTTCGATCAGGCGCAGAAGGCCGGCTTTCCTGTCGCCGAAGTGCAGGTGGTCGAGCAGCAGGGCAGCCTGGCCACCTACTGTCCCTGAGCGCGCCTCAGGCGATGCCGCGCTCGCGCCGGTCGCGCCGGCACTCCTTCGAGCCGGGCTTGACGACGCGGCACGAAGCCGGGCGCAATTCATAGATGGTGCAGGAGACGTGCTGGCCGAGCTTTCCCTCGAGCGCGATGCAGCGCTGCTCCTTGCCGGTCAGCTTCATGTGCCGCTCGCCCAGGTGGTTGAGAACCGTCAGCTTGCGCAGCAGCGCCGGTTGCCGGAAGAGGAGCATGCGCGGCTTGACCTCGACGTAATCGACGTACTCCTGGGCGCGGTTCTCGTTGGTGTTGCAGCAGCAGGCCCCGCACGCTTGGCAGTCGAAGGTCACTGCCCAAGCTTCGCACGCACGCGCCGCTGCGCACAGCGGCGCGCACAGGCGCCTGCTCGCCCGGCCGGAGGGCAGGATGCTCCCGCAGCGCAAAGGCCCGCATTACCTTCACAGGCAAAGGGGGTTTAAAACATGCTCTGGACCATTACCGTGATTCTGCTGGTGCTGTGGGTGCTCGGCCTCGTGTCGGGCGCATCGATGGGCGCCTGGGTGCACATTCTTCTGGTGCTCGCCGTCGTCAGCCTGATCTTCGCCGTCCTGCGCCGCGGAAGCGCCGCCATCTGACGGCGGCTTTCTTTCGAGGGTGAGGAGCGGCGAGACACCTCGCCGCTCCTCTCCAGGACCGCGTGCGCGTGCTCATCCCGCTCGGCCACCGGCGCGAGACCGCGGGCGACGGGCCGCTCATCTCTCGCTTCTGACTATCCGCTCCTGCGCTTTGCGCGGGTCCGGTGCCGCGCGGTGCGGGCGGCGGCGCGGTGCTGCGGTGGGCGGCGCCGCTCGCCCTCGGGCCTTCCGCCCTGCGCGCCGCTCCTCGCTGCCTCGAGACTCTTCTTCAAGGCGTCCATGAGGTTGACGACCTTCCCCCGCGCCTCCTCGGGCGCGTCGGCGGAGGCGATCTCCTCGCCCTCTGCCTTCTGCCGGAGGAGCGCCGTCACCTGCTCGCGGTAGTCGTCCTTGTACCTGGCGATGTCGAACTTCGCGTCGAGCGAGCCGATCAGCTGCTCCGCCATCTTCAGCTCGCGCTCTCCGGGCCGGGCGACGGGCAGCCCCTCGAGGTCGCGCTGCGAGACCACCTCGTCGGCGTAGAGCATGGTGGAGACGGCCAGCGCCTTCCCCAGCGGGCGCACCGCCGCCAGGTATTGCCGCGTCCGCAGCACGAAGCGGGCGATGCCGACCTTGCCGGTGCGCCGCATCGCCTCGACCAGTAGCGCGTACGGCTTTCCCGCGCCCTTGTCCGGGACCAGGTAGTAGGTGGAGGCGTAGTAGATGGGATCGATCTGCGCGAGGTCGACGAAGTCCTCGATCTCGATCGCCTTGGTGGAGCGCGGCCGGAACTTCTCCAGCTCGTCCTGGGTCACCGTCACGTAGCGGTTCTTCGCGACCTCGAAGCCCTTGACGATGTGCTCCCACGGCACTTCCTGCCCGTCCTTGCTGCAGACGCGCTTCTGCTGGATGCGCGCGGCGTCCTTGTCGTGGAGCAGGTGGAAGTGCACTTCCTTGGGGGAAGTGGCGGAGAACAGCTTCACCGGCACGCTGACCAATCCGAAGCTCACCGACCCGCTCCAGATCGGCCGCGCCATCAGGCGACCTCGCTCGTGCGCACCGGCGCCGCGGGCTGCGGAGCCAGCCGGTCGTTGTCGCGCTGCTGCAGCTCCTCCGCGTCGACGCCGAAGTACTTGAAGAGCCGCAGCTGGTGCTGCCGCAGGCCTTGGAGGTGGACGCGCTTGCCGGGGACGGAGAGCAGCGCGCTCGCCAGCACGGCGATGCCGTAGTCGACGAACTCGGCGCACTGCGAGAAGTCGAGGATCATCTCGCCCAGCGGCTCCGACTCGATGCGGTGGGCGAGGTTGAAGGCGCAAGCCCCGTCGAATTTGCCGGTGACGCGGTAGCGGGCGGTGCAGCCGGTGATTTCGCGATCGATGTCGCAGCAAGACATTGAGGGGCTCTCCGGGGAAGTGCGCATGCGGGGAGGAACCGTCAATGAATGGTCACGGAGAGACGGGCGCGCAAGCGGTCGGTCGGCTTTCGTGGGCCTGCCCCGTCGGCATGTCCGCTGCATGACGGCGCCGGAAGCGGGCGAAGAACCCCGGCTTGGGCGCGGCCCGTTCACCTTTGGACTTTCCTTCCGGCGATTCGTGCTCGATGAGCGCGTTCAGCTCGCCGCCGACGATGAAGATGAGCCCGGTGACGTAGAGCCAGGTCATGAGGACGATGACGCCGCCGATGGAGCCGTAGGTCTTGTCGTAGCTGCCGAAGTGGTCGGCGTAGAGGGAGAAGATGTAGCTGGCGAGGAGCCAGAGCCCGGTGCCGAGCAGCGAGCCGGGGGTGATGAAGCGCCACTCCTGCTTCACGTCGGGGAGGAAGTAATAGAGCACGGCGAAGACCAGCAGCACGCCGACGGCGGTGATGGGCCAGCGCAAGAGGCCCCAGAGCAGCGGCCAGGCCTTGTCGACGTGAAGGTGGGTGGCGAGCCAGAGACCGGCGTTGCCCCCGAGCGCGATGCCGGCGACGGCGAAGAGCAGCACCACCGAGGAGGCGACCGTCAGCACCAGCGCCAGCACCTGGATGCGCCACCAGGGGCGCGACTCCTTGACGCCGTACGAGCGGTTGAGCGAGCCCCGCAGCGCGTCGAGGCCGCGCGAGGCGCTCCAGACCGCGAGCCCGAGGCCAAAGGTGAGAAAGTGCGGGCGCTGCTGCGAGGAGAGCGCGGTCAATTGCGCGCGGATGATCTGCTCCGCCTCCCCCGGAATCACCGGGCCGAGCCGCGCCATCAGGTCGTCGATGGCCCCCCGGGTGGGCAGGTAGGCCGCCAGCGTGACGCCGAAGGCGATGAAGGGAAAGAGGGCGAAGAGGAAATAGTAGGCCAGCTCGGCGGCCCGGTTGGTGGCGCCGTTGTCCACGAAGCGGTGGGCAAACTTCTTCAGGAACTCGCCGCCGCTGAGGTGGGAAAGCACCTCTCCAAGCTATGTCCTGGCGCTCTCGTTCGCCGTGCCGTCCGTCGAGCGGGCCGCCCGGCGGACCTGCGCCCGCCGCGTTGCGTCCGGAGCGTTGGATCCTCAACTTCTCCCTTCGCAAACCTTTTGAGGAGGCCCGCCCGTGAATGCCATCGAGTTGCTCGAGACCCAGCACGAAGAAGTGAACAAGCTGTTCGAGAAGTGCGAGAAGGCCAAAGGCGAGAGCAAGCGCCAGCTCTTCGAGCAGATCGCCGACGCCCTGGCCGTGCACGCTTCCATCGAGGAGAAGCACTTCTACCCGGCGACCAAGTCGGCGCGGACCGAGGACCTCCTCGAGGAGGCGGTCGAGGAGCACCTCTCGGTGAAGCGGATCATCGCCGACCTGCTGGACATGGATCCGGCCGAGTCGCAGTTCGACGCCAAGATCAATGTCCTCCAGGAGCAGGTGGAGCACCACGTCAAGGAGGAGGAGGGCGAGCTCTTTCCCAAGGTGAAGAAGCTGCTCTCCAAGGACGAGCTCGAGGATCTGGGGATGATCATGGAAGACGCGGCCGAGGAGCTGGAGGCGGACGGCATGCCGCGCGCCGCGGTGCCCGGCGAGACGGGCGAGGCCGCGCCCATCTAGAGTCCTTGGCATGATCGCCGAATCGGCGCAGGGCCTGTACTGCCCGGGCGGCGCCTTCCACCTCGACCCGGCCGGCCCGGTGGAGCGCGCCGTCCTCACCCATGCGCACGGCGATCACGCGCGCCCCGGCTCGTCTTCGTACCTCTGCACGCCGCAGACGGCGGCGCTGATCCGCCGCCGGGTGGGCGACGCGCCCATCGAGACCCTGGAGTACGGCGAGCGCCGGCGCATCGGCGAGGTGACCGTCTCCTTTCACCCGGCCGGCCACATGCTCGGCTCGGCGCAGGTCCGCATCGAAGGAGCGCAGGGGGTCTGGGTCCTCTCGGGCGACTACAAGCGCGAGCCCGATCCGACCTGCTCGCCCTTCGAGCCGGTGCGCTGCGACGTCTTCATCACCGAGGCCACCTATGCGTTGCCGCTCTTCCGCTGGGACGATCCGGCGGGGGTGTCGCGGGACATCTTCGCCTGGTGGCAGGGCAACGCCGAGAAGACCTCGCTGCTCTTCTGCTACGCCTTCGGCAAGGCCCAGCGGCTGCTCGCCGAGCTTTTGCGCCTGACGGACCGGCCCGCTTTCGCCCATGGGGCGGTCGAGGCCGTCAACGAAGTCTACCGGTCCGCCGGCGTGCCGCTCCTGCCCACCCGGCTCATCGGCGAGGAGAAGAAGTTTGCCGGCGCGCTGGTGCTGGCGCCCCTCACCGCCCGCGGCACGCCCTGGATGAAGCGCTTTCGCAGCTTCGAATCCGGCTTCGCCTCCGGCCTCCTGCGCATCCGCGGCACCCGGCGGCGGCGCGGGTTCGACCGCGGCTTCGTCATCTCCGATCACGCCGACTGGCCCGCGCTGCTCTCGACCATCCGCGAGACGGGGGCTGCGCGGGTGCTGGCGACGCATGGGCACCGCGAGGCGCTGGTGCGCTTCCTGAGCGAGTCCGGGATCGACGCGGCCCCCATCGGCGCCCTGGCCGCGGCGGATCCCGAGGGCGACTGATGCGGCGCTTCGCCCGGCTCTACGACGCCCTCGACGCCACCACCTCGACCAACGCCAAGGTCGCCGCGCTGCAGGCGTACTTCGCCGACGCGCCTTCTGCCGACGCGGCCTGGGCGCTCTTCTTCCTCACCGGCCGCCGCCTCAAGCGCCTGGTCGCGCCGCGGCTGCTCGCTGCCTGGGGCTGCGCCTTTGCGCAGGTGCCGGACTGGCTCGCCAGCGAGTGCTTCGCGCTGGCGGGAGACCTGGCAGAGACGGTGGCGCTGCTCATCGACACGCAGCGGGGAGGGCGGCCCGCGGCGCCGGAGCCGCCGCTGCTCTCCCACTTGATTGGGGAGAAATTGCTGCCGCTGCGGACGGCGACCGAGGAGGAGAAGCGCCTGGCCGTGCTGGCGCTCTTCGCCGCCCTCGATCGCCGCGAGCTGTACCT
>JAYWAJ010000156.1:0-6294 GCA_043782525.1 Deltaproteobacteria bacterium | reverse complement strand
GGCCACCTCCGATGCGCGGGGGAAGTTCCGCATCGAGGGACTCGCGAAGGGCCCCTACCGCGCCACCGCCCAGGCGGCCGGGTACGCCCGGGGCGCGGCCCGCATCGACGCGCAGGCCAGCAGGGAGATGGTCATCGAGCTGGCGGCGGCGTCGTTCATCGAAGGGCAGGTGGTCCTGGCGGACGGGTCGCCGGCAGCGGGCGCCGAGGTGTCGGCGAGCGGCGGCGAGGAGGCGGTCACCGCGACAGCGAGCGAGACGGGAACCTTCTCGCTCGAAGTCAGCCCGCGCAGCTGGAGCCTGACCGCGCGGCGAGGAGACGAGGCGGGGCGCGCGCCGGCGCCGGTGGTGGTCGCGGCGGGAGCTACCGCGCGGGGCGTGAAGATCCAGCTCGGCGCCGCTTCCGGCATCTCGGGCACCACCGTCGCGTCCGCGACGCATCAGCCGGTGGTGGGAGCGCAGGTGGCGGTCAGCCCCTACAACCAGAGCGGCGATTCGGGTCGCGCGGTCAGCGACGGCAGCGGGCACTTCGCGGTCAAGGGGCTCGCGCCCGGCAGCTACGACGTCGAGGTCTCGGCGGACGGCTTCACCGACCAGAGCCGCCGCGGGGTCACCGTGCAGCCCGGCCAGCAGTTCCCTTTGCGCGTGGAGCTGCGCCGCACCGGCGCCCTCGAAGGCCTGGTGCGCGACTCCGCCGGCCGTCCGGTGCCGTATGCGCTGGTGCGGTCGATGCACGCAGGCTTCGGAGGTCCGGCCGCGCCGCCCGTGGAGGCGCGCAGCGACGACACCGGCGCCTACCGCCTCGCCGGCCTCGCGCCCGGCGCCGGCAGCTTCACCGCGCTGCGCGACGGCTCCGCCCAGGGCGCGGTCGCCAGCGCCGAAGTTCCCGAGGGCGGCGCCGCACGTCTCGACTTCCAGCTCCAGGACGAAGGCGTCGTCACCGGCCGCGTCCGGCGCAAGGACGGCTCGCCGCCTCCTGCCGAGGCCTCGGTCCGAGCGGTGCCGGCCGCACCGCGCCTGCAGCACAGCTACGACTCGACCGGCGGCATCCCCATCGACGCGGCGGGTAACTACCTCGCCTCGCTCCCGGCGGGCGCCTACAGCCTCTTCGTGCAGGGCTCGGCCAGCGGCTTTGGCGGGCGGACCTTCGTCACCGTCGAGGCGGGCAAGACTTCCGTCCAGGACCTCACCTGGATCGAAGCGGAAGAAGAGGCGCAGGGCTTCGGCGGCGCCGTGCTCGAGCCCGGAGGCACGCCTTCGCCTGGCGCCTGGGTGCGCGCAAAGGGAGCCAACTTTGTCTTCATGACCTTCGCCGATGACCAGGGCAGGTTCCATCTCGACAAGCCGCGCACGGACCTGCCCGACAGCATCGAGCTCGTCGCGCTCAACGGCGGGCGCTCCGGCAAGGCGACGGTGCCGCCACGGCAGACGGAGATCTCCATCCAGCTGCAGCCGGCGGCCACGCTGCGCGGCCACCTGGCGGGAGGGGCCGTGGACAGCTTCCGCGTCGAGGTCGCGCCGGCCGGGGCGGGCCACGGCAGACCGGGCGGCGAGCAGTCGCTGGAGTTTTCCGGCGACCGCTTCGAGCTGGGCGAGGTGCCCGCGCTGCGCCTGAACCTCTCCGTCGTCACCAGGGACGGCCGCTCCGCCGCGCTTGAGGTGACGCTGGCGCCGGGCGAGATCCGGGACCTCGAAGTCGCGCTGGAGCCGCTCGCCCAGGTGCGCGGCAGGCTGGTGGACGCTGCCACCCACGCGCCGCTGCCGGGCGTCCCCATCTCCCTCGACCACGGCGAGGAGGCGGTCACCGCCGCCGACGGCCGCTTCTCCCTGCCCGCCCCCGCCGGCGCGCACGCGCTGCACGCGTACCTGCCGCGCTACCGCCCGCTCCGGAAGGACTTCACCGCGCAGCCTGGGGAGCAGCTCGACCTCGGCGAGGTGGCCCTCAAGCCCCTGGCCGCGCAGTCCGGCACCGTCGGCATGCAGCTGCGCGGCGACAGCGAGACGCCGGTCACGGTGGTCTTCCTCATCCCCGACGGCCCGGCGGAAAAAGCCGGCGTGCAGCTGGGCGATCAGATCGCGGCGGTGGACGGCAAGCCCGTCGCCGGGGTCGCGGACGCCAGCGCGCGCATCCAGGGCGCGCCGGGGGCGCCGGTGCAGCTCTCGCTGCGTCGCAGCGGGACCGCGCTCAGCGTCACGGTGGTGCGGGCGCCTTGAGCACGCGGTCGAAGACGGCGTCGACGTGGCGCAGGCCGTGCTGGAGATCGAAGCAGCCCTCCAGCTCCGCCGATTTCAACAGCTGTTGAATTTCCGGGTCGTCGGCCAGCAGCGCCTTGAAGTCGCGCCCCTCGTCCCAGACCTTCATGGCGTTGCGCTGGACGACCAGGTACGCCGCCTGCCGCTCCATGCCCTTCTCGATCAGCTTGAGGAGCACCGGCTGCGAGAAGACCAGCCCGCGGGTGGCCTCGAGATTTTCCTTCATCCGCTCCGGATAGACGCGCAGCCCGTCGATGAGCCCGGCGAAGCGGTGGAGCATGAAGTCCAGCGTCACCGTCGCGTCGGGGGCGATGACCCGCTCGACCGAGGAGTGCGAGATGTCGCGCTCGTGCCAGAGCGCCACGTCCTCCAGCGCGGAGAGCGCGTAGCCGCGCAGCAGTCGGGCGAGGCCGGTCAGGTTCTCGCTCAGGATCGGATTGCGCTTGTGCGGCATGGCCGACGAGCCCTTCTGCCCCCTGCCGAACGGCTCCTCCGCCTCGCGCACCTCGGTCCGCTGCAGGTGGCGGATCTCGGTGGCGAAGTTCTCCAGCGAGGAGCCCGCCAGCGCCAGCGCGGTGAAGTATTCGGCGTGCCGGTCGCGCTGGACGATCTGGGTCGAGGCCGGCTCTGGTGCAAGGCCCAGGCTGCGCAGCGCCGCTTCCTCGATCTGCGGCGTCAGGTGCGCGAAGGTCCCCACCGCGCCGCTGATCTTCCCGTGGGCGATGGTCGCCCGCGCCCGCAGCAGGCGCTCCCTGGCGCGGGACAGCTCGTCGGCCCAGACGATCAGCTTCCAGCCGAACGTGGTCGGCTCGGCGTGGATGCCGTGCGACCGGCCGATGCAGGGCGTGTGCTTGTGCTCCTGGGCGCGGCGGACCACCGCCGCGCGCGCCTTGTCGATGCCGCCCAGGATCAGAT
This sequence comes from Deltaproteobacteria bacterium, assembly GCA_043782525.1. Lineage (GTDB taxonomy): Bacteria > Myxococcota > Myxococcia > Myxococcales > 40CM-4-68-19 > 40CM-4-68-19. Next base: position 3,128 of record JAYWAJ010000156.1, on the reverse strand, counting down.
CGGCGGCGTCGCGCAGCAGCATCGCCAGCGAGGTGTCGAGGACGTCGGAGCTGGTCATGCCGAAGTGCAGGTGCCGCGCGGCCGGGCCGATGCGCTCCTCCAAAAACGTCAGGAAGGCGATGACGTCGTGCCGGGTCGTCTTCTCGATCTCGTCGATGCGCGCCGCGTCCTTGGCGGTGAAGACGCCGCCCTTGGCGGAGCACTCGGCGATGGCCCCCAGCGGGACCAGCCCCGCCTGCGCCATGGCGCGTCCGGCGGCGAGCTCGACTTCGAGCCAGGTCTGGTAGCGGCGCTCGGGCGTCCAGAGCGCCGCCATTTCGGGTCGGCTGTAGCGCGGGATCATGGGCGCTTCCTACACCGCTTTCAGCGGCCCTGCACCAACGGCGGGGAGCGGCCGTTCAGGCGAAGAGGGCCAGCTGCCGGGCGCGCCGCAGCGGCAGGGCGCGGGCGGGATCGAGCAGCACCGGGTCGAGGGCGCGCGACTGCGAGCCGATGCTGAGCTGCGCCGTGCTCCCGAACTTGCGCAGCACCGCCTCGGCGGCGCGCCGCGCGTGCGCCGGCGTGTTGTTGTGCTCGGAGAGGTGCGCCAGCGTGAGGTGGCGCAGCCCGCCGTGCAGCACCTGCGCCAGAAGCTCCGCCCCCTGCGCGTTGGAGAGATGCCCGCGCCCGCCGCGGATGCGCTGCTTGAGCGACCACGGATACGGCCCTTCCACCAGCATGCGCACGTCGTGGTTCATCTCCAGCACCAGCGCGTCGAGGCCCTGCAGCTCGCGCACGACGGAGGGCGGCGCGCAGCCCAGGTCGGTGACGATGGCTGCGCGCACCGCCCCGTCGTCGCAGACGTAGGCCACCGGCTCGCAGGCGTCGTGCGGCAGCGCCACCGGCAGGACGCGGAGTCCCTCCAGCTCGACCGCGACCCCGGCGCGCAAGATGCGCCACAGCTCTTCCGGCGGCGGATCGCGCAGCGCCCGCAGCGTCCCGCGGGTGGCGTGCACGCGGACTCCCAGCTTGCGTCCGAAGATGCCCGCCGCGTGGCAGTGGTCGGCGTGCTCGTGGGTGAGGAAGAGGTCGGTGAGCCCGGCGAAGGGCAGGCCCGCCTCGAGGCAGCGCCGCCGGGTCTCGCGGAGCGGAAGGCCGGCGTCGATGATCGCGCGCGTCGATCCGGCCTCGACCCAGAGGCAGTTGCCGCCGCTGCCGCTCGAGAGGACGCAGATGCGCACTGAACGGATGTACCTTGAAGGATCGCCCGCTTGCAAGTGGGGCGGCAGCGCTTCTGCCGGAGCGGATTTCTTCTCCCCAGAGGGCATGGGCTGTGCTAATGAGCCGCGCCATGGCACGGACCAAGAAGAGCATCAAGAGCCGCAGCAAGGTGAAGAAGCAGGCGCTGAAGCGCAAGCGCGTGCGCCGCAACAAGTCGCTCAAGCGCGGCATGCGGGCTCGCTGACTTCACAGCTTGCAAGGCGGTTCAGGTCACCCGCATCTTCATGCCGTAGCGCGGGCGCAGCGTGATGCTGGGGTCGGGCACCACCGGATGTCCGGGCTGCAGCTCGAACTTCACCCGCCGCGCGATCGTCGCCAGCACCAGCTCCGCCTCCATGGTCGCGAAGCCATTGCCGATGCACATCCGCGGCCCGCCGCCGAAGGGAAAGTAGGCGTTGCGCGGCTTCTCTCCCGCGAACCGCTGCGGGTCGAAGCCTTCGGGGTCGTGCCAGAAGTCCGGATGGCGGTGCACCACGTACGGGCTGACGAAGACGATCGAGCCCGCCGGGATCGGGTAGCCGCCGATCTCGTCCGCCTGCGAGACCGAGCGCGCGATGGTCCAGGCCGGCGGATAGAGCCGCATCGACTCTTCGATGACCATCCTGGTGAAGCGTAGCCGGGGCAGGTCTTCGGGCGCCGGCTCGCGATCGCCCAGCACCTGCGAAAGCTCGGCGCGCAGTTCGCGCAGCGCCGCCGGATAGCGCGCGAGGAGCAGGAAGGTCCAGGTGAGCGCGTTGGAGGTCGTCTCGTGGCCGGCGAGGAAGATGGTCATCGCCTCGTCGCGCAGCTGCTGGTCGTCCATCTTCTCGCCGGTGCTCTCGTCGGTCGCCTCCATGAGCATGGAGAGCAGGTCGTCGCCGGGCGCCTTGCGCCGCTCGGCGATGATCCGCTGCACGACGGAGTCGAGCGTGGCCAGCGAGCGGCGGATGCGGAAGTTCTCCGGCGTCGGCAAGAGCGGCCGCCCGAAGAAGATCAGCCGGCTGGTGCGCTGGTTGACCATGGTGAGCAGAAACGCCAGCGCCGGTCCGACCTCTCCGGCCGCGTCGCTCGGGTCGTAGCCGAGCAGCGTCTCGCCGACGATGCGCAAGGTGAGGCGCATCATCTCCTCGGCGACGTCGATCACCTGCCCGCGCCGCGCCTCGAAGCCCGCCGCCTCCTCCGACGCGGCCCGCACCATCGCCCGGCCGAAGCCCGCGATCCGCTGCCGGTGGAAAGCCGGCTGCGCGATGCGCCGCTGCCGCTTCCAGAACTCGCCCTCGCTGGTGAGCAGGCCGTTGCCCAGCACGTAGCGCAGCGACTCGTAGCCGCGCGTCTGCTTGCCGTAGTTCTTGTTGTTCTCGGCGAGGATCTGGTTCACGCCCGACGGCGAGCTGACCAGGTGCGCGACCAGGGGGCCGAAGCGGAAGCGAACCACGTCTCCGTAGTCGCGGAACGACTCCATGAAGAGCTTGAGCGGATCGCGCCGCGCCGCCGGCAGGCTCCCCAGGAGCAGATGCCCGCGCGGCCCCGGAGCCAGCTTGCCCGCCCCCACGTCAAGGATGTCCGCCAGCGTGATCATCGAGGGCTTTCTGCGACGGCTGGAGAGTGCGTGGTGTGTAACACGCGCCGTCCTGTTCGAGGTCCGGCAGCTGCCGGACGGGTCATCGCCGTCAGTGCAGCGCGCGGGGCCACCAGCGGTATTTGCAAGTGCTGGGCGGCGTCAGGTTCCTGGGAAGGAGCTGGATGGGTGTGTCGTCTTTTCCAAGCGCAACATCCTCGGTGCGGCAAAGGCCTCGGGAAATGGTCGCGTCGAACGAACCGCACGGCGTTCCATCCGGCGCGAGCACCTCGATCTTCTGCGCGCAGCCGGTCCTGGGCGCTCCCATCGG
>JAYWAJ010000155.1:0-16841 GCA_043782525.1 Deltaproteobacteria bacterium | reverse complement strand
CCAACGTGGCCGGGTCGAAGTCGACCCATTCTCCCGAGGCCAGCTGAGCCTGCGCCGCCCGGCCCGCGCCCGGGGCGACGGAATCGGGGCGCGAAATTTCGACGCGCCGGATCCAGAGCGCCGCGTCCTCGACCTCCAGATAGCCCCATTCCCTGCCGATGCGCGTCGCCCAGCGCCCGTCGGCCGCGCGGTGGATCCCCTGGTGCAGCACCGCCAGCGTCCGGGCGTGCTCGACCAGGCCGTCGCGGTGCCAGAAGCGGCCCTCCTTGTCGAGCCGCAGCCCGCTCTCTTCGCGCAGCCGCTGCAGCAGCCCGGGGTCCATCAGGGCCGCCGCGCCGCGCGGGTGAAGATGCGGGCGCCCTGCCCCAGGTCGAAGACCGCCCCCTCGCCCGACTCGTCCCAGGCGCACTCGAAGAGCCGCTCTTCCTGCTCGACCAGGAGCAGCCGCTCTTCGCCCGCGGCGATGGAGAGGCAGATGACCCCCGCGGATCCGGAGGGCGCCGCCAGCGGCAGGCACGGCTCCGCCTGCACTTCCGCGGGCCGGCCACCGAGGGTGGGACGCCGCGGATCGAGGACCACCTCGGCGGTCCCCGACGCGTCCTCCCAGCGCCCCGCGAGCTTTTGCAGGGACGCCTGCCGGTAGCGCGCGCGGTAGGCTTTTTCCACCTCGGCGAAGCCGGTGTCGAAGCGGACCAGCTCCACCTCCGCGTCGCTCATCTGCGGCGCCGCCAGCTGGAAGACGCTGGTGCGCGCACCGCCCCCGGCAAGCCAGGACCAGCCCGCGGGCGCGGGACCGCCGCCGCAGTCGACGAGGAGCACCCAGCTGGCGCCCTTGCGCCGCGAGGTGAAGCTGCAGGAGGCGCCGTCGGAGCGCCAGTCGAGGACCATCCGCCCCGGCGCGGTGAAGCGCACGCTGCGGCCGCCGTTGCGGGGATCCGACGGATGCCAGGCCGCCCCGCGGATGCGCCCGACGTCGCCCGCCTCCGCGTAGCGGACGTTGACCAGCCGCGCCGGATCGGGGCCCGGCGCGGTGGCCAGCAAGAGACCGAGGAGCAGGCCCATGCGAACAGTCTAATGCAGGGTCGCCTCTTTCCCGGATGCGTGGGTGCGGGAAAAGGTAAGTACGTCGTCCGACGGGCCCGCGTCCACCTGCACGGTGTCGCCGGGCTGGTAGTCGCCCTGCAGCACCTTGATGGCGAGCGGATCCAGCACCATCCGCTGCAACGCGCGCTTGAGCGGCCGCGCCCCGTAGACCGGGTCGTACCCGGCCTTGCCCACCGCCAGCCGCGCCCGCTCGGTCAGCTCCAGCTTCAGCTGCTTGTCCGAGAGCAGCTTCGAGAGCCGCACCAGCTGGATCTCGACGATCCGCCCCAGCTGCTCGCGCCCGAGGCTGTGGAAGACCACCACCTCGTCGATGCGGTTGAGCAGCTCCGGCCGCAGCTCGGCGCGGATGGCGTCGGTGACGCGCTTCTTCTCCACGTCGTGGTCGCCGCCGGAGATGTGCTGCGAGCCCAGGTTGCTGGTGAGGATGACGACGGTGTTGCGGAAGTCCACCGTGCGCCCCTGTCCGTCGGTGAGCCGCCCGTCGTCGAGAACTTGCAGCAGCACGTTGAAGACGTCGCGATGCGCCTTCTCGATCTCGTCGAACAAGATCACGCTGTACGGCCGCCGCCGCACCGCCTCGGTCAGCTGCCCGCCCTCGTCGTACCCGACGTAGCCGGGCGGCGCGCCGATCAGCCGCGCCACCGAGTGCTTCTCCATGTACTCGCTCATGTCGAGGCGCACCATCGCGGCCTCGTCGTCGAACATGAAGTCGGCCAGCGCCCGCGCCAGCTCGGTCTTGCCCACGCCGGTCGGCCCGGCGAAGAGGAAGCTGCCGATGGGCCGGTTGGGATCCTGCAGGCCGCTGCGCGCACGCCTCACCGCGTTGGAGACGGCGCGGACGGCCTCTTCCTGTCCGACCACCCGCTGCTGCAGCCGCTCCTCCATGTGGACCAGCTTCTGCATCTCCGCTTCGAGCAGCTTCGAGACAGGGATGCGCGTCCACTTGGAGACGACTTCGGCGATGTCCTCCGCGTCCACCTCCTCCTTGAGCATGCTCTTCTGCTTCTGCAGGTCCCCCAGCTTCTGGTTCTGCCCGTCCAGCTCCCCCTGCAGCGCCGGCAGCGTGCCGTACTTCAGCTCGGCGGCCCGGCCCAGGTCGCCCTTGCGCTCGGCGTCCGCCATCTGCTGGTTGGCCTCCTCGATCTTCTGCTTGGCGTCGCGGATGGACTGGATGGCCCGCTTCTCGTTCTCCCAGTGCGCGGTCAGCGCCGACTGCTCCTCGTGCAGCCGCGCCACCTCGCGCTGGATCTCCGCCAGCCGCCCGCGGGAGAGCGCGTCGGTCTCCTTCTTCAGCGCCTGCTCCTCGATCTGCAGCTGCATCAGCTTGCGCCGCACCTCGTCCATCTCGGCGGGCATGGAGTCGATCTCCATGCGCAGCTTGCTGGCCGACTCGTCGATGAGGTCGATGGCCTTGTCGGGCAGGAAGCGGTCGGAGATGTACCGGTTCGACAGCGTCGCCGCGGCCACGATGGCGCTGTCCTGGATGCGCACGCCGTGGTGCACTTCGTAGCGCTCCTTCAGCCCGCGCAGGATGGAGATGGTGTCCTCGACCGACGGCTCGCCCACCATCACCGGCTGGAAGCGCCGCTCCAGCGCCGCGTCCTTCTCGATGTGCTTGCGGTACTCGTTCACCGTGGTCGCGCCGATCAGGTGCAGCTCGCCGCGGGAGAGCGCGGGCTTGAGCATGTTGCCCGCGTCCATCGCGCCCTCGGCCGCGCCGGCGCCGACGATGGTGTGCAACTCGTCGATGAAGAGGATCACCTGGCCCTCGGAGTCGGTGACCTCCTTGAGGACGGCCTTGAGCCGCTCCTCGAACTCGCCGCGGAACTTGGTGCCGGCGATGAGCTGCCCCATGTCGAGGGAGACGATGCGCTTCTCCTTGAGGCCCTCGGGCACGTCGCCGTCCACCACCCGCCGCGCCAGCCCCTCGACGATGGCGGTCTTGCCGACGCCGGGGTCGCCGATCAGCACCGGGTTGTTCTTGGTCCGCCGCGAGAGCACCTGGATGACGCGCCGGATCTCCTCGTCGCGCCCGATCACCGGGTCGAGCTTGCCCTTGCGGGCGCGGTCGGTGAGGTCGATGGCATACTTCTCCAGCGCCCGGTACGACGCCTCCGGATCCTGCGAGGTGACGCGCTGCGATCCGCGCACGCTGGCGAGCGCCTGCGCGATGCGGTCGCGGGTGGCGCCCACCGACTTCAGGGCCTCCGCCGCTCCGCCGCGCTTCTCGGCGGCGAGGGCGAGGAGGATGTGCTCGGTGGAGACGTACTCGTCCTTGAGCTTCTTCGCCTCGTCCTCGGCGGCGTCCATGACTTTGAGAGTCCGCTGGGCGAGGTGTCCGCCCTCGCCGCCGTGCACCTGCGCGGTCTTCTTCAGCTCGTCGTCGAGGCGCTGCTGCACCAGCTTCGGCTCGGCCCCGACGCGCTGGAGCAGCGGCGGCACCAGGCCGTCCTGCTGGCCGAGGAGCGCCGAGAGGACATGCTCCGGCAGGATCTCCTGGTGGTCGCGCTTGCGGGCGACCGCCTGGGCTTCCTGCAGCGCCTCCTGCGCCTTCACCGTGAACTTGTCGAGTTTCATGGCGCCAACCTAAAGCAGGAAAAGCGCGTGGCAAGGCGCGTGCAAGTGCGTGCTAGCTTGCGCGCCCATGGCCGAGGATCTTCCGACCCTGCTTCTGCAGGCCCGCGCGGCCTTCAAGGCCGGCGAGCCACACGCCGCCGTGCGCGCCTTTCGCCAGGCGCAGCAGCTGTCGCCGCGCGACGCGGAGATCCCGCACGAGCGCGGCCTCGCCCACCTGGAAGCAGGGGAGGTGGGCCTCGCCGCCTTTGCACAGGGCGAGGCGCTGGCGCTGGACCCGGAGCACCTGGGCGCGCGGGCGCAGCGGGCGGCGGCGCTCGAGGCGCTGGGCGACGACGCCGGGGCGGCGCGCGAGCTGGAGGCGCTGCTCCGGCGCATGGGACCCAACCTCCCGCTGCAGGCGCGCGCCTTCGGGCTGGGCGAGGCGGCGCGGCGCGCGCGGGACCGGCGCCTGCTGGGCAACGCCGCGGCGCGCCTGCCGGGCAGCCCGCTGGTGCATCCGCTGGCGCGCTCGCTGGCTCCGGTCTCGGGGGCCGCGCTGGAGTTCCAGGCGCCCTTCGCCATCTTGAAGGCCACCGTCGAAGGCGCGACGCTTTCGCGGCTGGACCTCGTCTTCGAGGCGCTCGATGCCTCGATGGGCCGCAGCGACCTCACCTACGGCGGCACCACCGAGGACGAGCACGGCCGCCGCGTGCCCCTCGACGAGTTCACCGCCGCGGGCGTCGTCTTCCTCGCCGAGGCGCTGGGCATCGAGCCTTTGCGCGCGCGCCGCCTGCTGTCGTTCCTGCTCACGCCCGAATGCGGCCTCGGCCCGCACGGTCTCGCCGGCTGTAAACTCGGCTGGACTCTCTCGGGCGACGACGGCGCCCGCCGGTACGGCCTCTTCGCCGAGACCTGATCAGGCCTTGACGGCGCGGGACATGAGGAAGTCCTGCCGCACGCAGTTGCCGTCGAAATACTCGGCGACCAGCGCCTCGTACTCGCGGCGGAAGAGCACCAGCTTCTCCGCCTCGGCGGACTCGACGAAGCGCTTCACCGGCCCGGCCAGCTTCTCCGATTGCGTCCGGTGGTGGGCCGGGCTGAGCGCCGGGTTCATCATGGTGGCGCGGTCGAAGGTCAGCTCCTTCACGGCGGCGCCCAGGCGCTCGCGGACCAGGTTCGGGTCGCCCCACTGGTGCGGCGGCGCGACTCCCAAAGGCGGCGGTCCGACATACCGCCCGGTGAGCGCGAACATCCGTCCGGTGAAGAGCTCCGGCGGCCAGGTGCTGAAGGCGATGACGCCGCCCGGCTTGAGCACCCGCAACATCTCCTGGACGGCGACGTCGGGGCGCGGCGCGAACATGTGCCCGAACTGGCTGAGCACGGCGTCGAAGCTGGCGTCGTCGAAGGGCAGCGCCTCGGCGTCGCCCTCGCGGAAGTCGACCTGCACCCCGGCGAGCTGCGCGTTGTAGCGCGCCACCTCGATCAGCTCCGGGGTCAGGTCGAGCGCGCTCACCTGCGCGCCCGCCCGCGCCGCGGTGACCGCCACCACGCCGGTGCCGCTGCCGACGTCGAGCACGCGCTGGCCCTGCTTGACCTTCGCGAAGGCGACCAGCTTCGCCGCCGGAATGGTGGTGATGGCCTCGAGCGGCGCGAAGAAAGCCCAGCCCTTGCGCTGCGCGGCCTTGAACTCTGCGAACGGATCCATCGTCACCCCCGAAAAGGACCTCGACTCTAGCGCTCCGGCTGCCGCGGCGCGCGCTGCGAGACCTGGACGTAGAGCATGCGCAGATCGAAGAGCATGTTCTCGAGGAAGCGCGCCTCCTCCGCGGTCAGGTTCCCCCGCGTCTTCTCCTGCAGCATGGCGAGGAGGTCGATGCTCTGCTGCGCCATCGGCAGCTCCGGCCGGTCGGCCTTCTGCCCGGTGGTCGGGTCGGGGGCCTCGCCGAGGTGGACGACGGCGGTCGAGCCCAGCGAGAGGATGAGCGCGTTGAAGTCGAGCGTCGGCGCTTTCGGTGCATCGGCCATAGGTCACCCCAGATCGAACGTGAACTCCTGCAGGCGGTAGCCGCGCTGCACGAGGACGACGGCTTGCCCGCTCTTGCGCGCCTGCGCCAGCGCCTTCTGGAAATCCTTGAGCGTCTCGACCTCGGCGCTGTTCACCGAGAGCACCAGGTCGCCGCGACGCAGCCCGACCCGCGCCGCCGCCGAGCTGCGCTCGACCGCCTGGATGGCCAGCACCCGCTTCTTGGTCTCGTAGCCGGCCTGGTGCGCCTCCTGGGCGGTGAGCTCGATGACCTTCACGCCGCTGCGCAATTCGAAGATGGTCAGGGCGCGCTCGGCGGTGAGCGGCTGGGCGACGATGCCGAGCTCGATCTTCTCCTTGCCGCGGACCAGGCCGAGCACCACGCGGGTCCCCACCGGCACGTCGCGCAGGAGGAAGCGCAGCTCGTCGGCGTCGTGCACCGGCGAGGCTTCGGCGCGGATGACGGCGTCGCCGCGGCGCAGGCCGGCGGCCGTCGCCGGCGAGCCCTCCTCGACCGAGGTCACCAGCGCGCCGGCGTGCGCGCCCAGCGCTTCGGCGGCGTCGTGGTCGAGCGCCTCGGCGTCGAAGCCCCACCAGGCGTCGGCGAGCCCGCCCGACTTCACCAGCTCCCGCGCCACCCGCAGCGCGCGGTCGATGGGGATGGCGAACCCGATGCCTTGCCCGGTGGCCAGCACCGCCGAGCAGACGCCGACCACGTTGCCGTCGGCGTTGAGCAGCGGGCCTCCGGAGTTGCCGGGGTTGATCGAGGCATCGGTCTGGATGAAGTCGTAGTAGCTGCGGCCTTCGGCGTGGACCGGGCGGTGCAGGGCGGAGACCACGCCCATGCTGACGCTCTGGTTGAGCCCGAAGGGGTTGCCGATGGCGATGGTCGGCTCGCCCAGCATCAGATCGCCGCTGCTGCCCAGCGGGGCGGCGGCGAACTTCTTCTCCGAGACGATCTTGAGGACGGCGAGGTCGCCGCCGGGATCGGTGCCGACCACCTTGGCGGTGTAGTCGCTGCCGTCCTCGAAGCTGACCTGCACGCGGCTGCCGCGCGCGACCACGTGGTAGTTGGTGAGCACGTAGCCGGCGCTGTCGAAGACGAAGCCGCTGCCCAGCGAGTTGCGCACCTGGTCCCGGCTGCGCGCGCCGCCGAAGAAGATCGCCCACGGGTCGTTGGCGGCGGCGGCGCGGACCACTTCCTGCGCGTTGATGTTGACCACCGCGGGCCGGGCGCGCTCGACGGCCAGGACCAGCGGGGTGCGCCGCGCCGCGCTGGGACCGGTGGTCAGCGTCGCGACGAGGAGCAGGGCGAACATGCGGCGCTACCGGGTGGGGCCGAGCCCGTCCACGGAGGAGAACTCGGTCTCGACGCTGCCGGCGTTCTCGGCCAGATCCTGGAGCGCCTTCAAGTGCCGCGCATACTCCTTCTCGTCGAGCAGGCCGCGCTTCAGGTAGCGCTCGACCACGCGGCGGTCGAGGTAGCGGACCGGGATCTCCTTCTCCTTCTCAGGCACTTCGTGCTCCTTTGCAGATCGGGCGCGGGCTTCTAGCACATCCGTGCGGTATGGTACAGGCCTCGTGCCGCGCGCGCTTCCCCATGGTGTGTATGCCATTGCCGACGGAGGGGTTGTCCGGCTGGTGGAGGAGTTCGTCCGCGGTGGTGCCGCGGTCGTTCAGCTGAGGATGAAGGGTGTTCAGGCCTCAGGCCTCAGGCCTCAGGCCTCAGGGTTCGGGACAGGTGAGCTGGTGGCGGTCGCCCGCGAGGCCAGGAAGATTTGCACGAATGCGCTGCTCTTCATCAATGACCGGCCTGACGTCGCGCGGCTCTGCGGGGCGGATGGGGTGCACCTCGGTCAGGACGACCTGCCGCTGGCCGAGGCGCGGGCCATCGTCGGGCCGGAGATGATCATCGGCATCTCCACCCACTCGGATGAAGAGATCGATGCGGCCCAGGGGGCCGACTACATCGGCTTCGGCCCGATCTTCGCCACCCAGAGCAAGCCGGGCGCAGCGCTGCCGCCGCCGCATGGACTCGAAGGCCTGCGCCGGGCGGTGCAGCGATCACGCGTGCCCGTCGTTGCCATCGGCGGCATCACCGCAGCCAACGCCGCCGAAGTCGCCGCCACCGGCGCCCGCTGCGCCGCCGCCATCGCCGAACTCTGCCGATCTCCCGATCCGGAGCAGGCAACGCGCACTCTCGCCGCGGCTTTCGCAAGCGGCTTCAGGCCTGAGGCCCGAGGCCTGAGGCCTGAGGCCTCGAAGGGCGCGCCGTGAGACCAGTGATCGGCATCACTCCCGACGTCGGCGAGACCGCCGGGCGCCCGGGCCGCCCGCCCATGCCGCGCTACGAGCTGAAGCAGGCCTACGCCGACGCCGTGCTCGCCTCGGGCGGCCTGCCCGTCGTCCTGCCCTACAGCGAGGACGAGACCGCGCCGGCGGAGGCGGTCGCGCTCTGCGATGGCCTGGTCATCACCGGTGGCGCCTTCGACATCCCGCCCGAGCTCTATGGCGCGAAGGCCGGCGACCGGCTCGGGCCGATGAAGCGCGGGCGCACCGCCTACGAGCAGCGGGTGCTGCACGCCGCCCTCGAGGCCAACAAGCCCGTGCTCGGCGTCTGCGGCGGCATGCAGCTCCTCGCCGTCGAGCTGGGCGGCTCGCTCTGGCAGGACATCCGCGACGAGGTCCCGGGCGCCTTCGACCACGAACAGAAGCTCGACCCGCGCGAGCCCGGCCATCCGGTCCAGATCATCGAGGGGACCGCGCTGGAAGCCATCCTCGGCGTGCGCGAACTCCAAGTGAACTCGACCCATCACCAGGCGGTGCGCGATCCGGGGCGGGCGCGGGTCTGCGCGGTCTCGCCGGACCTGATCATCGAAGCCATCGAGCTGCCCGACCACTTCGCCCTCGGCGTGCAGTGGCATCCCGAGCTCTTGGCCAGCCTCGAGCACCTTGCGCTCTACCGCGCGCTGGTGGACAAATCCCGGCGATGAGCGCGCCTTGCGTCCTGGTCTTGGCCGGGCTGGACCCGAGCGGCGGGGCGGGGATCCTTGCCGACGCCGAAGCCATCCGCGCCTCCGGGGCGCGGCCGCTCTGCGTGGCGACGGCCCTCACCGTCCAGACCACCCGGGCGGTGAAGCGCTGGGAGTCGGTCTCGGCGGCGCTGGTGACCGAGTCGGCGCACGCGCTGCTCTCGGAGGAGAACGTCCGCGCCGTCAAGGTGGGGATGATCGCCGACAGCAAGGTGGCCGAGGCCATCGCCAGGCTGCTCCTGCCGCGCCGCGATCTGCCGGTGGTGATCGATCCGGTGCTGCAGGCGTCGAGCGGGACGCTGCTCTTCAAGGGAACGCTGCAGCAGGCCCGCGACGCCTACCTCGCGATCGCCTCCCACGCGCTGATCACGCCCAACCTCCTCGAAGCCGCCGCGCTGCTCGACCTCGCCCGACAGCCGCAGGACGCCGTCGGGCTCGAGCAGGCGGCCCGCGCCATCGTCGCGAAAGGCGCGCGGGCGGCCCTGATCAAGGGCGGCCACCTCGCCGGCGATCCGGTGGACGTGCTGGCGATGGGCGGCGTCGTCGAGCACTTCGAGGGATCGCGCCTCCGTACCACCGCCCGCGGCACCGGCTGCCGGCTGTCGAGCGCCATCGCCGCCGGGCTCGCGCTCGGGCATCCGATCCGCGAGTCGGTGGTAGCGGCGCGGGCGCTGGTGCGCGCCTATCTCACGCAGGCCGCCCTGCAGAGGTAGCTCTTTCGCAGCGGGGCCTTTGCCCCGTGTTACACTCCGCCGCAGGAGGAACAGCAATGCGCACGCGCAAGTACGCCCCCGTCCTTGTCCTCATGATGGCCGCCGGCTGCGGTCCCTGCGGCTACAACCGCATCGTCAACGAGGAGCAGGGTGTCGAGGCCGCCTGGAGCCAGGTGGAGAACCAGCTGCAGCGCCGCGCCGACCTCATCCCCAACCTGGTCGAGGTGGTGAAGGGCTACGCCAAGCACGAGAAGGGCGTCTTCGACGACATCGCCAACGCTCGCGCCGCCATGCTGGGCGCCTCCAGCCGCGCCGACAAGATCCAGACGGCCAACCAGTTCGAGAGCACCATCTCCAAGCTGATGTCGATCACCGAGAACTATCCAAACCTGAAAGCCGACGCCAACTTCGCGCGGCTGATGGACGAGCTGGCGGGCTCCGAGAACCGGCTCGCCGTCGAGCGCAAGCGCTACAACGAGGCGGTCCAGCAGTACAACACCGACGTGCGCGGCATCCCCGGCGCCTGGTGGGCGAAGATCGGCGGCTTCCCGCAGCAGAAGGACTACTTCAAGGCCGAGGCCGGAGCGAAAGCCGTCCCCAAGGTCTCCTTCCAGTAGGTCCGCATATGCGAACGAGCAACATCCTCACCATCGGCGGGGCCTTCGTCGCCATCCTGGGCGGCATCTTCTCGCTCTTCATGATCAGCGCCTTCTTCAAGGACAAGGGACAGGGCTTCGTCGATCTCTCGGGGCTCGTCGTCGGCGGCGTCGTCTTCGCGGTCGGCGTCGCCGTCGTCATCGCCGGCCGCCAGCGCACCCGGGTCGAGCAGGAGAACGACGAGCGCAACTTCTCCGAGATGGCCCTGGCGCTGGCGAAGAAGAACGGCGGCCAGGTCCAGGTGGACGCCGTCTGCAAGGCGAGCGGGCTCTCGAAAGACGAGGCCACCGCCAGGATGCGCGAGCTGACCGGGCGCGGCGTCTTCGACCTCGACTTCGACCCCAACGGGCAGATGGTGTGGAAGCTCTCGCCCGACGCGGGCCGCGCGCAGCTCGCCGAGATGGCCGGCCGGGGCGGATGAAGCTTCGCAGCACCGCCACCGCCGTGCTCGCGCTGGCGGCCCTCGCGCTGGGCTGCAAGCCGGCGGTGCGCGGCCGCTGCAACTCCACCCACGACTGCCGGCAGGGCGCCTACTGCGCCGTCGACGGGATCTGCCTCGCCAGCTCGGGCACCTGCGCGCCCGCCTGCGGCGAAGGTGAGATCTGCAGCGGCAGCATCTGCGCCGCGCTCAAGCCGGTGGTCTCGGTGAAGGCGCCCTCGGGGCCGCTCAGCCCGGCGCTGCCCCACGTCACCGTGCAGGTCGAGGCGGCGGTGGGCATCGCGCTGCACGGCATCGCGGTCGAGGTCGACAACAGCCTGGAGGCGGTGGCCAGCGGCACGCTCGACGCCCCGCAGGCGGGGGACAACCTCGTCACCCTCTCGAACTTCAAGTTCAACGCAGTGGGGAACGTCTCGGTGCGGGCCACGCTGCGCTTCCAGGTTGCCGGCGCGGCGGAGGAGAGCGTCTCGTCGGTGGCGGTGCCGGCGACGGTCGACGCGATGCCGCCCACCGTCACCGTCTTCGTGCCCCCCACTGTCGAATCCACAAAGGCCAACGGCTGGTTTTCGCGCACCGGCGGCCCTCTCGACGTCCGCGCCACCGTCGACGATGGCGCAGGCAGCGGGGCGCAGTCCGCCACCCTCAGCTTCGACACCTGTCCTGCGTCGGCTCCGTGCGTTTACGGCGGCACCGCCATCTCGCAGGGCGGCGGCGCGACGGTGTTCTCCTTCACCGTGGAGCGCGCCGTGCAGGCCGCGGGCTCGGAGGCGCCGCTCGCCGTCACCGTCAAGGCACAGGACGCCGCCGGCAACCAGGCGCAGGGCACGGGCGCCGTGCAGATCGACGACGCGCCTCCGCAGATCGGCGGGCTGGGCCTGGTCTCCACCGGAGTCACCGGCGAGGACGGCAAGACCTGGTTCGTCGGCGGCAACACTGCCCCTGCCGTCGAGATCGTCATCCCCGTCGTCGACGCCGGCGCCGGCTTCGCCTCGCTCGCCCTGCACCTCGACCCGCAGGATCTGCCCAGCGCTTTTCCTCCGGCCTCGCTCGATCTGACCGGCACGCCTGCCGCCGACGGAGTCCACTTTCGGCTGCCCGTTGCGAGCATCCAGGGCAAGGAAGAGCACTTCCGCTTCACGCTGACCGCGACCGACCTGCTCCAGCACGTCGCCACGCTGGGGCCCGACAATCCCAACAGCATGATCTGGGTCGACGCCGCGCCGCCGGTCATCCTCAATGGGCCGCACGTCGTCTACGCTTCTGCCACTCCCTCCGGCGTGTGCGGGCCGGCCGACAGCGGCAGCTTTAAATGCGGCAGGCAGAACGCCACCCACCTGCTACCCGACGACAGCGTCACCGTCACCTACGACGCGTACGACTGCGGCGCGGGAATGGGTGCCGCGCAGGACTCGACCGCCAGCACCCTTGCGGGCGGGTCCAGAATCATCGCCACCACCGACAAGAGCCGGAACGGCACGCCTTGCTCCAGCGTCAACGGCTCGAACAACAAGACGCACCACTATTCGTTCACCTTCAGCGTGGCCGCGCAGGCGCCGGTGCTCGACCCGCCCATCGATCTGGTGGGAACCTCGCTGGTGAAGCTCGCCGCCAACGCGGCGGATCGACTGCAGCAGGCCTCGGTCAGCGCCCCCAACACCGGCACGAGCGGCGACGGTCTGGCGCTGATCTCTCTCTGGCGCTGGCGCAATCAGGTCGCGGGAGCCTTCGCCCAGCCATCGGGAGCGCCGGCGCTGCTTCCCGGCACGGCGGGGGCGCGACAGATCGCGGTGGGCACCATGCTGGGAGCGAGCAGCCCCAACTTCTTCGTGGTGAACCCGGATGGGTCGACGGCCTGGAGCGCGACGGTGATGTTGACGCCGATCACCGGAGACATCGCGGTGGGTCCGACCGGCAGGGTGTACGTCGTCGGGCCGCCGGCGCCGAACTGCAACTCCAGCTGCACCGGCACGCTGACCATCCTGCTCGCGCCGACGAGCGGCGTCATGGGCACCGCTCACGCCTGCGCCGTGACCAACGTCAGCTTCGGCTCGCCGCCTGCCGTCATCGCGGCGAACGGAGCGATCCCGGAGCGCGCGGTGCTCGCCTCCGCCGACAACACCGTCGCGGCCACCTCGAACGTCTTCCTCTTCGAGGAGAACAACGGCTGCCAGGCCGATCCGCCCGCGCTGCTCCCCGTGGGCGCGAGCAACAAGTCCTCCGGACTCAGTGCCAACGGGACCAGCGTCTTTCTTTCGACCGGGCAGGGGTTCACGTCGTTCGACGCCTTCGACCCCACCACGGCGCGCGCCTACACCTCCACGGCCACCGTGTCGACCGCCTCGCCGCCGGCCCTGTCCGCCGGGTCGCTGCGGGCGTGGTTTGGCAGCGGCGGGAGCGACAAGATGGTGCACTCGGCGCTGCAGTCCACCTGCACGGGGGGCACGAAGTGCTGGGTCGACGACAGCGCCTTTCCGGCCGCGTCGGCGACCAGCCCCTTTCCCTTCACGCCGGTCTTCGACGCCGCCGCGGTCTTCGCCGTCGACGCCAGCGCCGTGGTCCATGCCTTCCCCCGGACGACCAACGGCTCGGCGTGGTCGCAGGATTTCGTGAACCCGAACCCGCCGCTGCCTTCGGGGTGGCCGACGCCCGGGAGCGCGACCGTCTCTCCGCCGGTGCTGCTGCAGCAGGAAACGCTGCTCGAGGTGCGCAACGACGGCGTGGTGGCGCTGGCCACCTCGGCGGGGATCGCGCCCTTGATCAAAGCGGCGCCCACCGGCTTGCCGGTCGCGCCGGTGGTCGACGCCAGGGCGGGCGGCTCCGTCGCCTACGTCGTCGACGGCGAAGGCTGGCTGACCGCGGTGCAGCTCCCCCTGGCGCCGCTCGCGGCTGGGCAGAATGCGTGGCCGCGGCCCGGGCGCGACTCGTGCAACAGCCGCAACGCCGCGTCGACATGTCAGTGAAGGACTGCCGGGGCTTCAGGCTTCGGACTTCGGGCTTCGGGCTGGTGTCGGTCGGGCTCGCAGGGCTGGTGGCCTGCGCACACGCAAGGACGCCGGCACCTCCGCGGGAGCTGGCCGTCGACGTCGAGGCGGTGCGGGAAGCCACCGACACCTTCGAGCCGCAGCGCTACGTGAGCGCGCGCGCCTACCGGCACTACCTCGACGCGCTCCTCGCCAAGGGCCAGGACGACTTCCCCACCGCCGCCCGCGAGCTGCGCGAGGCGCTGCTCTACGACGCGGACTCGCCGCACCTGCACACCCAGCTGGCCGACGTGCTGCTCAAGCAGGGCCGCGTCGCCGAGGCGGAGGGCGAGCTGCACACGGCGCTCGCGCTCGACCCAAGGCACGCGCCGGCCCGCCTGATGCTGGCGCGCATCGCCGAGGCGCGCGACCGGCCGGTGGAAGCCCGCACCCAGCTGCGCGCGGCCATCGAGGCGGCTCCCGACGATGCGGAGTCCGCCCGCGAGCTGGTGCGCCTCGAGCTGACGCTGGGAAACCTCGCCGCCGCGCAGGAGGTTGCCGTCGCGCTGGCAGCGCGGAGCCGTGCGGCGCAGGAGCGCGCGGACCGGCAGCAGCACGACGACGGGCGCGATGCGGGAGTCGGCGCCGCGCTGGTCGCCGCCGGCCGGCTGCGGAACCAGGCGGCGGGGGCCTGGGTGGATCTCGCCCGCGCCCTGGCCCAGCGCCACGACGAGGCGGCGGCGCAGGCGGCCTTCGACGAAGCGCAAGACCTCCAGCCGTCGGACCCGGAGGCGCTGGCGGCGCAGGCGTCGTTCTTCGAGTCGCTGCGCCGGTTCGCCGACGCGCGCGGGCTCTATCTGCGGCTCCTCGCGCAGCGTCCCGAATCCCCGGAGCTGCTGGCGGCGCTGGCGCGGCTGGCGCTCGAGGAAGGCGATCTCGAGACGGTCAACGCCCACGCCCGCAAGCTCTTGGGCCTCGCGGCCGGTCTCGACCCGTCGGACGCCACCTCCGGAGGGAGCTCCGACCGCGAAGACGAGCGCCGCGAGCTGGCCGCCGCGCTCCTGCGCGTCGCCGTCCCGCTCATCGGGGCGCGGCGCAGCGCCGAGGCGCAGGACGCGCTCGACGGCGCGCTGCGGCTCTATCCGCAGCACCCCGAGCTGCTCTTCTACCGGGCGATGGCGCTGGTGCAGCGCGGCCACGCGCGCGAGGGGGCGCTGGCCTTCGAGCAGGTGGAGAAGAACGCGCGGCCGGCGACGCCCGAGCTGCTCGGCGTCGCTCCCGAGGCGCTGGCGCTCGACGCCCGCGTGCAGGCGGCGCTGGCGCGCGGGCGGGCCGGAGAGATCCCGGAGTCGCTGCGGCGGCTGCGCGCGGTCTTCGCCGCACACCCCGAGGACGAGGGCGTGCCGCTGGCGCTGCTGGAAGCCTTCGACCGCGCCGGCAAGGCGCCCGAAGCCGAGCAGCTCCTCGCCGCCGCGGCCCGCGCGCACCCGGGCAGCGACGCGCTCCTCTATGGCCTCGCCAACGCGCAGGATCGCGCCGGCGATCGCCAGAAGGCGCTCTCCACCATGCGCAAGGTGCTGGCGCTGCAGCCGGCCCACGCCGGCGCGCTGAATTATATCGGGTATACTCTTACGGAAGAGGGCGGACCGGCCTCGCTGCACGAAGCGGAGACGCTCCTCGCCCGCGCGGTGGAGCTGCGCCCCGACGACGGCGCCATCGCCGACTCCTACGGCTACTGCCTGCTCAAGCTGGGCCGCGGGGAGCAGGCGCTCGCGGAGCTGCGCCGCGCCGACCTCCTCTCCCCCGGCGACCCGGTGATCCTGAGCCACCTCGGCGACGCGCTGGTCGCCGCCGGCCGGCGCGCCGAGGCCCGCGAGGCCTTCCAGAAGGCGCTGGCGCAGCTGGTCCAGGCGCCGCAGAAGCCGACGCGCAAGGCGGGGCCGCGCGCCTCCCTGCGCGGCGGTGCCCTGGAGCCGGGCGACCCGTCCGACCGGCTGCCCGAGCCCGGCGACAAGAAGGTCCGCGCCGAGCTGGAAGCGAAGCTGAAAGCGCTCCGATCGGCTCCTTGACTGCGCTCCTCCGCCGTGTTCTGAGGGGCCACCCAAGACGGCGCTCGGGGCAGTGGAGGCGCAAGCGTGGAAGGCATCCAGACCGAGGAGGGCTACTTCAGCGCGCGCGACGGCTTGCGGCTCTTCTGGCACACGGCCAAGGCGCTGAACCCCGCGGCCCACGTGGCGGTGATCCATGGATACGCCGAGCACCTGGGCCGTCACGCCGAGGTGACCCGGGCGCTCGCCTTTGCGGGCTACACCGTCCACCTGCTCGACTGCCGCGGCCACGGCCAGAGCGGCGGCAAGCGCGCCCACGCCGACAACTTCGATCAGTACCTCTCCGACCTCGAGCTCTTCCTCGCTCGCGTGAAAGAGCAGGCGCAGGGCCTGCCGGTCTTCATGGTCGGCCACAGCCACGGCGGCCTCATCGCGGCTCGCTACCTGCTCGACAAGCCCGAGGCGGTGCGCGGCGTGGTGCTCTCCTCGCCCTACTTCCGGCTCAAGCTGCAAGTGCCGGCGCTGAAGATCATGGCCGGCAAGCTGATGGCGCGCATCCTCCCCAGCCTGCCGATGCGCAACGATCTCAAGGCCGAGCAGCTCACCCGCGACGTCGCCATCCAGAACGCCACCAAGGCCGACCCGCTCTACCAGCAGATCGCCACGCCGGGCTGGTTCACCGCCTCCAACGGCGCCCAGGAGACGGTGCTGCGCCGGGCCACCGAGTTCGTCACGCCGTTCTTGCTGCTCTTCGGCGGCGCCGACCCCATCGCCGATCCTGCCGCCGGCCGCGAGTTCTTCGAGGCGGCGACGTCGAAGGACAAGCAGCACAAGCAGTACGACGGCCTGCTCCACGAGCTCTTCCACGAGCCCGAGCGCGACCTCGTCTTCAAGGACCTGATCGGCTGGCTGGACGAGCGCGCCAAGGGCGCGGCGCGGGCCGCGGCGGGGCGATGAGCGACCGCGAGCGGCTGCTCGAGCTGCTCACCCGGCTCGCCTACGAGAAGCGGAAGGTCACGCTTTCGTCGGGCCGCGAGAGCGACTTCTACCTCGACACCAAGCAGGCCTCGCTCACCGCCGAAGGGCACGTCCTGGTGGGACGGCTGGTGATGGCGGAGATCCGCGCCCACTTCGCGGGGGCGCGGGCGGTCGGCGGAATGACCATGGGCGCCGACCCCATCGCCAGCGCGGCGGCGCTCACCAGCTTCCTCGAATCTCCGCCGGGGATCCCCGCCTTCTACGTGCGCAAGGAGCCCAAGGGCCACGGCACCGGCCAGTGGCTCGAGGGCAAGAAGTCGATTCCGCCGGG
>JAYWAJ010000154.1:0-16849 GCA_043782525.1 Deltaproteobacteria bacterium | reverse complement strand
CTGGGCGGGCGTGATCAAGCCCGATTTCGCCTGGATGCGCGAGCGGTTCAGCCAAGCGCAGGCGATCGTGCTGGTCGGCGGGCGCGCCTTCGTCGCTTATCCCTATCGCGAGGAAAAGCCGGCGCCGGAGGGCGTGCCGTTCCTGCATGTGGCCGACAATGCCGAGGCCTTCGGGCGCGAACACGCCGCCGATATGGCGCTGCTCGGCGACATCGGCGCGACGCTGGCGGAGGCCGGCTTCGTGCTGCGCACTGGGGGCGACCACGAACGCACCGCCGCGCGGCTCGCCGCAATGGCCGCCCGCCGCGCCGCCGCCGACGCGGCCAAGCTGAAGCTGGTCCCGCCCGCGGGCACCGTGCCTCGCGAGGACGTGTGATTCCGGCGCTCCTCCCCAAGCCCAGCGCCCCCGGCGAAGGGCCGGAAGACGACATCCACCTCTCGCTGCGCGACCACCTCATGGAGCTGCGGCAGCGGCTCAAGTGGGCGGTGCTCTGGCTGATGATCGGCTTCTGCGCCTGCTACTACTGGTCGCAGCAGATCTTCCACGCCATGATGAAGCCGGTCTTCGCGGCGCTGCCCGAAGGCGAGAAGGCGCTGCACTTCTCCTCGAGCCTCGAGCCCTTCATGATCTACCTGAAGGTCGGGCTCTACGCGGGCCTCTTCGCCGCCTCGCCCTTCATCTTCTGGCAGATCTGGCTCTTCATCGCGCCGGGGCTTTACCGCAAGGAGCGGCGCAAGATCGCGCCTTTCGTCATCGCGGCGACGACCTTCTTCATCGGCGGCGCGGCCTTTTGCTACAAGATCATCCTGCCGCCCGCCTTCGAGTTCCTCATCAATGCGGCGGGCCCGGACATCAAGCCGATGCTGATGATGGACGACCAGCTCGGCCTGGTGATGATGATGCTGCTCGCCTTCGGCATCATCTTCGAGCTGCCCCTGGTGCTGACGCTTTTGGCGATGATCGGCATCGTCGACTGGCGCTTCCTCAACAAGTACCGGCGGCACGCCATCGTGGTGAACGTCATCATCGCCGCGGTGATCACGCCCACCGGCGATCCTTTCAATCTGGCGCTGATGGCGGTGCCGATGTTGCTCTGCTACGAGCTGGGCGTGCTCGGCGCCTACCTGTTCGGCAAGAAGGATGCGACTGCTCGCCTGACTGCCTAGCCTCCCGAATACATTTTCCGGTGCGCAGGTTGTCTTTCCATGCGGCCCTTGATCGCGATTGCCTGCCTGCTCGTCCTCTCTGCTTGCGGAGGGGGAGAGGCTCGCTTTCCGGGGCAGGCGGGTGCGAGGGAGCCGGTGGACGCAGGTGGGCCCGGCGCTCCGGCCTCGGTGGACGCGGGGACGCCGGTCGATGCAGGGGCGCCCGTCGGCAGCGGGACGCCCGTCGATCCCGGGATGCCCGTCGATGCAGGGGCGCCCGTCGATGCCGGGACGCCGTCGGACGCCGGCGGGCGCGCCGATGCAGGCACTCCGGTCGGGGCGGCCCAGCCCACGCTCGGGGGCTGTCCGATGTTCCCGCTCTCGAGCGCGTGGAACCGCGACGTCTCCGCCGATCCGGTGGACCCGCACTCGGCGGACTACCTGGCCTTCATGGGAGCAGGGTCGCTCAAGCTGCATCCGGACTTCGGCGGCCAGTACGGCCAGCCCTTCGTGGTGGTCCCGGGCTCGCAGCAGCGGGTGACCATGACCTTCCTCTACTCTTCGCAGAGCGACCCGGGTCCGTATCCGTTTCCGCCCGACGTGCCCATCCAGGCGGACGTCGACCACCACGTCACCGTGCTCGACTCCGGCGCCTGCGCGCTTTACGAAACGTACAACACGTACCCGCAGGGCGGCGGCTTCCACGCCGACTCGGGCGCCCGCTTCGACCTGCGCAGCGCGGCGCTGCGCCCCGACGGCTGGACTTCCGCCACCGCCGCCGGCCTGCCCATCCTGCCGGGCCTCGCCCGCTACGACGAGGCGGTGGAGCAAGGCGAGATCCGCCACGCGCTCGCCTTCGTCGCCGGCCTGACCGCGCACCTCTATCTCTCCCCCGCGACGCACTCGTCCGGCACCAGCAGCGCGCCCTGGGCGCCGCCGATGGGCCTGCGCGTCCGCCTGCGGTCCGACTTCGACCTGTCGGGCTTCCACGGCACCTCGCTGGTGGTGCTGCGCGCGCTGCAGCGCTACGGGATGTTCGTCACCGACACTGCGGGCGGTGACTTCTGGTCGCTGGCCGGCGGGCAGGACTCCCGCTGGCCGCTGCAGGACCTGGAGCAGCTGAAGACGGTGCCGGCCAGCGCCTTCGAAGTGGTGCAGATCGGGACCGTTCACACCGGCCAGTAGTTGTGCTACACGGGCGCGCTCGACGTCCCCATCGTCTAGTGGCCCAGGACGCCGCCCTTTCACGGCGGTAACCAGAGTTCGAATCTCTGTGGGGACGCCACCGTTTCCTGCGGTTCTCTCGCTTCCAAACCTACTTCTCCAAACTTCTCCAACTTCCAGCCACCACAGCGCAGCCGCGGCGTGGGGTCGGGTGTGAGCCGCTACAGCAGGAGCTTGAGTCCCACCAACCAGCCCTGGCCGGGACTAAAAGGTTTGGCGAAGAGACCGCCCGCGGTGGTTTTCCAGAGCGCCCAAGGAACCTCCACGTAGGGAACCACCCTGCCCCAGGAGCGGTCGTGGCCAAGGAGCAGTCCGGCTTCGGCACACAGGGCGGGGCCGCTTCCGTAGTTGTCGCCGATGGAGCCATGGCCGGCGCCGACTGCCAGATATGGATGCGGTCCGGCGTCGAGGATGAACCCGGCTTTCAATAGCTGTACGCTGGAAGAATCGCCCCAGGCGCCGAGGCCGCCGCCTGCCTCGGCGCCAATGAACCACGACGACCCCTCGACCTGGAGATGCACGGAGACGAACAAGGCCAAGGAGTAACCGACGCCGCCGTGGAGCGAGACCGCGCGGGACGGACCGGCGCAGAGCAGCGCGGCGGTGATGATGTGGACCGCGCGGGGCCGTGAGGGCATGGACCTCCGCCTGGCTCTACGGAATCCGGGCGGTGCCGTCGTAAGCCCGGGTCTTGCGTCCCAGCTCGTCGACCACGATCACCACCCGGTACGGTCCGGCAGGCAGCAAGACCGGAGTGCGGATGGTTGACGCGCACATGCAGCGGCAGGGCGATCCGGAGATTTTCTCCTCGACGGTGACCTCCGCCTCGGAGCGGTTCACGGTCACGGCGCCCTTCAGGCAGCAGGCGTGGCGGAGATGGTGGCTGACTTCGAGGCGGCCGGGAGAAGTCTTGAGCGAGACGTCGGGGGCGGCGGAGCGGGTCGGCGGCGGGGCCGGATAGCGTGCGGCGCCGTTCTCGTCGCCGAGGGCGAGCGCGAGGCAGCCTTCGATCACGGGTGCCCGGATGGGTGCGGCCGCGGCAGCACCCGGCAGCGGGGGAGCTTCCGGACCGGGCAGGCTGGATCCGCCCCGCCCCACCGGTGCCGGCGACGGCGCGCCCGCGTCCTGCGCCGGCCGGCCGGAGGTCGGGTGGGGCTCGCTCATCGACTCCTGTCGGCCCTGCGTGCAGCAGAGGGCGAGAAGAAGAAACATCCCGAGAGTCGCGCGCATCAATAGCTCCCCACTGCGGCGGCCGAGTCGCCATGTCCGGCCGGGTTGGCGATGGAGAGCAGGAGCGCCACCTCCACGCCAGCGCCCAGGCTGGGCGTGACGAAGTTGAGCGCGATGGCCTGGTCGGCGGCAAATTGCGTTGCCAGGCAACCCCAGCCGCTGGAGGACGGCGCCTGCGTCAACTTGTGCGTCCCCACCAGGAAGAAGACGATCGGCACGAAGTGCGACCCGGCCTGCGGCTTCAGCTCGCTGACGCTGCCCGACGCGCCGGTGGCGTAGACCACGTCCTCCTGCACGGCGCCGCTGGCGGTGTCGATGATGAGCTGTCGCGAGGCGACGAGGACGCCGGTGCCGCCGCACGTTCCGACGCCCGGAGGCAGGTAGGCGAGAGGCACTTCGACGGAGGCGAGGTTCGGGCCCCGCTCCGAGAGGCCGAAATAGGAGAACGAGTGCGTCGCGCCCTGCGCCAGCCGCATGAGCTCGCGGTTCCAGCTCGCCGTCGCCTGCGCGGCGTCGAAGGCTCCGGGCCGGTCGCCGTAAAAATCGACTTCGTCGTCGTTGGCCCCCGCTGCCGAGGCGGGGAAAGAATAGCCGTAGCGGAGCTTGACGGAGCCGATCGACGCCGAGGCGCCGGAGGTGAGCGGAGCCGCGATGGAAAGGCCGCTCGCGGACGGCGTCACCGCCGCGACGCCGCTGAAGGTCGGCGTGGCCACCGCCGCACCTTCCGCCAGGTAGGCTTCGAGAAACGTGCGCCAGTTCGCGATCCCCGGAACGGCCCGGTAACCGGCCGCCTGGTAGGTATCGCTGGAGGGCGGGAAGTAGAGCGAGAGCCCCGCGGCGGCGACCGCCGCAGAGCCGGTGCGCTGGTAGACGACGGCCTTGGCCAGGGCCGCTTTGATGGCCACGTTCGAGGCGCCGAACAGATCGGGCGCTGACGATGCCAGCCGCGCGGAGAGGTCGCCCAGGTCGATCATGTTCATGGCGTTGGCCGGATTCGGGTTGGCGCCGAACTCCACCACGCCGGCGCGAGACCGCGCGAAGTTCAGCGCGACACTGGAGATCCGCGCCGCATTCTGGGTGGAGAAGGCGTCGATGGCGGCCTCCAGATCTCCCAACCCCTGCGCGTCGAAGAGCGCCAGCGTGACGCTCGGAACGGGGTTCTGTTCGACGAAGCCGTCCACCCAGAGCTTGCCGAAGGCGACCGCATCGATGGCGGGGGTCGTCTTCGCTGCCTGCAGTTTTCGATAATCCCAGCCCTTTCCGGGCTCGGTTTCCTCGGAGGCCAGGTAATAGCGGGTATAGGGCTTCAAGCTTTCCAGGACCTCAAAGGTCGACATCAGGCAGGCGTCGAACCCCAGAAGGTCCAGGCGGGCAAGGCCGGCGGAGGCGAGGCCGCTCGCGATGCCGGTCTTGATCTTGGCGACGGACATGGTGACGCCGCCGCTTCCGTCGTCCTCGCCGAACCCGCCCTGCCAGCTGCCGCCGTGGTCCCAGAGGATGAGCGCGGTATGCGCGGAAGGATAGGTGCGGACACCCCAGCTGATGAAGTCGGCGAGGGTGTTGGGATCGGTCGTATCCTGGTTTCCCAGATCGGCGAGCTCCTGGTAGCTGCCGTTCTGGACCAGGATCCGCTTGGTGGACGCGGCCGCCGGGAGGTTGCCGATGGGGTCGGCCGCGTAGTGCAGCCCGCGGTCGATCTCGACCACGATTCTAAGATTTGGATCGGACCCGACCTGCGCCATCTGGTCCAGGTTGTAGAGTGAAAAGGGCTCGAGGTTGTTGTCGGCGACCATGTAGACCAGCACCGTCCAGCCGGGCGAGAGGCACTTGGAGGCCGCGGAATCGCACTGCTGCCCGCCCCCGCAGGCCGCGAGCGTCGAGCAGATCAAGACAAAGGCAATGACATGCCGCATTGAATCCCCCTGATTCCAAATTCGATTTGACGCGCCTTCCAGCCTCACGGCACGAGGCAGGGTGGGCTGGTCCCACAGCTCGCCGTTCCGCGATGTCGTTCTGGTGGACGGCCTCGGCGCCTTTGGGCGCGGGACAGCTGGCGACCGCGACCGGTCCGGCGTCGGGCGGCAATTGGCCGCTGCCGCCGCAGGCGCAGCTCCATCCGAACGCGGAACCCGCCGACACGGCCCTGCGCATGGAGTCTCCCTGGGGCCCCCCACCATGGGCCTTTGCGAGGCGAAGGGTCAACCTCCCGCGCAAATTCCTTCCATCCAGTGGAAGCCTGTCTCTGGTCACTCCGAGCGGACGGGTCTTCGCGCGGAAGCGGAAGCATCGCGGATCGACTTGAATTCGGAGCCGGCATTCCAGGTCGGCCACTCTCTGGAATTCGCCACTTCGGCACCGGCCCGATAGAGCAGGGCCACATCTTGGGCCGCGCCGCGCAGGTCCCAGGCGGCGCTCCAGGCGTCGCAGGGCTGGTGATAGCAATTGGCGGTGTAATCGTTGACCCATTTGTCGCCGGCGGCACGCCCGCCGTCGACGAGGTCGGGACCGCCCCCGATGCCCATCAAGAGGAGCACCGGCACGCCGCGCCGGGCCAGCGAGAAATGGTCGGCGCGGTAGAAGAGGCCCCGCTCGGGCCGCGCATCCGGCGTCACTGGACGTCCCTGCGCGCCGGCCGCCCTGGCCAGCCCGTCTTCCAGCGAGTTCTGCCCCGCGCCCACCAGGACGACGTCCCGCGACGGGCCGGCGGTCTGCAGCACGTCCATCGTATAGTTGGCCGCCATCTTCGAAAGCGAAACCGTCGGATGGCCGCCATAGTATTCGGAACCGAGCAGGCCTCGCTCCTCGGCGGTCCAGACTCCGAAGATCACGGTCCGCGCCGGCCGCTTGCCGGACTTGAAGGCGCGGGCGATCTCGAAGAGGCCCGCGACGCCGATGGCATCGTCTGCGGCGCCGCGCCGGATGCGCTCACCGGCAGCGTTCGGGGTCGCGGCCACGCCATACGCATCCCAATGGGCGGAGAACATCACCGTCTCGTCGGGCCTGCTCCTGCCGGGCAGCTTCGCGAGCACGTTCCGGCTGTCCACCGCGGTATGGGAGACCGCGATCTCCGCCGACAGGCGCGTTCCGGGCAGCTCGACCGGCTTGAAGCCGGGAGTGCGCGCCTGGACTTTGAGCGCCTCGAAGTCCAGGCCGGCGGCCTGGAACAGCTCCACCGCAGCTGTACGCTGCAGCCAGCCTTGCAGCGGGACGCGCTCGCCGGCGGAAGCGACGTCGAAGTTTTCGCCCCGCGGCGCGATCACGGTGCTCCAGCCATAGCCTGCGCCGGCCGTTTCGTGGACGATGAGCGCCGCCGCCGCGCCGCGACGCGCGGCCTCCTCATATTTATAGGTCCAGCGGCCATAATAGGTCATTGCCTTGCCGCCGAATTTCCCGGCGACGGCCTCTCCGGGCTGGGCCTCGAAGTCGGGATCGTTGACGAGGAAGAGCGCGATCTTTCCGTGCAGGTCCACTCCTTTGAAATCATCCCAGCCGCGCTCGGGCGCCGAGACGCCATAGCCGACGAAGACGAGCGGGGAGGGCGGAATGGATAGGGTATCGACCGGCCGCACGGTATTCACATAGACGTCCTCGAACTGGGCGAGGTTGCGCTTCGGGCCCTTCATCTCGACGGCGATGACCGCGCCGGGCTGCACTTGCGTGCGGACCAGGGGCACTCTTTGGCTCCAGCCGCCGCGCTCGCCGGCCGGCTGCAGCCCGAGCTGGCGAAAGCGGGCAATCAGATAGGAGATGGTCTTCTCCTCGCCAGGCGAACCGGGCGCGCGGCCTTCGAAGGCGTCGGACGCGAGCGTCCGGACCGACTCCGAGAGGCGCTCCGGGCTGACCGGCGCCGATGGGGAACTCCTCGCGGGCGCGGCGCCCGTCACCAAGCACGACGCCAGCGCCAACCAGGGAATCGATCGGTTCATCGGCCGAGCTTGCCACGAATCGGCGGAGCCCTGGTGCGCCGCGGTGTCGACTCGAAATGGCGCTGACTGGGTTCTTTGCCGCAGGGTGGCCGCCCTCTGACGGACGGCCACACATATGCCGCAGTGAAGCCTTTCGCGTCGTAGTTCTGGCGGTTCAGGATCTGGAACGATGCGAGGTGCGTGTGCATGGGATGGGCGTCCAGCGTGGTGTTCACGATCTCCCAGAGCTCGGTGGCGCCTTCCTTCGGAAACTCCGAGACGAACTCGGTGATGTTGTTGATCGTGACCGGCTTGAAGTCGGGGCGTTCTTCCCGGCCCACAGGCTGTTGTTGACCAGGATCCGCCCGCCCGTATGGAATAGAGAGGGGCTCGCTCGGCCGGCTGTAGGGGACCAGGGAGCCTCAGCGCGGGACCGCAACGGATTCGTTCCGGCACCTGCTGAAGCGCAGGGTTTGCAGCCGCCCATGGCCAGAAGACCTGAAACCAGCCCCTTGCACCGGGCATGCCTCTTGCTCCGAATCGATAATGAAATTGAGAATCAATCTCAACAACGAGGGCTCCCGTGCAACCGCCTCTCCTCCTCCCGCTCCTCCTCGCCGCCGCCTGCACCGCCGCGCAGGCGCACGCGCCGCAGGACCCAGCCCCTGCTCTCGTCCTCCTGGGGGCCGACCTTCGCGTGCCCGAGAATTCTCCCCTCCGCACCCGCCTCACCATCGCGACCGCCTCCACCCGAGCCGTGCGCCACGAGCTGGAGGTACCCGCCTCCGCCGAGGCCGATCCCGCTTCCCTGGCGCGCATCTCACCGCCGCTCCCGGGCCGCGTCCTCAAGCTCCTGGTGCGGCTGGGCGGCGCGGTCCGGCAGGGCGATCCTCTCTTCCTGCTCGACTCCGCCGACCTGGTCTCCGCGCAGTCCGACTTCCTCAAGGCCCGCTCCGCCACTTCGCATGCCGATCGCAACCTCGCGCGCCAGCAAGACCTCTTCGATCACGGCGTGGGCGCGCAGCGGGAGCTGGAGCAGGCGCAGACCGACGCGGAGCTGGCGAAGAGCGAGCGGTCCCGCGCGGTCACCCGCCTGCGGCTGCTCGGCATGGGCCCCGGCGAGGTGGGCCGGCCCCTGACCGTGCGCGCCCCGCTGTCGGGGAGGGTGATCGAGCTCGCCACCGCTTCGGGGCAATACCAGAACGATCCCGCGGCGGTGCTGATGACCATCGCCGACCTGAGCAGCCTGTGGGTCACCGCCAGCGTGCCGGAGAAGGACCTGCAGCGCGTCTTCGTCGGGCAACCGGCGCGGGTCGAGTTCAGCGCCTGGCCGGGGCAGCGCTTCGAGGGGCAGGTGCAGCTGGTGGGCGACGTGCTCGTCCCCGAGACCCGAACCGTGAAAGTCCGCATCCGCCTGGCGAACCCCGAGGGCCGCCTCAAGCCCGGCATGTTTGCCCGCGTGACCTTGAGCGGACCCGAGTCGCCGGAGATCCTCGTGCCCGCCGCCGCGCTGCAGCTGCGCGGCGAGCAGAGCTTCCTCTTCGTGGAGAAGTCGCCCTGGACCTTCGAGCGGCGCGCGGTGGAAGTGGGCGAGTCGCTCCCGCAGGGCGTCTGCATCGCCCACGGCCTCGCGCCGGGCGACCGCATCGTCACCTCCAACACCATCCTGCTGCCGTGAACGCGCCCCTGCGAGAGCCGCGGCCGGAGCTGATCGATCGCTTCGTCGCCGCCTGCCTCTCCCGCCGCTGGATGGCCATCGCGGCCTTCGTGCTGGTGGCGGCGTTCGGCTGGCACTCCTTCCGCACCCTGGCCATCGAGGCGTACCCGGACATCACCGACACCACCGCGCAGGTGATCACCCAGCATCCGGGCCACGCCGCCGAGGAAGTGGAGGAGCAGATCACCATCCCGCTCGAGCGCGAGCTGAACGGCGTCCCCGGCCTGACCGTGCTGCGATCGCGCAGCACCTTTGGCCTGTCGCTGATCACCATGGTCTTCAAGGACGGCGTCGACGACTACTGGGCGCGCTCGCGCATCCGCGAGCGCATCGCCGACGCGGACCTGCCCGAGGGCGCGCACCCGCAGCTCGATCCGCTCACCTCCGCGGTGGGCGAGATCTACCGCTACACGCTGACGGCCAAGGACCGCCCGGTGCGCGAGCTGACCGACCTGCAGAAGTGGGTGGTCATCCCCGCTCTCAAGCAGGTGCCTGGGGTGGCCGAGGTGAGCAACTTCGGCGGCGAGACCGGCGAGTTCCAGATCGCGCTCGACCCGGCGAAGCTCGCGCAGTTCAACCTCTCGCTCTCCCAGGTGACCTCCGCCATCAAGGCGAACAACGCCAACGCGGGCGGGAGCCTCCTCGTGCGCGGCGAGCAGGCTGCGGTCATCCGCGGCATCGGGCTCGTCCGCTCGCTCGACGATCTGGGCAACATCGTGGTCGCCTCTTCGCAGGGAACGCCCGTCTTCCTGCGCGCGCTCGGTCGCATCCAGTCAGGCGCCGTCACCCGCAACGGCATCGGAGGACAGGACGACGCACCCGACGTGGTCACCGGCATCGTACTGCTGCTCCGCGGCGAGAACCCGTCGCGGGTGCTCGAGGGAATCCACGCCAGGGTCGACGCGCTCAACCGCTCCGGGCTGCCCGCGGGCGTGCAGATCGTCCCGTATCTCGACCGCACGCGGCTGGTGAACACCACGGTGCAGACGGTCTCGCGCACGCTGCTCGAGGGGATGGGGCTGGTCGTCCTCGTGCTGCTGCTCTTCCTCGGCAGCGCCCGCAGCGCCTTGCTGATCGCGATTACGGTGCCGCTCTCGATGCTCATCGCCTTCATCCTCATGGCCGCGACCGACATCCCCGCCAACCTGCTCTCGCTGGGCGCCATCGACTTCGGCATCCTCGTCGACGGCGCCATCGTGGTGCTGGAGAACGTGCTGCGCCGGCGCGAGGAGCGGCCCGAGGCGCGGCTCTCCGAGCAGGACGTGCGCGAGGCGGCGGGCCAGGTGGCGCGGCCGATCTTCTTCGCCACCGCCATCATCATCGTCGCCTACCTGCCGCTCTTCGCCTTCCAGCGCGTCGAGCGCAAGCTCTTCGCGCCGATGGCGTACACGCTCGGCTATGCGCTGGCCGGCGCGCTCCTGGTCGCGCTCGCCCTGATTCCGGCGCTGGCGCTCTTCTCGCTGGGGAAGCCGCGCCAGGTCTTCCGCAATCCGGCGCTGCACTGGATCGGGGAGCGCTACGCGCGCCTGCTGGGTGCGCTGCTGGACCAGCCGCGTCGCGCGCTCCTGGCCGGCGCCGCGGCGGTGCTGCTGGCGGTCGCGCTCGCCTTCACCCTGGGGCGCGAGTACCTGCCCGAGCTGGACGAAGGCTCGCTCTGGCTGCAGGTCATGTTGCCCCCGGGCATCTCGCTGCAGAAAGCGAGCGGGATGGCCGCGGAGCTGCGCCAGGTCACGCGCGCCTTCCCCGAAGTCAGCACCATCGTCACCCAGCTCGGCCGCACCGACGACGGGATGGATCCCTGGACGCCCTCGCACATCGAGGCCTTCGTCGGCCTGACTCCCTATTCGACCTGGCCGGCGGGCATGACCAAGCGCGATCTCATCGCCGCGCTGGAGCGCCGCTACCAGGCGCTGCCCGGCGTCACCGTCGGGTTCTCGCAGCCCATCTTCGACATGGTCAACGACAAGATCGCCGGCGCGCACAGCGAGCTGGTGGTGAAGATCTTCGGCAACGATCTTCCCGCGGCCCGCGCGCTGGCTGGCCGGATCACCTCCGCCCTCCAGGCGGTGCGGGGCGCGGTCGACGTCACCGTCGACCAGGAGCCTCCGCTGCCGCAGCTGCAGATCGAGATCGACCGCGCCGCCGCCGCGCGCTTCGGCATCAACGTCTCCGACATCTCGGACCTGATCGAGATCGGCATTGGCGGGCGGCCGGTCGGCCAGGTCTTCCAGGGCGAGCGCCGCACCCAGGTGACCGCGCGCTTCCTCGAGAGCGCCCGGTCCACGTCCGAGACCATCGGCGACCGGATGCTCACCGCGCCCGACGGACAGCGCATCCCGCTCTCGCAGGTGGCGCGCATCGCCCTGCGCGAGGGAGAGAGCACCATCACCCGCGAGATGAACCGGCGCCACCTGACCGTGCGCCTCGACCTGCGCGGCCGCGATCTGGCGGGCTTCCTCGCCGAGGCGCAGCCGAAGGTCGACGACCTCGTCCGCGGCTCCGGCCTCGAAGTCGCCTGGGGCGGCCAATTCGAGAACCAGGAGCGGGCGCAGGCCCGGCTCGCCCTCATCCTCCCCCTGGTGCTGGCGCTCATCTTCCTCCTGCTCTACGGCGCCTTCGGGACGCTGCGCAACGCCGCCCTCATCCTCGTCAGCGTCCCGCTCGCGCTGCTGGGCGGCATGGTGGCGCTGCACCTGAGGGGGATGACGCTCAACGTCTCCAGCGCGGTCGGGTTCATCGCCCTCTTCGGCGTGGCGGTGCAGAACGGGGTGATCATGGTCTCGGCGCTGAACCGGGCCCGCGACCTGGGCCTGCCGCTGCGGGAAGCGGTCCTGCGCGGCGCGAGCGAGCGGCTGCGGCCGGTGCTGATGACCGCGAGCGTGGCGGCCTTCGGGCTCCTGCCGGCGGCGCTGGCGCGCGGCATCGGGTCGGACGTGCAGCGCCCGCTCGCGACGGTGGTGGTGGGAGGGCTCGCCAGCGCGACCTTGCTGACGCTCATCGTCCTGCCGGTGCTCTATCTGATGGTGGAGAAGAAGTTCGCTCGCGGGGAGGCGGCGCCATGATCGCGCTCGCGCTCCTGATCTTTGCGGCGCCGCTCGACCTGCGCGGATATGTGAAGGCCGCCCTCGAGGTGAGCCCCGACCTGGCCGCCGCGCGCGCCATCGTCGATGCGGCGCGGGCGCAGGTTCCCATCGCCAGGGAATTTCCCGACCCGCAGCTCACCGTCCAGCTGACGCAGCTGGAGCTGACCCACCAGGGAAATCCGCCCATCGCCGGCGCGCAGCTCGCCTGGCCCATCGAACTGGGAGGCAAGCGGTCCGCCCGTGTCGCCGCGGCGGAGGCGGGGCTGCGGGCAGCGGAGCTGGACTTCGACGACGCCGTGCGCGCCGTGCGGGCGGCGGCGGAGGGCGCCTTCGTCGAGGCGCTGCACGCACGGCTGGTGCTGGCGCAGAAGGAGAGCGCGCTGCGGCACCTGGAGCGCCTGGTCTCGGTCAACGAGCGCCGGCTCGCCGCGGGCGAGATTGCGCTGGCGGCTTTGCAGCAGTCTCGCGTCGAGGCGCGGCAGTTCGAGGGAGAGGCGGTGGCGGCGCGGGGCGAAGAGCAGGCGGCCTTCATCGAGCTGGCCCGGCTGCTGGGCGGATTCGCGGCGGTGGAGATCGCGGGCGACCTTCCGGCCGCATCCGCGCAGCTGGACGTGGCCCGGCTGCTCGCGGCGCTGGAGAACCGTCCCGATCTGCGCGCCGCCGCGGCCCGCGTCGCGGCGGCGCAACGCCAGCTCGAGCTGGAGGAGGCGAAGCGCGTCGTCGACGTCACCGTCAGCGCGGGGTGGCAGCACACCTTCCCTGTCGCCGGCGTGGGGCGGGCGGAGTTCTTCGTCGCCAGCTTGACCGTGCCTCTGCCGTTCTCGCGGATCTACCGGGGCGAGCTGGATGCGGCCCGCGCCGCGCAGAGGCAGGCGCTGGCGCAGCTGGGCGGAGCGCGGCTGCGCGCCGAGGCTGAGCTGCGGCAGGCCCTCTCGCGCTTCGAGGCTGCCGCGCGCCGGGCCGCCATCTTCGCCAGCAGCACGCTCGCCGACGCGGACGGCGTCCTGGAGAAGACGCTCTACAACTACCAGCGCGGCGGCGCGACGCTGGTCGAACTGCTGGTCGCGCAGCGGACGGCCTCCGACGTGCACCTCGCCGGCCTCGACGCGCTGGCCGACCGCGCCCGGGCGCTGATCCGGCTCGAGCAGGCGGCGGGACTCAGCTCTCTCCTGGTCCTCTGAGCTCACCGCCTGGCGACGTGCGCCCCGTAGACGAGCCGGGAGAGGTCGGCGATGAGCGCGCGCGCCACCTGCTCGTCGGGAATGGCGCGCGTCAGCACCACCAGGATGTAGGGCGGCGCCCCGTCGGGATAGACGATGGCCGCGTCGTGCAGCGTCGCCGTGATGCTCCCGGTCTTGTGCGCGACCTTGGTGTGCGGCGGCAGCCCGGCGGGGATCTCCCCGTTCGACTCCTGCGCCAGGAGAATCTCCCGCATGGCGCCGCAGCTCGCCGCCGAGGCCGCGCGTCCGGACTCGATGGCCTGCAGCAGCGCCGCCAGGTCGCGGGCGCTGGTCCGGTTCACCAGGCCGCGGTCGTACGCCTTCTGGTCCTCGACGCCGCGGAGGATCTCCATCGTGCCCGCGCCCAGCGCGCGCGCCGTCGCCTGGATGCGCCCGGCGCCGAGCAGGGCGATGAGCGCGTTGGTGGCGAGGTTGCTCGACCTGGTCATCATGCGCACGGCCAGCTCGCGGATGGGCACCTGCGTGCCGACCCGCTCATAGAGCGAGGCGTCGGAGTCGTCGGCGGGGGACAAGGAATAGGGCGAGCCGTCGACGATCGAAGGGAAGGTATTGACCAGGAGCAGCGGCTTTTCCAGCGAGAGAGCGCCGGCGTCGGCGCGGCGGAAGAGCTCGATCAACACCGGCAGCTTCATCGTGCTGGCGGCGTGGACGAGGGCGCCGCCGCGGAGATCGAGGCCTTTGCCGCCGCCCAACGGACGGTAGACGAGCGAGACCTCCGCGCCCGGAACGGAGGCGATCTTCGCTTGGAGTGCGGCGGCGTCAGGCATGGAAGCGAGCAAGGCGGCGAGTACGGTCAGGTGAGAAGGCACGCACAATCATAGATCCATTTTCTTGCGGTTCGGCGAAAGCCGATGCTCCACTGGCGCAAGGAGGTGCCGGTGCAGTCATTCGTCCGATCGACGATCATCGCAGTGCTGCTCGCGGCCGGGCGCGGAGGCGCGGCTCCGCTGCAGCCCTTGCCCGACTTCTCGCTGGAGCGCTTCAACCTCGACCCCGACGGGCTTGGCTCGCTGGGCCTCGGCAGCGGGCTGACCCTGCCGGCGCGCGCCTGGCGCCTCTCCGCCGGCCTGCAGCTGGAGCACGACCCGCTGCTCCTCAGCCTGCAGGGCGTTTCCGCGGGCGCCGCCATCCGCAACCGCTTCACCCTGAACCTCACCGGCGCCTTCGCGGTCAACCGCTGGCTCGAAGTCGCGGGACAGCTCAACGTGGTGCCCCACCAGACGGGAGACAACCTGGCCTCGGTCGGGTTCGAGCAGCCCGGCGAGGCTGCCTTCAGCGAGCCCTTCCTCAGCGCACGGGCGGGCCTCCTGCGCAGCGCCGAGGGCGCGCCGGTCGATCTCGCGGTCCAGCTCGGCCTGGGAATTCCTCTCGCCAGCGCCCAGGCGTTCGGCCGCAATGAG
This sequence comes from Deltaproteobacteria bacterium, assembly GCA_043782525.1. Taxonomy (GTDB): domain Bacteria; phylum Myxococcota; class Myxococcia; order Myxococcales; family 40CM-4-68-19; genus 40CM-4-68-19. The sequence goes on along the minus strand of JAYWAJ010000154.1, from coordinate 1,903 downwards.
TACCCGTCGCTGGCGCCGCGGGTGATGGCCAGCCGCAACGTCGGCAGCGTGCTCGCGAGCCTCGACGTCGGAACGCTCCTGCGGACCAACGCCGCGCTTCCCGGCGGCCAGCGCATCGGGAGCCAGCTCGACGGCGGCCTGGCGCTGACCACCGATCTGCTCCAGCACCTGCGCGCCGAGACCAGCCTGCGCTTCGTGCAGCCGTTCACCAAGGTTCCGGGAGGCCTCGAGCTGCTGGCGGGGCTGCGCTACCGGGCGCTGCCGCGCCTCGAGCTCTTCGCCATCGGCGGTCCCGGCTTCCACGACAGCCCCGGCACGCCGGCCTTCCGCCTGATGCTGGGCGCGGCCTTCACGCCGGAGCTGGCGGTGCAGGCCGCTGCTTCCAACACGACGTCGTCCCTCTCCGGCCCGGCCTGCGCTCCTTCGCCCGCGCCGGTCTGCCCGCCGCCGCCGGTGGTGGTGACCCGCGAACCGGGCCCCTGCGATCCGGGACAGAAGCACACTCCCGAGCAGTGCCCGGACAACGACGACGATCACGACGGCATCACCAACGCCAAGGACGAGTGCCCGCTCGAGCCCGGCCCGCTCTCCGCGCGCGGCTGCCCCGATCGCGACGGCGACGGCGTGCCGGACAAGCTGGACAACTGCCCCGACCAGCCGGGCCCGGCGAGCAACCAGGGCTGTCCGGTGAAGATCAAGGAATTGGTGGTGATCACCGCCAACGAGCTCGAGATCAAGCACAAGGTCTTCTTCGACCCGGGCAAGACGCGGGTGCTGCCGCAGTCGTTCGGGCTCCTCAACGACCTGGCCCGCGTCATCGAGGCCCACCCGGAGATGACCGGCATCGTCATCGAGGGTCATACCGACAATACCGGCAATGCCCAGCGCAACCGCGAGGTCTCGCAGGGGCGCGCCGAAGCGGTGCGGGATTACCTGATCAAGAAAGGCGTGGCGCCGGATCGCCTCCAGGCCAAGGGCTTCGGGCCGGACCGTCCCATTGCCCCCAATGCCACCGCTCCGGGCCGGGCCAAGAACCGGCGCGTCGAGTTCCGGCTGGTCGGCCCGCAGCAGCAGGGGCAGGCGCCGTCCTCGCTGCCGCTTCCCAAGTCGCCCGTGGAGAATCCATGAACACGCCCCCGAAGCTGCGGGCCCTGGGCCTCGCGCTGGTGCTCGTCGCCGCCTGCGGCGAGGAGGCCGCTTCCCCGCTCTCCACCTCACAGCAGGATCTGGCGCAGGGATTCGCGGTCGGATCGCTCGTCATCCCCATGGACACCACCGACCAGGACCTGGGCACGCTGACCGCCTTTGGCCTGCTCGATGCGCTGCTCCGCGCCCGCGTCCCCGTCTCGCTGACCATCGCCACCGGCAAGGCGCTGGGCGGGGTGGACTTCACCGCCGCCGGCATCGATGTCAGAACCGGCGCCGTGGTCCCGAGCCATGGCTACCGGGGCGGCCCTTTCGTCATCGACGCGGTCGATCGCGCCGCGGCGCTGCCGGTCATCCGCGGGTGGCAGTCGAGCGTGGTCGGCCAGAACACCACGGTGCACGACATGACGGTGGGCTTCACCGCCGAGGTGCGGCGCCGGCTGACGGCAGCGCCGCATATCGGCGTCTTCCTCGACGGCTACGAATTCATCGCCTTCGGCTACCTGAATGCCGCCGGTATTCCCGACGCCGTGGGGCAAGCCTGGCCGACGGCGACCGCGACGCAGGCGAGCTATCCCGGATATCCCGATATCCTCACGCCAGCGGCAATCAAGGCGGGCGCGCTGGTGAACGCCGACGGCACCCCGGCCCTGTGCGCGGTCTCGGCGATGCACTACGCCAACGCCGAAGACCTGGTGGTGGCCGCCGTCCGGAAATACCTGACCGGCGCCGGAACCGCCGCGCAGTTCGAGTGCGA
>JAYWAJ010000153.1:0-16897 GCA_043782525.1 Deltaproteobacteria bacterium | reverse complement strand
TGCTCTCGAAGCGCACCTCGCCGCCGTGCGCCTCGATCACCTGCTTGACGATGGCGAGCCCGAGCCCGGTGCCGTCGCGCTTGCCCTGGGTGACGAAGAGCTGGAAGACCTTGTCTCGGATCTGCTCGGGGATCCCGGAGCCGGTGTCGGCGAAGCTGAGCATGACGCGCTCGCCGTCCTTCCAGGCGGTGATGGTGAAGGTCCCGCCCTCGGGCATCGCCTCGGCCGCGTTGCGCGCCAGGTTGATGACCGCGCGCTTCACCTTGCCTTCGTCGAGGCGGATCTTGCACCGCGTGCGCTGGTCGAGACGCAGCTCGATCTTCTTCGGCGTCAGCTCGCGGCTGAGCACCTCGCGCAGGTCGCCGAGGAAGCGGTCGAGGTGCACCTGGGTCGGCAAAAACGCGCTCTCGCCGCGCAGGTAGGCGAGCACTTCCCGCGTCATCTGCTCGATGCCCAGCACCTCCCGCGAGACGGCGTCGGAGTAGGCGAGGCGCTGCTTCGGGTCGGCCTCGTCGGCCATCAGCTCCGCGTAGCTCTGCACCACCGTCAGCGGCGAGCGCAGGTCGTGCAGCACGCTGGCGATGGTCTGGCCGAGCAGCCGCAGCCGCTCGTCCCGCTCCCGGGCGGCGCGATCGCGGGCGAAGCGCAGCGACCGGCCCGCCTGCCCGCCCAGGAGGGTGAGCAGCTTGACGTCGTCGTCGCCGAAGTCGCCGTCCCGCTTGTTGAGCAGCTGCAGAACGCCGAGGACGCGGCCCTCCGACTGGATGGGCGCGGCGCAGAGAGAGCGGGACCGGTACCCGTACCGCGCCGCCAGCTCGCGGGCCACCGCGCTCTCCTTCTCGGCGTCGTGGACGAGGCGCGGGATGCCGTCCTGGGCCACCTGCCCGGCGATGCCGGCGCTCATGGGCATGCGGGTGGCGAGGAGCGCCGCGCCCGCGCCGCCGACCGCGTTCTTGAAGTAGAGCTCGCTCTTCTCCTCGTCGAGGAGCAGCGCCGCCCCCGCCTCGGCGCCCGACAGCTCGATGGCGCGGGAGAGGGCGATGTCGAGCAACCCCGCCGCGTCGCTCACCTGCGAGAGCTCGCGCTCGACGGCGTAGAGGACGTCGAGCTCGCGGACCTTCCGCCGCTCGGCAGCGAAGAGGCGCGCGTTCTCGAGGGCGACCGCGATCTGCGCCGCCACTGCCGCCAGCGCCTGCTCGTCCTCGGCGTCAAAACTTTGCCCGTCCTCGCGGTTGAGCGCCTGCACCGCGCCCAGCACCTCGCCCGCCTTGCCGAGGACCGGGGTGCAGAGGATCGACCGGGTGTGAAAGCCCGAGAGGCGATCGAACTCGGGATGAAAGCGCGGGTCGGCGTAGGCGTCGGCGATGTTGGCGAGGTCGCCGGTCGCGACCACGTCGCCGGCGATGCCCTGTCCGAGAGGGAGGCGGATCTCGCGCAGCCCGCCGCCCTGCAGCACCTTCGACCAGATCTCCGCGCGGCGCCGGTCGACCAGGTAGAGGGTGGAGCGCTCCGCGGACAGGAGCTGGGTGACGTGGCCCATCACCACGTCGAGCAGAGCGTCGATTTCGACCGCGCTGCCGATCGCCAGGCCGATCTGCAAGAGCGCGTCGCGACGCCGGTCCCCCATGCGGCCGAGCCTAGAGCAATCCCGCGGCGGGTGCTACCGGTGCGGCCGCGGCGCGCCGCGCCCCTCGGCGGCGCGCGCGCTCGGCCCGGGGATCAGGTCGATGCGGATGATCGGATCGTCGGGCTCCGCCAGCGGACCCTCGAAGCGCAGGAAGGCCGCCGGATTGCTGTTCAACAGCCAGACGTGCTGGTCGGGCGCCTTGACGAAGAGCTTGGCGATGGCCGGGATCTCGGGGTGGATGGTGTACTTGTCGCCCTCGATGGTCCGCCCCGCCATGTGCACTTCCGAGGGACCGTCGCGGGTCACCGTCACCGTGGCGAGGCGCGGCTTGGGCGTCATCGCCACCGCCTCGAGCTCGATGTGCTGGCCCACCGCCAGCTGCGCGCGCAGCGCCTTCACCACGGTGAGGAAGGCCGCGCCCGCGAAGGTCTTGCCGGGATGGATGGCGACGTTTTCCTTCCAGTGCTTCTCCTGGTCGACCCGCGTCGCCTCCGCCTTGCCGGTCTTGAAGTCCACCGCGTACATCCGGACCAGCTTGCCGTCCTTCTTCAGGGTCCAGTCCCAGCTCTCCTGGGCCAGCTGCGGGCGCAGGCGCAAGGTCGCCCGCTCGACGATAGTGCGGCCGTCGGGAAAGTCGGAGCGCGACTCGACGTGGAGGAGCCCGCCGACCACCCACTGCGCGTAGCGCGCGTCGGCGATGGCGGCCCCCTGCGCATCGGTCACGCCGGTGAACGCCTGCGCGTCGCCCTCGTGCACGTTGGAAGGGATGGCGAGGAGCAGGCAGGAGAGGGCGAGGAACATGGGGTCAACCTGCGCACGTCAGGGAAGATCGAACAGCAGCACTTCGGCCTTCTGGCCGGAGGAGAGCTCGAGCGTCCGCTCGCCGCTGACCTGCGCTCCGTCACCAGCGGTGAGGCGCTTGCCGTTCAGCTCCACCGCGCCCTGCGCGACGTGCACGAAGGCCTGGCGAGAAGGTTTGAGCTCAAACGAAATCTTCTCTGCGCCGTCGAGGCGGATGCCGTACACCGCCGCGTCCTGGTTGATGTCCACCGACCCGTCGCGACCGCCCCGCGAGGCGAGCAGCGTCGGCTGGCCCGGGGCAAACTCGAACTTCTTCTGCTCGTAGCCGGGCTTCACGCCGCGCTTGTCGGGCAGCAGCCAGATTTGCAGGAAGTGCACCGGCTCGTCCTTCGAGCCGTTGAACTCGCTGTGGACGACGCCGCTGCCGGCGCTCATGCGCTGCACCTCGCCCTTGCGGATCACCCCCCCGCCGCCGGTCGAATCCTGGTGCTGGAGCGCGCCCGAGAGCACGTAGCTGAGGATCTCCATGTCGCGGTGCCCGTGCGAGCCGAAGCCCTGGCCCTTGGCGACGGTGTCGTCGTTGATGACCCGCAGGACCGAGAAGCCCTGGCGGGACGGGTCGTAGTGGTCGCCGAACGAGAAGGTGTGCCAGCTGTCGAGCCAGCCGATGTCGGTGTGGAAACGGTTCGCTGCCTGGTGAACGGTGATCATCTGTCCTCCGCTGCGGGCCCGGGGATTCGGCTCTCTCGCAACGCCCCTCAGATGCTCCCGGCGGGCCGGCGATTCGACGCTGGCGGAGGCGGGCGGGCGCCGCTATTCTCCGGGCATGATCAAGATCGAATACTGCAACTCCTGAGGCTACGCCCCCCGAGCTGCCCGTGCGGCGGCTGCCCTGCAGAAAGAGCTCGGCGTCAAGGCCGAGCTGCAAGTCGGCGCGCCCGGATCGTTCCTGGTCAAGGTCGACGGCGAGGTGGTGGCGCAGAAGGAGCGGGACTTTCCCTCCGAAGCGGAGGTGGTCGCCGCCGTCCGCGAAAGACTCGCCAGGACGGCGTGAGCCCCTGCTGGATCAGGCCTGCCCGGGCTGGGTGCCTTCGGACGCGGCCTTGGCGATCTCCGCCCGCACCTGGGCCATGTCGACGGCGCGCACCTTGGTGACCAGCTCCTCGAGGACGGCCTTGGGGAGCGCCCCCGCCTGCGAGAAGAGCAGCACCTGGTCGCGGAAGACCATCAGCGTGGGGATGCTGCGGATCTGGAACGATCCCGCCAGCTCCTGCTCTTCCTCGGTGTTCACCTTGGCGAAGGTGACGTCCGGGTTCGCTTCGGCCACCGCCTCGAAGGTCGGCGCGAAGGAGCGGCACGGCCCGCACCAGGGAGCCCACCAGTCGACCAGCACGATGCCGCCCTTTTCGATGGTCTTCTGGAAATCGCTCATCCCCACTGCCACAGCGCCCATGGTCACGACCTCTTTTGGCGAGAGGTGCGCAGAAGGCGCACGCTCCGCAATCCGTCCCGAAGCATAGATGCAGCAGCGCCGCGGCCGGTGCGTCACTCCTCCGGCGCGCCGCCGCTGCGGGCCAGGTCCTCGCTCTTGATCCGCATCGGATCCATCCCCCGCGCGCGCTTGATCATGGTGTCGAGCAGCTCGTCGAAGGACGGCGGCGGTCCCTTGATGAAGCGCAGCGGGTTGATGCGCGCCACCACGAAGGTCCGCAGATAGGGCGAGGTCAGCCCGCGCGCCTTGAGCTTCTCGACCGCCGCCCCCACCGCCTCGTCCAGCTCCAGCAGCTTCTGCGCCCGCCGCTCCCGCTCGACGACGCCGTCCTGCAGCGACGCCTCGAGGTACCCGTCCACCTTCTTCAGCGCCGGGGCATAGGCGCCGCCCGACAGCCGCCCCTTCTGCTCATAGGCAAAGCCCAGCGTCACCAGCGACGGCTCCTCGAACTCGAGCGCAAACTCGCTCTCCTTGCGCCCGGGACCGAGGCGGGCCAGGTCGCGGTACATGCGGACCACTTCCAGCGCCTTCTCGCGCAGGTTGTGCGCTTTCTCGATGTTGAGCGCGAGGATCTGGTAGGCCACCTCGCGCTCCGGCACCACCAGCGCCAGGATCGACTTCGCGCCCAGCTCCTTGAGGGCGGTCAGGCGGTGGCCGCCGTTGGGGGTGCGAAAGCCCTCCTCCTCGCGGATGGCGATGATCGGATCCAGGTAGCGCCGCGTCTTGTCCATGGCGCGGGTCAGCTTGAGCACGTGGGCGTCGGAGACATCGCGCTGGAAGACGGTGGGCTCGACCTTGTCGACGGGCAGCGCGGCGAAGAGCAGCGCATGTCCGCCCAGCGGCTCGCGGTACGCCGCCAGCACCGCGCCGCCGTCCGCCTCCACCAGGCGCGCCAGCTCTTGCAACTCCGGCGGAAGCACCTCGAGGCGCAGCTGGCCCGGGAGCAGCCCGGTCGGCTTGAGCTTCACGCCTTTGCGCGCGCGCGGCTTTCCGGATTTGGTGACGGGACGCTTCTTCGCGGTGGGCATGGCGCCGGAGACTAGACCTGCGCGCAGGCGCTCGCCACCTCCGTGCCGCCCGGACGGAGCATCGCCAAGTTAACGCCAACCTAACCAAGGAGGCAGGACATGGACGACACCAACAAGAGCAAGCCGGGCGAAGCGCTGAAGCGTGACTGGGAGCAGACCAAGCACGACTTCAACAAGGACGCCGGCAAGGAGCTGAACCAGGACGTCGCCGACACCGTCGGCCAGGCCGTCGGCACCCGCGAGGTTCCGCCGCCCAACGTCCCCAGCTCCGAGCTCGACAAGAAGTAGCGACGTTCCGGGCCGCGCAGGCGCGCTATCCTGCGCGGCCCATGCTTCAGCTTTCCGGCCTGCCGCGAATATATTGGATCCTCTGGACCGGCGCCCTCATCAACCGGCTGGGCGGCTTCGTCATGCCGCTGCTCGCGCTCTACCTGAGCGGGCCGCGCGGCCTCGCCATCCAGCAGGTCGGCCTGGTCATCTCCCTGTTCGGCGCGGGAACCCTCTGCGCCGGTCCCATCGGCGGCTTCCTCGCCGATCGCGTCGGACGGCGCCGCACGCTCGTCTTCGCGCTGGTCTCGGGGGCCCTGGCCATGCTGCACCTGGCCTTCGCGCGGGCGCCGCTGCACATCGCGGCGGCGGCCTTCCTCCTCGGGCTCTTCGGCGATCTCTACCGGCCCGCCGTCTCCGCGGCCATCGCCGATCTGGTTCCCGCCCAGGACCGCAGGCGCGCCTACGGCTTCCTCTACTGGGCGGTCAACCTCGGCTTCGCCGTCGGCAGCGCGCTGGGCGGGGCGCTGGCGGCGCACGGCTGGTACCTGCTCTTCATCGGAGACGCCGCCACCACGCTCGCCTACGCGGGCATCGTCTGGTGGAAGATCCCTGAGACCCGCCCGGCGCACCTGGTCAACGAGGAGCGCCCGTCGCCGTGGGCGCCGCTCGCCGACGGTCCCTTCGTCGCCTTCTGCGGGCTGTCGGTGCTGGTCTGGCTGCTCCTCTTCCAGGCTTTCGTCACCCTTCCCATCGACCTGCGCAACCACGGCCTCTCTCCGGGCGCGTATGGCTCGCTCATCGCCTTGAACGGCGTGCTCATCGTCTTCCTGCAGCCGATCCTCTCCCGCCTGCTGGGAAACTTTCCCCACCACCGCGTCCTGGCCGCCTCCGCCGTGCTGGTGGGCGCGGGCTTCGGACTCAACAGCGTCATGGGCACCACCTCCGGATTTGCCGTCGCCATCACCGTCTGGTCCCTGGGTGAGATCGTCATGTCCGGCATCGGCCCTGCCGTCACCGCCGACGCATCCCCGGCGCGTCTGCGCGGGGTCTACCAGGGCTTCTTCGGGGCCGGCATCGGCGCGGCGGCGCTGCTGGCGCCGGTGCTCGGCGCGCAGGTGATGGGCCGCTTCGGCGCACCTGCCCTCTGGACCTGTTGCCTCGTCGTCGGCGGCGTCGCCGCCGCCGGCCAGCTTGCGCTCGGCACGCTCCGCCCTCGCGTCGAGCCCCAAGAACGTCTCTTCAAGCCTGAAGCCTGAAGCCTGAAGCCTGAGGCCTGAGGCCTGCTGAGTCGCCGGTTGACGAAACCGCGCATCCGCGGATCCTATCCCGATGGAAGAACAAGCGCCCACCCTCGACGAAGTCCGCGCCGCCCGCTCCCGCCTCGGCGATCGCATCGTGCAGACGCCGGTCTGGCGCTGGCGCGGCGACGAGATCGAGCGCGCTGCCGGGACGCAGCCGATCCTCAAGCTCGAGCTCTTCCAGCACGCGGGCAGCTTCAAGCCGCGCGGCGCGCTCTGCGTGATGCTGGCGCTGCCGCCCGAGGCGCTCGCCCGCGGCGTCACCGCGGTGAGCGCCGGCAACCACGCCATGGCGGTGGGCTACGCCGCCCGCGCGCTCGGGACCACGGCGAAAGTGGTCATGCCCCGTAGCGCCAATCCGGCGCGGGTGGCGGGCTGCCGCGCCTATGGCGCCGAGGTGGTGCTGGTCGACGACGTGCACCAGGCCTTCGCCAAGGTGAAGGAGATCGAAGCCGCCGAGGGCCGGTCCTTCGTCCATCCCTTCGAGGGGCCGCTGACGGCGCTGGGCACCGCCACGCTGGGGCTCGAGCTCTGCGAGCAGTTGCCGGATCTGGACGCGGTCGTCATCCCCATCGGCGGCGGCGGGCTCTGCGCCGGGGTGGCGGCGGCGGTGAAGCAGCTCTCCCCGCGCACGCTGGTCTTCGGCGTCGAGCCCGAGGGGGCCGACTCGATGCACCGCAGCTTCCGCAGCGGAAAGCCCGAGAGCATCGAGAAGGTCCGCACCATCGCCGACAGCCTGGGCGCGCCCTATGCGCTGCCCTACAGCTTCGCGCTCTGCCGCCGCTTCGTCGATGAGCTGGTGCTGGTGAACGACGACCAGCTGCGCGCGGCGATGCAGCTGATGTTCCGCGGCGCCAAGCTGGCGGTGGAGCCGGCCGGCGCGTCGGCGACGGCGGCGCTGTGCGGGCCGCTGCGGGAGAAGCTGAAAGGAAAAAACGTCGCGGTCATCGTCTGCGGCGCCAACATCGACGCGCCCACCTTCGCCCGGCTGATCAACGAATGATGCGAAAGGCCCGGTGGGCGGTGCGGTTGCGGTAGTCCTCCGGCACCATCTGCTCCTCGGTGAAGCGCAGCCCGTCGAGCTGCGGCGTGAAGCGCTGGTGGTTGGTCGAGAACCAGAGCACGCCGCCCGGCTCCAGCACCGCCAGGGTCTTCTCAACGAGGGCGCGGTGGTCGCGCTGCACCTCGAAGAGGTTGCCGCCGTGGTCGGAGTACGAGGGCGGGTCGAGCAGGCAGAGCGTCCAGCGCCGCGCTCCGGCCTTGTGCAGGAAGGCCTCCACCTCCCCGCGCACCAGCGCGCCCGGCTGGACGCCGTTGAGGCGCAGGTTGTCGCCCGCCCAGTCGAGGTAGTTCTGCGAGGCGTCCACCGTCGTCGTGCTGCGCGCCCCGCCCAACGCCGCCGCGCAGGTGAAGCTGCCGGTATAGGCGAAGAGGTTGAGGAAGTCGGCGCCGCGCGCTTCGGCCCGCACCCGGGCGCGCGTGTCGCGGTGGTCGGCGAAGAGCCCGGTGTCGAGGTAGTCGTCGAGGTTGACGAGAAAGCGCAGGTCCCCCTCGCGCACCTCCAGCCGCACCTCGTTACGAGCCAGCCGCTGGTACTTCTCGCCGGTGAGCCGCTTCTTGAGATGAACACGCTCCCACGGCACCTCCAGCTCCAGCGCCACCGCCCGCGCCATCGTCTCGAGCCAGGGCAGCTTCGCGGTCTGCTCGCGGGCATACTCGGCCATGACCAGGTGACCCTCGTACCAGTCGAGGACGGCGCGGATCTCGGGGATGTCGCGGTCGTAGAGCCGGAAGGCGCCGATGCGCCGCTGCTCGAAGCGCGGCTGCAGCTTGCGAAAGGTCTTCTTCACGCGGTTGGCCAGCATCCGCGCCTGCGCCTCGAGGTTCAAAGCGCGGCGGCCCAGCGCTCGATGTGATCGAGGATCGGCCCCGGCGCATCCTCCTGGAGGAAGTGTCCCGCAAAGGGGAGCAAGTGCGGCCCGTCGACGCGCGCGAAGGCCTGCTGCCACCGCTGCAGGAAGCGGCGGCCGAAGGCGCGATCCTTGAGCGCCCAGCAGATCAGCGCCGGCTTGTCGCGCAGCCGGGCGAGGCCGTCCTCGATGTGGCCCATGGTGGCCCACGATTCGTGCAGCTGGTGCCGGGTCTCGGGGATGAGCTGGGGAAAGCGGGCGATGCCGACGCGATCGTCGGCGGTGGGGAAGGGAGCGCGGTAGGGGAGAAGCTCCTCGTCGGTGAGCCGGCGCGGTCCGGAGCGCGCCAGGAGCCACTCGACGAAGATGTTCTTCTGCACGCTGCGCTTCCAGCCGCCCTTGCCCAGCACCAGCAGCTTGAAGAGCAGCGGCAGCTTCATGGCGGGCTCGCGCACGAAGGCCCAGGTGTTGAGCACCACCAGCCCGGCGACGCGGGCGACATGCTGCGTCGCCCAGCCCATGCCGATGGGCCCGCCCCAGTCCTGCATCACCGGGACCACCCGCTCCGCCTTGAGCTCGCCGAGCACCTTGCCCAGGTTGGCGATGTGGCGGTCGAGCGTGTACCAGCGCGGGTCGCGCGGCTTGTCGCTGCGCCCGAAGCCGACGTGATCGGGCGCGATGACCCGGTACTTCGGCGAGAGGCGCTTGATGAAGTCGCGGTAGAGAAACGACCAGGTGGGATTTCCGTGCAGCAGGAGGAAGGTCAGCCTGGCGTCGCGCGGGCCCTCGTCCACCACCGCCTGCCGCACGCCGTGCTCCACCTCGACGAGCCGGCTCTTCCAGGGGAAGCGCCCGCCAAAATCGGACTGCACGTCGAGACCCTGGTAGATGCGCATCGGGCGCGCATTCTCTCGCGCCCGACGGACACATGCCAGCTTTCCAGCCGCCCGCGCCAGGGCCGGCGACTTCTAGCGGCGATGCGAATCAATTTACAGCCGTGCTCGCGCTCGTCCTCGTTTGCGTGGCCGAGGTCGTGTTGGTGCTGGTGGGCGAGATGGGAACGCCGCGGCCTGCGCCGTGCTTTCCCCTCCACGACCACCCGTACAAGCCCGATGCCGAGCACCGCAACGAGCACGAGCACGAGCACGAGCACGTCGTTGACTGCAATTGCGCCCTAGCGGTTGACGCTGCGCATCCCCTGCGCATGGTAGCGGTCGCCCGCCGCCGCGCCCTTGGGAGCTGCCTCCTCGATGCGCCGCAGCTCCTCTTTCGAGAGCTGGATCCGGACCGCGCCCACGTTCTCCTCCAGGTACTTGCGCCGCTTGGTGCCGGGGATGGGCACCACCCCGCGGGAGAGCACCCAGGCGAGCGCGAGCTGCGAAGGCGTCGCCTGCTTCTCGCGGGCGATCTCCTTGATGCGCTCCACCAGCTGCAAGTTCTTGTAGAAGTTCTCGCCTTGGAAGCGCGGGCTGTTGCGCCGGTAGTCGCCCTCGGGGATGTCCTCAGGCTTCTGGTACGCGCCGGAGAGGAAGCCGCGGCCGAGCGGGCTGTAGGCGACGAAGCCGATGCCCAGCTCGCGGGCGGTGGGAAGCACCTCGTCCTCGGCCTCGCGACTCCAGAGCGAATACTCCGTCTGCAGCGCCGAGATGGTCGCGACCTTGGCGGCGCGCCGCAGCGTCTGCGGAGCCGCCTCCGACATGCCGAGGTAGCGGACCTTGCCGGCCTTCACCAGCTCGGACATGGCGCCGACCGTCTCCTCGATGGGCACCTCGGGGTCGACACGGTGCTGGTAGTAGAGATCGATGTGCGAGACGCCCAGCCGCCGGAGCGAGTCCTCGCAGCACTTCTTCACGTAGTCGGGCTTGCCGCTGACGCCGAGGAACTCGCCCTTCTGGCCGCGCCTGTTTCCGAACTTGGTGGCGAGGACGACCTGGTCGCGCCGGTCCTGGATGGCACGGCCGACCAGCTCCTCGTTGAGGAAGGGTCCGTACATGTCGGCGGTGTCGAGGAAGGTCACGCCCAGCTCGAGGGCGCGGTGGATGGTGGCGATCGACTCCTTGTCGTCGGTCTTGCCGTAGAACTCGCTCATGCCCATGCAGCCGAGGCCGAGGGCAGAGACCTCGAGCTTTCCCAGCTTGCGCCGTTCCATCAGCTGCGCTCCGCCTGGTGCGCCGCGACCACCGACGGACGGGCGGCCACCTTGTCGAACCAGGCCTTGAGCGCGGTCCAGGGCGAAAGGTCGATGGCGAGGCCCTTGGTCCAGGTCAGCACCGTATAGAGGTAGGCGTCGGCGACGGTGAAGCTCTCGCCGAGGACGAAGGCGTTCTTTTCCAGGTGCTGCGAGACGAAGGTGAACTTCTTCTCCAGGCCGGCGATGAGCTGCTGCCGCGCCGCCGGCTCGGGCTTGCGGAAGAGCGGCGAGAAGCCCTTGTGCAGCTCGGTGGCGATGTAGTTCAGCCACTCTTGCAGGCGGTAGCGCTCCAGCGTGCCGTTTTTGGGGGCCAGCTTCGCTTCCGGCTTCTGGTCGGCGAGGTACTGGACGATGGCCACGCCCTCGGTGAGCACCTGCCCGTCGTCGAGCTGGAGGACCGGGATGTAGCCCTTGGGGTTGAGCTTGAGGAAGTCGGCCGACTTCAGGTCGGGGCGGACCACTTCCAGGTTCAGGCCCGCCTCGCGCGAGACGATGTGGGGAGAGAGCGAGCAGGCGCCGGGCTTGATGAAGAGCTTCATCCGTGGACCTCCAGAGTGAGCGCCTTCGATGCGCGCCGCTCTCCAGGGATGCGCGGAACACCACCGCCGCGGCGGGCTTGCAGAAATTTCGGCAAAGTCCTATCTACCAACGGCGATATGCACCTTGATCCTATAGATTATCAGATTCTCGACCTGCTGCAGCGCGACGCGCGGACCACCCAGGTGGAGATCGCGACCACGGTGGGCCTTTCGCAGCCGAGCGTCGCCGACCGCATCCGCAAGCTCGACGCCTCGGGGGCGGTGCTGGGCTACGTCGCCCGCCTCGACCCACGCGCGCTGGGCAACGACATCCGCGCCCTGGTGGGCGTGCGCATCGCCCATCCCCGTTACCACGACGCCTTCACCCGCCGGATCCTCAACATTCCGGAAGTGCAGGAGTGCCACCGCGTGGCCGGGCTCGACTCGTACGTCCTCAAGGTCATGGCCCGCAACACCACGGCGCTGGACGACCTGCTCTCCGGCACCCTGCGCCGGATCCCTGGCGTCACCAGCACCACCACCACCGTGGTCCTGGCGACGGTGAAGGAGACGACCGCGGTCCCCATCTCGCCCGACCCGCCCCGGAAAGCCAATCGGCGGGGACTTGATCCCCATCGCGTGCCCTGAGGATCGCCATGATCGAGTTCGCCAGACGCATGTCGCGCGTGCAGGCCTCCGCCATCCGCGAGCTGCTCAAGCTCACCGAGCGCCCCGACGTCCTCTCCTTTGCCGGCGGGCTCCCGGCGCCCGAGGCCTTTCCCGTCGCGGCGATGGCGCGGGCGCACGCCGAAGTCCTGGCCCACGACGGCGCCGCGGCGCTGCAGTACGGCGCGACCGAGGGCTACGGCCCGCTGCGCGAGTGGGTGGCCGCGCGCATGACCCGGCGCGGCCTGCCCGCCGCGGCCGGCAACATTCTCATCACCGCCGGCTCCCAGCAGGGCATCGACCTCGTCGGCAAGGCGCTCGTCGATCCGGGCGACGTGGTCGCCGTCGAGGAGCCGTCGTACCTTGCGGCCCTGCAGTCGTTCAGCACCTACGAGGCGCAATTCGCGGTGGTGGGCAGCGACGACGAGGGCATGCGCGTCGAGGAGCTGGAGCAGGCCCTGCGCAGCACCCGCGTGAAGCTCATCTACCTGGTGCCCAACTTCCAGAATCCGCGCGGCACCACGCTCTCGCTCGAGCGGCGCGCCCGGCTGGCCCGGCTGGCGGCGGAGCACGGCGTCGCGGTCCTTGAGGACGATCCCTACGGAGAGCTGCGCTATGCGGGCGTGGCGTTGCCGCCCGTCGCCGGGCTGGAGGAGAAGGCGACGGTCATCCACCTCGGCTCCTTCTCCAAGACGCTGGCCCCGGGCCTGCGCCTCGGGTTCGCGGTGGCCGACGAGCGCATCATCCGCGCCCTCACCATCGCCAAGCAGGCGGCCGACCTGCACACCGGCGTCCTCTCGCAGCGCGCGGTCTCGCGGCTGCTCGAGACCTTCGACTACGACGCTCACCTGGTCGCGCTGCGGCAGCTCTACGGCGAGCGGCTCCGTGCCATGCTGGCGTCCCTGGAGCGCAGCTTTCCCGCAGGCGCGCGCTGGACGCGGCCGGAAGGCGGGCTCTTCGTCTGGGCCCAGCTGCCCGGCGGGCTCGACGCCGAGGCGCTGCTCGCCCTGTCGATGCGGGAGAAGGTCGCTTTCGTCCCGGGCGCGCCCTTCTATCCGCACCTGCCGCAGCGGGACACGCTGCGCCTCAACTTCTCCAACCGGCCGCCGGAGCTGATCGCCCAGGGGGTGGCGCGGCTGGGCGCCTGCATCGCCGCGCAGCTGGTGGAGCTTGACGGACGGCCCGCCGCGTGAGGTGAAGGCCGCATGAAAGCCATCCGCGTCAAGTCGCCCGGCGGCCCCGAAGTGCTCGAGCTCACCGAGCTGCCCACGCCGCAGCCTGGCCCAGGACAGGCGCTGGTGCGCGTCGAGGCGGCGGGCGTCAACTTCATCGACATCTACCAGCGCAGCGGGGTCTACCAGCTGCCGCTGCCGTTCACGCTCGGGCAGGAGGGCGCCGGCGTGGTCGAGTCGGTGGGCCCCGACGTCGGCGAGGTGAAGTCCGGAGACCGCGTCGCCTGGGCCGGGCCGCTCGGCTCGTATGCGAGCCACCAAGTGATCCCGGCGGCGCGGCTGGTGCCGGTGCCGGCCCGGCTCGACCTCAAGTCGGCGGCGGCGGCGATGCTGCAGGGCATGACCGCGCATTACCTGGTCACCGAAACATTTGCGCTGCGACCCGGACATGCCTGCCTCATCCACGCGGCAGCCGGCGGCGTGGGGCAGCTCTTCTGCCAGCTGGCGCGGCGCGCCGGGGCGCAGGTGATCGGCACCGCCAGCGGGGCGGAGAAGGCGGCGCTGGCCAAGGCCGCGGGCGCGCACGAGGTGATCGACTACCGCACCCAGGACTTCGAGGCGGAGGTGAAGCGCATCACCGGCGGCGCGGGCGTGCACGTCGTCTACGACTCGGTGGGCAAGGACACCTGGGAGAAGTCGCTGCGGTCCCTGCGTCCGCGCGGGATGCTGGTGATCTTCGGCGGCAGCAGCGGGCCGGTGCCGCCCATCGACATCCAGAGCCTGGCGCAGGGCGGCTCGCTCTATCTCACCCGGCCGACGCTCTTCACCTATGTACTGACCCGCGACGAGCTGCTCACCCGGGCGGGGGCGGTGCTGGGCGCCGTCGAGCGCGGAGACCTGAAGCTGCGCATCGAGGATGCGCTGCCCCTCGCCGACGCGGGGAAGGCGCACGCGCTGCTCGCCTCGCGGCAGACCACCGGCAAGCTGCTCCTCCTGCCGTGATTGCGCTCGGGCGCGCGGAGGTCGAGGCGCTGCTCGAGCCCGACGCGCTCATCGCGGCGGTGCGGGCCGCGCTCGTCGACGTCAGCGCCGGCCGCGCCTCCATGCCGACGCGCATCGCCGCCTTCAGCGCCGCGGGCCTGCTCGGCGCCATGCCGGCCTACCTGCCCTCGCTGGAGGTGCTGGCGGCCAAGCTGGTGGCGGTCTTTCCCGGCAACGCCACGGCGCCCACGCACCAGGCGGTCATCGTCGTCTTCGACCCGAAGGATGGAACGCCGCTGGCGCTGCTCGACGGGACCGCCATCACCGCGCAGCGGACGGCGGCCGCCTCCGCCCTGGCGACGCAGCTGCTGGCGCGGGAGGACGCCGCGGTCCTGGCCATCGTCGGCACCGGCGTCCAGGCGGAGTCGCATGCGCGCTACCTCGTGCGGGTGCGCAAGTTCCGCGAGGTGCGGGTGGCGGGGCGCGATCCGGCGCGCACGGCGGCGTTCGCGGCGCGCCTCGGCGCGGTGGCTGCGCCGGACCTCGAATCGGCCGTGCGCGGCGCCGACGTCGTCTGCGCCACCACGCACGCGAGGGAGCCGGTGGTCCGGCGCGCCTGGCTCAAGGCCGGCGCGCACCTGAACTCGGTCGGGCTGCACGCCGAAGGCAGCGAGCTGGAGGCCGCGGTCCTCGGCGGCGCGCTCCTGGCGGTAGAGTCGCGCGCCTCCGCATTCGGCGCGCCGCCCGCCGGCGCCTTCGAGCTGCGCGGACTCGATCCGGCGGCGGCCCTCGAGCTGGGGGAGCTTGCGGCAGGGACGCGGGCGGGGCGGACGACGCCCGACCAGCTCACCGTCTACAAAGGCGTGGGCGTGGCGGCCGAAGATGCGGCGGCGGCGGCGCTGGTCCTGCGGCTCGCCCAAGCGCGCGGCTGGGGAGCGCCGGTCAAGCTCTGATCATTTGTGCGGCGGACGCGGGTGCGGCGCGGGGCGGTGCGGAGCGGGCCGGGTCACGCGCTCGACGACGGGCCCCGGCTGGCCCTGCGGCTGCTGCGGCCCGTTGCGCGGCGGCGGGCCACTGCGCTGCGGCTGACCGCGCGGTTGCTGCGGACCCGGCGGACGCTGCTGCTGCCCCGAGCGCGGCGACCCTTGCGGCCGCGGATGCTGCCCTCCGTGCCGCTGCGGCTGCTGCTGTCCGGGCGGCCGCGGGTGTTGCGGCGCGTGCGCAGGGTGCTGCCCCTGGGGGCGCGGGTGTTGCGGCGCGTGCGCAGGGTGCTGCCCCTGGGGCCGCGGGTGTTGTGGCGCGTGCGCAGGGTGCTGCCCCTGGGGGCGCGGGTGTTGCAGCGCGTGCGCAGGGTGCTGCCCCTGCCGCCTCTGCTGTTGCTGGGCCTGGGGCGGCGCTCCAGGCGGGCGCGGCTGCCCTTGCTCCTGCGGCTGCTTCTGCCCATGGGGCCGCGGCGGCTTGTGCCCGTGCGGACGGGAAGCTTGCGGGCCTTGCGGCCGCGGCGCGTGGACCTGGGCCCGGGACTGCTGCGGCCGCGGCTGGCGCTCGGGAGGCGGCGGCCGGCCGCTGGGAACGAAGTCCGGCTGCAGCTCGCGGCGGACGTACGCGCGCCAGATCTCCGGCGCATCCCCGGTCCGCGCCGCCAGCGCCGGATCGAAGCCGGCGAAGAAGGTCCGGATGTTCTCCAGGTCGCGGGTGAAGAAGGACTCGGCCGTGCTGTTGTGCGCCGCCGAGACCACTTGCGGAAAGTCGATGAGGGTCGGCCCCTCGGCCCCGAGCAGCACGTTGTAGGCGGAGAGATCGCCGTGGATCAGCTCGCTGCAGAGCATGCGGATCGCCTGCGTCCTCAGGTCGGCGTAGAGCGTACCGGCCTGCTCGCGGCCCAGCTGCGCGTCGATGAGCCGCGGCGCCGGATGCCCCTCCTTGTCGAGCACCAGCTTCATCAAGAGGATGCCCTCGTAGAAGAGCACCGGCGCCGGCACCCGCACGCCCTGCGCATGCAGCTTGTGCAGCGCGTCCGACTCCGCCGCCTTCCACTCCTCCTCGGCGGCGGCCTGGCCGAAGCGGCTGCCGCGGTCCATCGCCCGTTGCGTGCGGGTGTTGCGGACGGCGCGGCCCTCCTTGTAGCCGGAGTTGTTCTTGAAGCTGCGAAACTGGCGGTCCTTGTAGACCTTGGCGCAGAGCACCTCGTCGTGGTGGCGGACGAGCCAGACGTCCGCCTCCTTCCCGCTCTTGAGGCGGCCCAGGACTTCGTCGACGACGCCATCTTGAAGGAGCTGCTCGAGACTCACGCGCCCCAGTCTAGCGGGTGTTTCGACCGGAGCGGGCATATCCTTTTCTACATGCCACCCCCGAAGACCTGCGGCGCCTTCCCCCGCCTCCAGCACCGCGCCATCGAGCTGCATGACTCCAAGGTGCTGTCGGTGACGGAGCAGGGCGGCGCGGTCCACGTCCGGCTCGATGCCTACCTCCACGTCAGCAGCGGGGATCCGGGGCGCGACGCGGGGACCGGATGGTCGCAGGAGGTGGAGTTGGTGGTCGCGAGCGGGGCGGTCCGTGAATCGCCACAGGGCACCCTCTGGATCCTCGACGGCCGGATCACCATCGATGGTGCGGAGTTGGACCTCTTACCCCTCCCGCTCGAGGAAAAAGGGGACATCGTCATCGCGCTGAGCGGCCACGAAGGGCGTCTTTCGGTCAGCGGGCGCGGAATCGCCGTCGTAGAGAAGGGCGAGCCGGTCTTCGTCGAGAAAGTGCCCGCTGACGTTTCCGGAGATTAAGATGCGGGCGCCCATGGACAGCGCCCTGCAGAGCCTCGTCGCGCAGCTCGACCTCGAACAGCTGGAGGTCAACCTCTTCCGCGGCCAGTCGAGCGACATCGGCGGCAAGAGCGTCTTCGGCGGGCAGGTGATCGGACAGGCGCTGGTGGCCGCCGAGCGCACC